>CAZDIZ010000003.1:59423-90337 GCA_964505625.1 uncultured Solibacteraceae bacterium | reverse complement strand
AGCGATTAGGTTCTGATACCGTGTCGTTCCTCTGTCGCCAAACCCCGGAACGTTGCTGCCTCCAGTGGACGCGAACGGATTCGAGCTATCTACGTGTTCGATGAAATAGGTAACCGAAAGGCGGTTTGCGTCCGTGAAGTTGTGGTCGAACTTGGCGGAACCTTGATCTCGCGTGGCCTGGTTGGTAGGCGACGAGTACAGCGTGTTACCGGTCGAGGCCGCGGGAACCAACGCGAGCAACGCCTTGGCTTCCTTGGTGCCGTATTGATTGATCAAGCTGCGCTGCGAGTCACTGAAAACCGTAGCCGAGCGGGTCACACCCTGCCGGCGGCGGAAACCAAGGTAATTCACGAAGAAGAACGTCTTGTCTTTCTTCACAGGACCGCCAAACTGAGTGTCAAAGTCGTTGGTGTTCCACTGTGGTTTGCGCGGCAATCCAGTCGTAAACGTTGCGACCGGACCCGGCGTGACCTTCTGGAAGAACGGCACTGCGTTGAGTTTGGTGTTTCTGAAAACCTCGTTCACGCCGCCGTGCCAGTTATTGTCGCCCGAACGAGTCGTCACCTGAATAACCGCGCCGGAGTTGCGCCCGAATTCGGCCTTCATCGCGCCGGTGATCACACGAAACTCGGAGATTGCGTTCGGAGAAATCTGCTGCACAGCGTCAGGAACGTTGATCGCCAAGTCGTTGGAATCACCGCCATCGAGCATATAGTTATTGGCCTGCGAACGTTGCCCGTTAACGGACATGGGGCCAATGGTCGCCGAGGCGGCGGGGGCCCACACTACACCCGGCTGGGTGGCTGCCAGCGAAAGCGGGTTGCGTCCGCCCGCGCCAGAAATGATGGGCAACTGGTAAACGTCACGGAGCACTTGCCCCATCTGGGCGTCTTCCGTATTGACCTTGGTCGCCGCTTCTTCCACCGTCACCGTCTCGGTAACTTGCCCGAGCTCGAGTGTCAGATCCAGACGCAAAACGTCAGCCGTCGAAAGGCGCTGCGGAATGGTCGTGGTCTTTCTGAATCCTTTGGCTTCCACTTCGACTATGTACGAGCCGGAAACCAAGTTGATGATCTTGTATGCACCTGCCGCATCCGTCGTCGAAGTGGCGGTAGCATTCGTACCAGCGTTGCGCGCGACCACCTTTGCACCCGGGATTACAGCACCGTTGGGGTCTTTGATCACACCGCTGATGGTACCTGTCACCGCTTGCGCGAACGTCGCGGGGACAATCAGGGCTAAGGCCACAGCTAGGGCTATGACCAGTCTCAAAACTATAGAGGACTTCATCAGTCTCCTTATCTCCTTTCCCTTGTAACTGTTGTCAGGATACTAGGCAATTCACCTGCCAGATCTCAAGGTGTTTAAAATGAACACCTTAAGCATTGGATCTTCCCAAAATCCATATCACTGGCGCATATCCCTACAGGATCTCGGACAGGTTCGGCGCTACGGCGTTCTTCTCGCGCCTGCGCACGTGAAGTCCCAAACCTGGACGTTTCCTTTCCCAACAGTATACTCCACAAGCGCGTATTCGCCAGCATTCAAAGAATTTATGGGCCAAATTTTGTACAGGCCTTCTTGGAGTTGCCGTTTGAGGGTGGCTACCTCTTCTTCCTCCTCGACAATCTCCTTTGATACTGGGATGATGCTCCACCTCTGTACGATGCGGGCATTCTTCTTGGGAGTCAGCCGGACCAGGGCAAAACGCTCTTGGTTGGCCATGCGGAAGTAGAACTCAGGCTTATCATTCGGGACTTGGATGGGCGCGCTCGTGCCGTCGATTTCGACCGTCGCCTTGCCGGCTACCATGGGCACCGGACTGAGGATTTTCAACACGGAGCGGCCTTTGTTCGTGACGACCTTGCTTTCGGCCTGTTTGAGGGGCTTCAGCGTCTGGCCTTCCACCAGGTAGACGCCGGCCTCCATGGGAACGCGCGCGATTTCGGCTCGCTCGGATTTCTCGGCCCGGTCTTCGGCCTCCAGCGCCAGCACCTCGGCGCTGCGGGCGGCCTCGCGCTCCTTGACCTCGCTCTCGGTGCGCTTCAGGTCGACCATTTCGAGCGGGATCTCCTCCCACTCGCCGCGCTCGCTCGAGTAGTAGCGCACGCGGTCGCCCTCCACCTTGTATTCGCGAACAATCTGATAGGTACCGTCCTTGAGATACAAGCGAGCCGTGGCGGCAAACGCAGTCACCGCCACCAGCAACAACACCACCAAAAACCCGGGACGGACGAGACGTTTCCGGGTTTTTCCAGGAAACGTCTCGTCCGTCCCGGGTTTTTGATTTGTTCCCACTCTCCTATGATAGAAGCATCATGCGATATCGGAAACTCGGCAGGACAGGTTTTGAGGTTAGTGAGGTGGGGTTTGGCGCTTGGGGGATCGGCGGTAAGCAGTGGCTGGGAACCGACGATGCGGAAGGCTTGGCCAGCCTGCGCCGCGCCATCGAGCTCGGTGTGAACTTCATCGACACGGCGCTGGCCTACGGCGACGGGCACAGCGAACAGCTTGTGGGCCAAGTGGTGCGTGAGTACGACCGAAAGATCTACGTTGCCACCAAAGTTCCTCCGAAGAACCTGCTGTGGCCCGCGCGCGCCGGAATCGCCATCGATCAGGTATTCCCGTACGAGTACATCATCCGCGCCACCGAAACCAGTCTGAAGAACTTGGGGCTGGATTCAATCGACCTGCAACAGCTCCACGTATGGAATCCGGAATGGCTGGACCGCGAGGAGTGGCGCCGCGCCTTCGAAGACCTGAAGAAGTCCGGCAAAGTGCGCGCCGTGGGCATTTCGATCAATGACCACCAGCCAGACTCGGCGCTCGCCATCATCGAGACCGGACTCATCGACGCCGTGCAGGTGATCTACAACATCTTCGATCAGACCCCGCGAAAGAACCTGTTTCCGTTGTGCCGGAAGCGCGACATCGGCGTGCTGGCGCGCGTGCCGCTGGACGAAGGCGCGCTCACCGGAGCGATCACCGAAGACACGCAGTTTGCCAAAGGCGAGTTTCGTTCGTTCTATTTCCGCGGGGACCGCAAACGCCAGGTGGTGGAACGCGTGGCCGCGCTGCGAAAAGACCTGGAAGGCGTGCCGGGAACGTTGGCCGAGATTGCCCTTCAGTTCTGCCTATCCGAGCCAGCCGTGACAAGCGTCATCCCGGGCATGCGTCACGCCCGAAACGCGGAAAGTAGTAGTAGTGTATCTGATAGAGGCCCCCTCCCGGAGGCGGTCTTGAGGACACTGGAGCGCCATGTCTGGAACAAGAACTTCTACGGTTAGTCTGATCTTGTTGTTGCTGGCCGCGGGGCTCCTCGCCGGCGCCAACCCCGACTATTTTCCACTTCAAGTGGGCAACACCTGGGTCTATCGCATTAGCGGCGCCGTGGCATCGGCGGAAACCATCGAGATCACGCGTTGGGATTGGATCGGCGACCGCCCTTATCACCTGCTGCGCAGCTCCAACGGCACGGAAAAATGGCTCCGCATGGCCGACGACGGAACGCTCTGGATATGGGACGCCGCCACTAAGGCCGAGAAAATCCTGACGGCGTTCAACACACCAGTCGGTGAAGCCTTCGCCACGGCCATGAGCCCGTGCAACAAGACGGCGGTGGTGACATCGCGTAACGAAAAGTACAACGGTCCCATCGGAGAGCTCGACTGGGCGCTTTCGATTCGCTACTCGGCTCCGGTTTGCGCCGACGCTGGGATCGACCAGGAATTCTACCTGCCATGGATCGGCATGCTCTACCGGCTGGAGACCACCATCGCGGGACCGCGGCGCTGGGATCTGGTCTATGCGCGATTGGGCGGCGTGACGGCCATCAGCGAACGCGATGTCGCCTTCGGACTCTCGCTCAACAGCGCTGTCTACACGGCGAATCTGATGCCCCCGGTGAGCAGCATTCCTCCGGTCCCGACGATGACGGCGCGCATACACTTCCGCGTGGAACAGGATCAACCCTTGACGCTGGAGTTCGGCTCAGGGCAGACCTACGAGTTCGTAATCAAGGACGAGAAGGGACAGGTGGTATACCGCTGGTCCGACGGCCGGGCTTTCACTCTCGCGATCCGCAAAGAGAGTTTCGGCCCCGGCGAAAAAGTCTATGCCTTCCTGGTGCGCCTGTCCGACAAAGACGGGCAACCGCTTCCCGAGGGCAAATACACGGCCGAAGCCTGGCTCACAACCACCGGCGGCAAACCCTACGCCGCCTCGGTTGGCTTCACGATCCGCCACCTGCACTGATGGGAAAATCGTGATCCAAGACAATCATGGGGTGTCGCGGCGCTCGGTGTTGTTGGGTGCTTCGGCGGGACTGGCCCGGCAGCGGTTAATTGTCGACACGCACCTGGAAGTCTGGTCCCTGGAGTTGGAGCAGCGCTTTCCGTTTGGCCATCCCGAGCGGCCCGATGTGCGTCCGCGGATTTCCGCGCCCATCGAAAATCAGGTCGAGATGATGCGCGAGTTCGGCTTGCGCTACACCGTGCTGATCAACCCGCGCTACTACGGCTGGGACAACAACTACATCAGCTACTCGCTGCACAAGTACCCGAAGCTGTTTGTGGCGCATGGGCTGTTGAACCCGTCGGCGCCGGACGCACCGGCGCGCCTGGAATATTGGATGAAGGAACACGGCTTCCAGGGCATGCGCTTCAGTCCGATCTATCATCCCCAATCCACCTGGCTCAACGCGCGCGAATCCTATCCACTCTGGCGCGCGGCCGAGCGCTTGGGCGCCGTATTCAACTTCTACATCCTGCCGCACCAGATGCCCATGCTGGAAGACATGGCCGCCCGTTTCGCGGGGGTCAAGATCGTCATCGATCACGCCGGCAAGCCCGACCTGAAGGCGCGCGACTGCTGGCCGGAATTCCGCAAGATGTTCCGTCTGAAGCGCTTCCCGCACGTCTGGATCAGCTCGAGCGAACCCTACGAAATGTCGGAGCTCAAGCGTTGGCCGTACGAAGATACGCTGCCCTTCTACAAGGCCATCTATGAAGAGTTCGGTGGGCGACAATTGGTATGGGGCTCCAGCTACCCCAGACCGCGTTGGGAATTGCCCATGGACAAGGAACTCGAATTCGTCGACAAGGTCTGCGATTTCTATTCCGACGCCGACCGCGAGCTTCTGCTCGGCGCGAACGCCCTGCGCATCTGGAAATTTCCGAAGTGAGGGATCATGTACCGACTGCTGATTGCACTTGCCGGAGTACTTTCCATGGCCGCCGCTGACATTCAAGTGATCGCGCCCGCCGGCGCCAAAGTGGTGGGCCCGTATAGTCCGGGACTGTTGACCGCCGACTGCCTCTACGTATCCGGGCAAGGCGCGCTGAATGCCGAAGGCAAAATCCCCGCCACCGTCGAGCAGCAATTGCGCGACACGCTCTCGAACATCCGCGCCATTGTGGAAGCCGCCGGCCTCACCATGGAGCACGTCGTCTCGACGCAGCTCTACCTGACCGACATGAGCGCCTATGAAAAAGTGGACGCGGTCTGGCGTGAGTTCTTCGTGAAGAATCCTCCGGCGCGGCAGATAATCGGAGTCCATCGTATGCCGGTTTCAACGCCCGTCGAAGTGACCGCCGTCGCCGTGCGTGACTTGGCACATAAGAAAACCGTCACGCTGCCGGGCGAGCCGCGCGGGGCCACGGTTCCGGCGGCGGTGTTTGCCGGCGAGCGGCTGTACATCTCGGGCTGCTTCGGACACGACGCCCGCACGGGAGAAGTGCCGCGCGACGCCGCCGAAGAAATGCGTTTGGCGCTCGACCGCATGGCGCGGACGCTCAAAGCCGCCGGAATGGACTTCCGGCATTTGGCGCTCTTCAATCCGTACTTCACGAACGCGATTCCAGCCGACGAGCTGGACCGTGCCTATCAGCAACGCATAGACACGGCCAGCCCTCCCGCCCGTACCGCCATCGCCATCGACAAGCTCCCTGGAGGAGCTCGCGTCGAACTGGCCGGCGTGGCTGTGCGCGACCTGGCCCGCCGTAAGACGGTCCGGCCTCGCAACATGCCGCCCGACGCCCTGCAAAGCCCGTGCGTCTGGGCCGGCGATACGCTTTACTGCTCGGTCACACCAGGATTCATTCCCGGTCCCATGACGGGCATTTACGCGGCCACGACAGGGCACCAGGTAAGGCAGACGATGAGAAACCTGCTCGACAGTCTGGGGGAGGAGGGACTGGATTTTTCGAACGTGGTAGCCACGAACGTCTACTTAGACAACCTGGACGAATTTTCGGCCATGAATCGCATTTACGGCCAGTACTTCACGCTTCGTAAACCAACCAGAACCACCGTCCAGCCCCTTCCGAGCGTGGAGCGAAAAGCCGATGTGGAGGAGCGTTGGCCCATGCTCGAAGAGATCTCTCTGGTGGCCGTGAAGTAACAGCCGCTTAACCATCCGCTTACTCCGCCCTCACGCCGAATTCGCGCAAGAGGCTCTGCGGATTGTTGGAACCATACAACCTTACCCAGTGGCGTCCAGCACCCAGCGCTTGGCCCGTATCGGCCACCAAGCGTCCGTTCGCGGCTGCCACATTCAGCTCCACTTCCGGTTTTCCCGACGCGTCCACCACCTCGATCCGGTAAGAATCGTTCAGCGGCAACTCGCTCAGGTCGATCGAAAGACGGAGCGGGGTATTCGCGGGCACACGGCTCTCGGCTTGACCTTCGATCCCGCGCGCGGACTCCAGTGTCACGGCAAAAGCAGGCGCCGTGGAAGTACGCGTCAGAATCGAAGGCGCGAGCGCCAAAGCAGAAACAACCAGGGCCGCCACCGCGGCGGTGGCCCAGACAGGAGTGGGCATTCCCATCAATCTGGAGAATCGTCCTCGAAGTTCTCCCCAAACTGACGGTGGTTCCGCGCGCAGCTTTCTTGCGGCGGAACGCAAAGCTGTGACAAATGCCTCTGTCTCTTCCAGGCGCGCTTGACAGGTGGAGCAGACCAGAAGGTGCTCTTCCAAGCTGGCAACCTCCTGCTGCTCCAACCCTCCGAGAACAAATTGCTCCAGCGCGTCTTCGGAGGCGTGCTGACCATATGCGGTGAGCATGGTACGGATGTCTCCTCGATTATGTATTGTTTGAATGCTGCGTTGTCGCACTTCCGCTCCACCACAGGAAACTAGTGTCCCGTGCCCGCAGCTTTTCTCAAACAAACTAAAGGAATCGGTTTTTTGGAGAGTCGCCTTCTCCCCAACTCGCTGAACCGGGTCTTGGCCCGGGATTTCAACAACCGGAACTGCGTCTCGGTGAGGTTCATTTCCAGGCAGATCTGCTCCTGGGGCTGTTCCTGGAGATAGAATCGCGTCAGGATCTCGCGGTCGCGGCGGGATATCCCGCGCAGAACCCCTTCCATCAACTCGGCTTTCTGTCGTTCGATGGCATCTTCTTCCGGATTCAGCCGGGCATCCGCCAGCCGGATACCCGATTCGACATCCACCTCGTCTTTCCTTCTCTGCACCGCCCGGTCGATATGCGCCGCAATCTGGCGCCGGACCACTGTGCGTACGAAGCCCATCAGCCGCTCCGGCTCGCGGACCTCACCGCGGCGGATGGCATTTACGACAATTAAGAAGACATCATGAACTCGATCGTCCAGCTCCTGTGGACCTAACTGACGGCACAAGTAAAAGCGAACACCCCTTGCGAAAACACAATACAGGGCCTCCATGCCTGACGGATCGCCCCTCTGGACACGCCGGACCAGAGCACCCCAGTCCGCGCTATCGGTCGGAGAGGCGGCACTAGTTTCATCGGTATAGCAATCTTCCGGAGCGGGCTCCGGGTAATTGGTTTCGCTTGGTTTCTCTTTGCGCAAAGTGAACATGCCGGTTCATTCCTTGCCGGTTATAAAGAACGCCGCCCAATGCCGCGGCTGGGAACGCCAGTTCGCCGAATGAAGCATCTCGATCTGGGCGTGCTGCAATGCACGGGCGGTTTGGACGCCGCCACCGGCGCCCGAACAACCACGAAGTTTCGAATAGAAAGAACAGAACAGTTGCCCCGTATCGTCGGGGGTAGGCCAAAGACTGGCTACGACAGCCCGCGCGCCACCCGCAAGCCAGGCTCTCGAAAGCCCCGGCATCCCTTCACCCGGCAGCGCCATGCGGGCACCATCTTCAACATGAATGGAATAGGTTGTGGCGCGCCGCAATGCAGCCGAGTCGCCGCTGACGGGGTAGTTTCCCGAACTGCATGCGCTCAGCACGACCAGGCCGACCCGATGACGCCAGGCTCTTATCAACTCGGGAGTAAGCAGTTCGAGCTGTCCTTCTTGGTTTATGCTGAGTGCCACGCCTACCCGCCCGGCCGATTCGCGGTTGCGGAGTACGTGGGTGGCCAGGTGAACGATGCCGGGGCGCCGCGCCAACTCGCGCTCCAGGCGTGACTTCGAAGCATCTCTGCCGGTGAGCAAAACAGCCTGATCCGGCCTAGCTCCCCAGGCATCTGCGCAGGCTCGAACTTCGGCGAGGCTTCCGGGTAGCCGCGCCAACTCCAAAGTGGAATCGCCCGCCGGTGAGGCATTGGCTTCGGCGCGGAAATGCGGCAGGCGCGAAAGCCACGCGCGCCAACTGGGTTCCGGCTGGCGGATGTAGCCTTGCCAGCGCGCATCCGCCGTGTTGAATACGGCGTCGCCCACGCCGATGAATCCCGGCTCCAACCCATCCGCCGCATCGCGGGTGAGCATGGCGGCGGCGGGCGCGAATCGCAGGCTGTGTTTTTCGATGAGATAGGACGCGCCTGATGGGCCACGCCCGGCGACCAACGCCGCCATCGGCGCGTGGTGCAGCACGTCATCGGCCACCACAATCCAATCCCGTTTCGCCAGAGCACCCCTCGGGGCCTTGGCGAATAGAGCACCGTGCAATTGCTCGCCCAGCGCAACAGCCTCCGGTTCACTCCGCAGCACTGCTTGACGGAAGTTCAGGACCAGTGTGGACAGCTCGGCACGCGGGGGAATCCGGTACAGACGGAAATCGGACGCCGTGACCGCCCAGGCCCAACCTTCATCGCCGCCGGCGTGGAACACGAAAAGCGCATCTTCTTTATGAAGGGCCTGCCGGATCCGAGTGACGAGCGGCGTCTCGGCGCCCGAGGGAACCGCTGGCTGGTCCGCGGCGGCTAACCCGGCGCGCGTTTCCATCTCAGTGAGCTTCGAACGGAGTTTGTCGGCCTCGCGGCGCGCCGACGGGGCGCCCGTCGCTAGCGACGCCACTTCGGCCCGCTGCATGCGCGCCATCGTCTCCCAATACTCCGGCGGGAGCGAAGCCTCCAATCCCGATGCCGGACTGAGCAGGGAGCGCAACGCCCAGGCTCGATTCTCTTCCGCCGCGGCGAGCGTTTCCTCGGCCAGCGCGCGGTTGGGACGGCCGGCGCAAAACCGGTTACCGGCTCTTATAAAGGATGCGCTGATCTGTTCAATGCCCACACCCGCAGCGATGCGAACGGCGTCGGCTGGCAGCACTTCCAGTTTCCAGCGGCGTGCCAGGTTCAGGGCCGTTCGGAAGTCGTCCAACGCTTCCACCGTGCGGCCCTGTGCCATACGCAGTTCGCCGCGCGCGTGGTAGACACTCCATGGCGGAACCGTTGTGGCTGAACGGCGGCTGGCTTCCACGGCACGCTCCAAAAACACGTCCGCCAACTTCAGATCGCCTTGCGCCAGCTTGAGCAGTCCCAGCTTGGGGTAACTGAGGATGGTTGAAGGGCTGCGCGCCAAACGGCGCAAACGGAAAGCTTCGACCAAGGCGCGCTCGGCGCCGGCCGTGTCGCCACTGAACAGCAACTCCCAGCCGAAGCGGTCCCAGCCTCGGGCCTCAGCTTCGATGTCCCCCCGCCGCGCGGCTTCTTCGATTCCTTCGCGATACATCTTCGCGCCGCGTGTCTGGTCGCCCAGCCGGAAGTAGACTTGACCCAGTTGATACATCAGCAGCGCGCGATAGTCGAGGGCGGCTCCCGCCGGAAGGCTGCCCAGGCCCTCCTCAGCGGCATGCTGCGCCGCCCTCACGTCGCCAAGCTGCAAATATAAAGAGGATATGTTCGCTGACAGACTGGGCAGGTGCGCCCGTCCGCCGGTAGCTTCGGCCAGGCGCTTAGCTTCCAGATACCAGCGCATGGCCTCGCGGTATTGAAACGTTGCAAAATAGCATCCCGCCAAATTATTCAGACTGGAAACGGCTTTCGCGTGGTCCTTCCGCGATAGGGCATCGGAATATCGGGAACGGAAAAACTGAGCCGCTTCCTGGTACCGTCCGGCGTTTAACATGCGCACGCCTTCATTCAGGTAAACCGCACCATTTTGCTGTACAGCAGCGGAAACACGCGTGGCGACAGATGTGGGAATGCCTGACGGCAGAATGAAGAAAACCGTTCCTGCGAAGGCCGCGAAGGCCTTGCCGCTCATGTATGAGTCCTGGATTAAGTAGAAGTGCGGATCGCTAGGCCCGGCGATCCTAGGAGTACTCTATCCAGTAGTACTCCTAGGAATCATACCAGAAAATACCCTAATTGGGCAGCCACTTTTGTGGATTGTCAAGTAAGGACATGCGCCTGCGGCGCGCATCGTACTAAATTACTGAAAAAACAGCGATTACCACAGATCGTTGATGATGATGATGATCGGATCGGATCCCATGTCCTTGTGCGTGCTGTCAACCATCGGCTGACTCTCACGCCCTAAGCATAAGGGCATAGGGGTTACACAAAAACGGGACCGTCTTTGTAAGTGATAGTAAACACAATACAACTTTTTTTTGTGGAAGAGATAACCGGCTAATCAGGCGTTAAAGATGCACGATTTGCTTCTTCTCGGCCGCCTCTCGCGCGCCTAAGACAATTTCGTTGACGCGATAGATGTCCGCGAGCTTGAGTGTGTCGGTCCCGTTGTTGTAGACCGACTGCAGGAACTCGGCGAACAGCCAGCGCCGCGCGGGGAGTTGCGTGATAGTCCGTGGCTTGCGGCCCGCGCTTAGCACCGTGACTCCCGTGGCCGCCATGTACTCGACGATTCCGCGCGTGCCCGCCAACCGCAGGCGATCGTCACCGTGCGTGGGGCAGGACTCCGGCCGCAGGTAATCCATGCGCAACGTGGCGGTACCTCCGTTGTCCATTCGGAAGAGCGTACCCGTAACGTTTTCCATGTCGCCGAGTTCGGGGTAGGCGATGTGAGCCTGGAACGATGCGGCGTCGGTGAACTCGCGCCCACTCGCCCAACGCATCAGGTCCACCATATGTATTCCGATCCAGGGGATGGTTCCGCCGTAGGAGGCGTGCCGTGTATACCATGCGGCGCGCGAGCCGCCCTTGTAAGATTTCTGCGCGTCGATCTGCGCCACTTCGCCGATTTCGCCAGAGTCCACAATTTGCTTTAGCGCCAGATACACCGGATCGAAGCGCATGGGCAACAGCATGGACAGACGTGTGCCGGCGCGCGTGAGACTGCGCTTGATCTTATCCAGATCGGCGCGTTCGATAGCCAGCGGCTTCTCGGCCACCACGTGCAGGCGCCGGCCCAGGCACGCCAGAATCAACGCCGCGCGTTCGCCGTTGGGGTTGCAGATGGCGGCGACGTCGATCTTTTCGCGATCGAGCAACGCATGATGGTCGGCGTAGAAGTTCGTGCGCGCCAGGAAGCGGTTGCGCGAAATCCTTCGACGGGCCGCGGCGTCCGGATCGGATACGGCGACGAGTTCCACGTCGGGCAGCAGCGGCAACGGCGACAGAATTTCCTGAATGTGGCCGTCCAATCCCAAGAGGCCGACCCGAATCTTCCGGGGCAGCCGCACGGTGGTACCGTCGCTCGCCCCCGTCAGAGCCGGCGCCATGGCGGCGGCCACCAGCGCGCGGCGAGAGTAGTGTTGCATCTTGCTGATTGTGCCATAAGACGGGCCGGATCGCGCAGCGTTTTTCAGGGCCGCCGGCCCCACTGTTATATAATCGTCGGGACCGCGAAGATGGGAGACAAAGCTGGGGCTCGGCTTCCCGGATTCGCGGATGCTATTTATTGGAACGGAGACCCATCATGCAAGGATTTTCGAAGCCGCACGGATGTTCCTGCTGCGGAATGTCGCGCCGGTGTTTCTTGGGCGCCGCGGGCTCGTCGCTCGGCGCGCTGGCGCTCGGCCAGAGCGCTCCTGACAAAGGGCTAGGCGGGTACATCGACTTGGCCACGTTCCGGCCCAAGCCGAAAGTGCGTATCCTGAGTGTCGTGGTGCGCCAGAAACTGCCGTATTGGCTCGGCTGGCCCGGCACCTCCTACGACGTCCAAGGCAAGGACAAGGAATACTCCACAGCATTTGCCAACTCGGCCACGCGCGTGGGCGTCACACTCGAACGCGAACCCGAAGCTTTGATCGCCGCCGACGCTGTCGAAGCTTACATCCGCAAGGTGCAAGCCGAAAAGCCCGACGCCGTGCTGGTGCACATCGAGCACATGGCGAGTTGGAAGATGGCCGAGAAGATCGCCATCGATGGTGGCGTCCCCACCATCATCTTCGCGCCCGTCGGGACGGCCTTCCTGGGACATGTGCTGAACATCTCGCGCCGGCCGGGCGTGTATGTAATTTCGAGCCTAGACACCGCCGCGGTCGAGCAGGCCATGCGCATGGTGCGCGCCAAGAAGCAGTTCGCCGAATCGCGTCTGCTGGTGGTGGCTGGCAAGGAGCGTAAGGAAGAAACGCTCGATCTGCTGGGCACCAAGGTCCGCCGCATTCCGCGCTCGTCGTTGAATGAGTTGTTCGCCAAGATGCCGGAGACCGAGGAAGCTCGCGAAGTGGCGCGCAAGATGCGCAAGGGCGCCCGTAAGGTCGTCGAACCTTCTGAAAAGGACACTCTCAACGCGGCGCGTTCCTTCATGACCGCCAAGCGCCTGCTGCGCGAAGAAGAATCGAACGGTTTGACCACGGACTGCCTCGGCATGGTGCAAACGAAGGTGATGCCGACACCGCCGTGCATGGCCGCCACATTGTTCCAGGATGCAGGCGTCACGTACGGATGCGAAGCGGATGTGTTCGGCGCCATCTCTCTGATGTTCTCCAGTTACGTATTCGACAAGCCGGGCTTCATGAATGATCCGGTACCGGAGACGGTGAAGAACTACCTGATCGCGTCGCACTGCGTGAGCCCGACGCTGGTGAACGGATTCGGCAAGGCACCGGAACCGTACATTCTGCGGTCGCATTCGGAGTCCAACATCGGCGTGTCGCTGCAAGTGCTGTGGCGGGAAGGCCAACCGGTGACGCTGGTGCGTTTCAAGAACGCGAAGGAGTTGATCGTCGACACGGGCAAAGTGGTGGCAAACGTGGACACGCCGCCGGCCGGAGGCTGCCGCACCAGTTTCGAGATCGTAATGGACAAGGTCGAGGATGCACGCGACGTGCAGGGCTTCCACCAGGTGGTGTTCTACGGAAACCATCGCCGCGAAGTGGAGGCGTTCTGCCACATGTACGGCATCAAAGCGGTGCATTCTCCGGAGCACGCACCGGAACCCGCCGCGGATGCGGTGAAACCGGCATAGCAAGGTGCGTCGAGCGGATCGCGAGCCGATCCGCTCGACGCTTTTCTGTCCATCTAGGTGCAATGTCGCATTGCCTGCGGACGTTCGTCCAGCGGAGAATACATTCATATGCCAAGTACGTTGTTTTTTGGGCAGTCGGGACCGGACGTTCGTTCAGCGCAGAAAGCTCTGAACGATGCGCCGCCTTCGGTGTATCCGAAGCTGGTGGTTGACGGAGTATTCGGGGCGAAGACGTTGGCCAGAGTGAAGGAATTCCAGGCCAAACGCGGCTTGGTGGCGGACGGCATCGTGGGGCCGAAAACCTGGGCGGCGTTGGGGAAGTCGCACGTGGAAGTCCCGCCCATGGAAGGGACCCGTTGCGGCACCTGCGATGAAGCAAACTCCGGCAACACTGTCATGCTCAAGCAGATGTACTCTTCCATGAAGTCCAGCGGTTCGTTGCCGTCCGGAGCGGCGTCGTTTGCGTCATCTGCGCCGATACAAACCATGACCGAAGCGCAGCGGGCCACCGCGCGGCGCGCGTTTGGAGATTCGCTGGACTTTTCCCGGATCTACATCACCAACAAATCCGGCGCGCAGAACCGCCCGTTCACCGTCGCGTTCTTCGACGGGGCTCAGAACGTACAGATCATGAACCTGGGAACGTTCACGCCGGGCACGCAGTTGTTGATTCACGAGCTCGCGCACGTGTGGCAGTCGCAGCATCACTCCGACATGTTCCAGTTCATGAGGAACGCGGTGGCATCGCAGGCGCAGGCCTTGGCGGGGAACATGGGCGAGATCGTTCACGACGTCAACATACGCAAGCACGAGGAATATCCGGTCAACTACCCGTATTCGGCGTACTGCTACGCGCCGGGTGGACCATTCTCGGTTTACGCCGCCGAACAGATGGCCCAGGAGTGCGAATTGGAACCGTCCGGCATCGTGCGCACGCACTGCAAAACCATCGCGATGAACGCAGTGGACCCGGAACTGGTGACCGCCATGAGCAATGCAAAACTAGGCGACCGCCGCATCGCCGGCAACAAGTGCTGAGATTCCGTCACCGGTCCGCGCGGCTACCCAGAACCTCGTTGGCGATCTTGCGCGAGAGTGCCATTGTCCTGGGCGAAGTCCTCGCGGGTGGACGCTTGAGACCGTAGCCTCGCCAGGAAGTCTGTCCTTCCAGGCCCAGCAGATCGACGGCGATGGTGATGCCGCTGCTCAGTGTATGAAGGCCGATGGCGTCGCCCTGCGCCTTGCTCGGCGCCATCTTCCAGCCGACCCACGCGGTCGAACAGCGATCCGGATGATAGCTCAGGCCGCCGTCCGCC
This sequence comes from uncultured Solibacteraceae bacterium, assembly GCA_964505625.1. Taxonomy (GTDB): domain Bacteria; phylum Acidobacteriota; class Terriglobia; order Bryobacterales; family Bryobacteraceae; genus JAJFUV01. The sequence goes on along the minus strand of CAZDIZ010000003.1, from coordinate 75,496 downwards.
TTCCGGTGCCGTTGGAGAACGTGCGCGATGTTGTAGGCGGCCAGTTTCTCGATCTCCTCCCGGCGGTAACCGTTGGTCAATTCGCCAGCTTGCGCGACCACCAGCAGGTTATCGAGTTCATCGCACCCGCCGAGTGTCTCGTAATACGCCGGATCAAGCAGCATCTTGTCGAGGACGCTATCGACGATCTTGCGGGCGTGAGGCACCGGTAGATCCATCTGTTCGCGAAGAAAGAAAAACAGCTTGAACACGCCGTTGATACGGGTTTGCATGGAAACCGTGGATGGCCCCCAGAGCCCGGTGGCGGGGTCCTGGGTGGCGTAGATGAACTTCAGAGACTCGACCAGCGGCTCGCTGGAAATGCGCCCTTCCTGGTGCCAGATGAGCAGCCAGTTCATCATCTTTCCGGCCCAACTTCCCGCGTGCCACGGATTGGTGTCCCACGGCAGCGCTTTGATCCACGCCACGGCCTTCTTTTCGGCGTTCCACGGCTGCGGCCAGTCAGGCGGCGGGGCGCTGGGCGGCATGTCGGACTTCACGGCCCCGTATTCCTGAAGGATCTCTCGAGCGTACCGGTTGAGCACTTCCTGTTGGCCGTCCGTGATCTTCTCGCCGGGCTTCGCCAGCAGCGGATCGCGGAACATTCCGCCGCCAGCGTGGAGTGATTGAATCCAGGCGATGCCCGCCTTGCGGTCCTGGGCCGTGATCACATCATCGAACACACCCGCGTCGCGCAGCCCTCGCAACACGTAGCGCGTGCTGCCGACGTCGGCGCCATGCAAGGCATCCACCGCCCAACGAAAGCGCCCGGGTGTGCCATCCACCGGCCGGACCGCCCGCGCCCAGCGCTTGAACTCGACGCTCGACGCGCGGAGTTCCACGATCGCCTGGCGCACAAGAGCCTCGCGCGTCTGGGTATAGATCGGATGACGCCGCACGGAGGCGTCCTTCGCCGCGCCCGGCAACAGAGCGAACAGTCCGACGCACACGAATATCTTCATAAATGAGTGCATACACACTTCTCCTTGGGTTGAGCCTGGGCTCGACGAAACCGTTACGAACGCAGGACGCTAGAAGCGGCCTGTATGTAGAAGATGGTTCCTAGATCGCGAAGATAGTACGGAGAACGGTCGGTTCCGTCCGGCGGCTGTATCTTCTCCAGAATCGCGCCCGCCAGGTTCGGATCCTGCACCTGGCGGAACTGCATCTTCATGCAGTGATTCAGCGCCTTCTGGATGGCTGCGAGCCAGCGATCCTCGCCGGTTTGCTTCCACAGATCGTGCCACACGAGCGCCGCGCAGGCGATGCCGCTGGTGGCGTGACCGAACGAGTCGGTCTTGAAATCGCGGAACGTGCCGCGGAACAATCCGCCGTCGGCGCGCATGGCGTTGAGGTACCACTCGCCGGCCCGCACCGCGCAGGCGAGGTACTTGCGTTCCTGACTGTCGCGATAGGCGTCCAGCATCGGGTATCCCCACCAGAAAGCCTGGCGCGGATGAATGTTGCCGTTCTTCGGATTGCACGGCGGATAGTTGATCCAGTTGCCGGCCGGCTCTTCGTCTTTCAGCAGACGGTCCGCGATGATGTAGAAGATCTTGCGGTACTGTTCGTTCTTCGTGCGACGCCACGCCTTCAGGAAGATGGCGTTATCAATCAACGGACGGCCCGGTTTGTCGCCGCCCCATGGTGGAGGCAGGAACTTGCGCGACTTCACTTCGTAAGCGTCGCGGAACAAGCCGTCTCCCAGCCAGGCCTTCCGGGCGACCCAGTCGGCGGCCGCCAGCGCCCACTCCGCATAGCGGCCGTCGCCGGTAGAGTCGGACAACACGAACAAGCCATCCAGACACTCGAGCACCGCCGACGTGTTGACCTCGTCGCCTTTGTCCTCGAACCCGAAGATGAGTCCATAGTCGGGATCGTCCTTGCTTGAGACGCGCTCGGCGCCGATGAATTCGGCCGAGAACTTCGCCGCCGCGAGCAGGCTGTCATCTTGGAGAGCCTGGCTGGCCCAGACCAACGCCTTGATGCCCTGCCCGGTATGCCAGATGGGGCAGAAGAAACCCCACTGCTTGCGCGCCGCGTTGTACTCTCCGCGCAGCGCACCCTTCCAATGCTGGTGCATCAGTTTGCGCGAGTTCCGCTCTTCACCGAGCGTGTCGGACTTCATCTGCGCGACGTCGGTGACCCAACGGCACGCCAGCCGCAAGGAGTCGCGCAGCTTCTCCGATCGCAAATCCGCAATATTTCCCGCGGCCCGAACGGCGGAAGCCGCGACTCCGGTTAGCAGGAAACTCCGCCGGCTGGCGCTGCACTCAGATGAGAAAGACATCTCTAGTCTCCGGAAACACCATTGTAGTGTCAGAAGTCATAGCGCGCCGACCACTGAAAATATCGCGCCGCCCCCGCGCTGGTGATGCGCCCCACCGTCACCGTGGTCGAGATGTTGGTGGCGGGCGAGCCGAGGTTCACGTAGTTCGGCACGTTGAAAGACTCGGCGCGAATGGTGAACGAATGCCCCTCGCGCACACGGAAGCTCTTTGAAAGCGCCATGTTCATGTTGAATTGATTGGGCGTGGGGATCACGTTGCGCGCGCTGTTGCCGTACACCAGCGAGGGCTTGTCGGAACTGACCGGCGGTGCCGAGAAAGCCGCCGGATTGAACCAGAGCCCTGCCGGGACGTTCTCCATGATCCCCACACCCAACACCCGATTGGCCCGGGAACCGCCCACACCCAGCGGATTGCTGAAACTCGGCGTAATGAATGCGCCGGTGTACCACTGCTGGAACCCGGCCAGCCGCCATCCACCCAGAATCATATCCGCCACTTTCGGCGCGTTGCCCAACAACCACTTCCCTTTGCCGAAGGGCAGTTCGTAAATGGTGCTCAAGGTGACACGATGCCGGCTGGAGTAAATGGAGTCGGCACGTTCGCTGCGGAGATCGAACGAATTCTGCGGATTGGAGGAATCGGTATCGTCGTCGATATGCTTGGCCCAGACCCAGTTCGCTTGCAGATCCAGGCCTTTCGCATAACGCCTGCGCACCTCGGTCTGCATCGAGTGGTAGATGGAGTTGCCGATGGAATTCCAGTTTGTCGCGCCGCTCAGTTCCGGGTAAGGATAGACCTTCACCAGGTTATTGGCCGCATCGCGGTAGACGTCGATCGCCTGGCCGATGTTCTGCGTATTCCACAGCTTCACGCCTTTGCTCGCGACCCAGGCCAACCGGAACGCGGTATTGGCGAAGATCTCGCGTTCGAAGGTGACATTCCACTGCTGCGAGTACTGCGAGCGGATGTTGCGGTCGAAGGATGTGAAGCTGGGCGCCTGCAAACTCCCCACCAGGAACGGGGTGGATGTGGTGAGGCGCGTGTTCACGTCGGATGTATAGTTCCGTCTAAACGTCCAGGGCGCGTTATAGGTCTGTCTGGCTGTGAACAGGACGCAAGTGTCGTTGTAGTAGATACCGTAACCGCCGCGAAACACCGTGCGGGTCCCGCCGAAGGGGCGCCAGGCGAAACCGAATCGCGGTGCAATGTTGTTCTTGTCCGATGCCTGCAACGCGTTGCCCAGCCCGACGGAGCGTGACGTCACCACGGGAAGTCCCGCACCAGTCCCGATCGTAGTGGGTTTCCCCTCGGGCAGCGTGGCCGAGTTGACCAGAACCGATCGCGTGGCAGCGTCAAAGGAAGACAGCCCCACGTCGTCAGCTTCTGTCAGCGGAGTGAGGTATTCGTACCGCACGCCAAGATTCAAAGTGAGTTTGGGACTGATCTTCCAATCGTCGGTCACAAAGAAGCTATAGCTGTTTTCACGAAGGTTCCGGACGGGGTGCGTGTCAGCCAGCGCCGAATTGTTCGGCGCGGCCAACAGGAAGTCAGCGAAGGCGTGCCCGGTTGAAACCGGGGTCTGCACTCCACTGAAGGCGATGACGCCACGGCCGTAGCCGGTGCTGTAAAACGGCATCTGCGTGTATTGCAGTTGCGCGCCGAAGCGCAGCGAATGGCGGGAGGAAACAAGACTCAGCGTGTCGTTGAACGAGTACGTTCGGCTGGCCAAAACCTGCGGGAAGACCTGATTCTCGCCCGTCCCAGCAACGCTGCCGGTGCCACCGAAGGTGAATTGCGGACCGTACTTCTGAATCTCCGGTGCGACGATGGTTACACCTTGTATGCCCAGCGCCTGGAACATGTCGCCGCCATGGTCGGTGGGATTGATGGTGCGCGGGAAATCGAAGAAGCCGAAACGCGCTTCGTTGGTCATGCGCGGCGAGAGGATACGTATCCACGTGCCGTTCACGTTCGTGGTCGAGTAGTCGAAGTACGACACGTTTGTTAGCATGTCGTAACTTTGCGGGTTCACACGGTAGTTCCGCGCACGCCACAAGCGCCCGTTCAATGTATCCTTGCTGCTCAGTTGGTGATCCATGCGAACCGTGAACTGGCGGTAGTAGTTCGGCGCCACCAGCGACGTCTGGTAGTTATTGGTCAGCCCGGACAGATTCGCCTGAGGGTAGCTGAAATACTTCAGGATATTTGTCGCGACCGATGAAATACGGCTGGCGGGAATCGTGTTGCCTGGAAACTGCACCTGGCCGGCGACGGTGTTGCCGCTGCTCGGATCGCGCAGCTTCAGACTGGGGTATTGCGAGAAGTTGCCCTGGAGCATCAAATCGGTGGGAACGGTGACGCGGCGCGTGTCGCCTTGGCGAACCTGCAGGTCGTCGTAATTGAAGAAGAAGAACGTCCGGTCTTTGACGATGGGGCCGCCGAGCGAACCGCCATACTGGTTACGCACCGTGCGCGGGATCTTGTTGGTGGCGTTGAAAGCGTTACGCGCCTCGGCGAAGTTGCCGCGATAGTACTCAAATAACGAACCGTGGAATCGATTGGTGCCCGCCTTGGTCGCCAGATGCACTTCCGAGGTACCCAGGCCGGTGTCCGAACCCATCGTCGAGGTCTTGACGTTCAGTTCTTCAAGCGATTCGACCGACGGACCGCCCACATCCCAAGCGGGCGCGATGGAGCGCACGCGCTCGGTTGCTGTTACGCCGTCCATAACGAAGTTCACAGTCAGGCGCTGGCCTCCGTTGATGACGCTGGAATTTACCGGACTTGCCCCCAGCGTCATGGCCTGAAAGTCGACGAACTGGCGCGAACTGGGCAGCTCGGTTAGCCGCTTGGAATTGAATGAGTCGAATAGCGTCGGCTTGTCGGTTTCGACAAGCTGCATACCACCGCCGCTGACGGTGACCGAACCGGCCACGTCGCCGACCTCCAACGACAAATCGACACGCACGGTCTGCCCCGTGGTGAGACCAATGTTGGTCCTCGTCATTTTCTTGAAGCCGGGCACTTCGGTCCGAACCCGATAGGTGCCCACCGGCAGAAAGGGCGCCGTATATTCGCCGGCATCGGTGGCAATAGCCTCGCGCGAAACCTCGGTCAGTTCGTTGATGACGATCACCTTGGCTCCGGCCACCACCGCTCCGGAGGAATCCGTCACGCGGCCCAGGATGGTGCCCTGGGGACTTTGCGCGTGGACGTACGCGCCTGAGAGTAGCCATAGGATGAGCGCAAACCGCGATAACTTGCCCGATTGGGGTTGCTTCTGATACATATGCCTCCTTGTCACCAGATACTGGCATCGGTGACGCGAGTTGAAAAGTGGAGACTTGCTCCTGCGGGAACGCTCCGCTTAGCTCCGGCTCGCTCCGGATCGTTCCCTTGGGAGTCTAATCACTTGTATCAGCGACGGTTACCGGTATTTCTGCAAGGAGTACACGTCCATGGCCACGGATTGGAATCCCACAGGCGTACGGATGGCGTCGTCGCGCAAAGCGCTTCGGCCTGCTCGCGGACCCACCAGAAGATTCGCCCCGAACTCCCCAGCGGAGACGCGCACCGGAAGCGGTTCCAGGTTGTCGAAGCCGGGACCGGCCTGCACGGTGATCGTCCCGCGCGCGCATTGGACGCGCATGGTGAGCGCCGGGCTGCCCGGAAAGTCGGGCCGTTGGAAAAGGGAAACCGGGTGCATGAGACCGACGATCGATCCGCCCTGATAGTCGTTGCGGACCACAACCATGTTCCGCTTGTCGCCCCGCACCACCAGGCCGCCGTAAGTTCCTGCCCACGACAGGCTGTCCACCACGGCCGTCATCGACCATTCGCAGAAAGGCATGGCGTGCAGCAGATCCCAACTGCACCGTTTGGCGCCTTCGGTGAACGACAGTTCCAGGGCTTCGGGCTTCGCGACGTACGTGGTGCCGCTCCCGCAAGTGCTTTTTTCCTGCCAACCGTCCAGGTCCGGCAGCGGCACACCCGGCTCGCCCCAGCTCGCGAGAGGAGGACCGACGCTGAGGTGATCGAAAACGGCCGTGGACGTTGCCTGGCCGTCGAAGTCGGCGAATCCGTAGATGGCCATACGTGCGTTGCGCTCGGGCCAATCGAGCGAGATGGTTCTGCCCGTGCGCACCCAGTTGCGCCCATCGACGCTGGTGTAGGCAGTGAAGTCCCGCCGGTTCCGGCGAATCGCCAGCCATACCGGATCGCCGGTCTGCCCCGACGGGTCGAAGGTGAAAGCCGTCGAGTAGTTCCGGTTGCTCCGGCCGTCCTTCTCCGCCGAAAACTCGAAGAAGGTTCGCCGTACGAGAATGCGCCCGAAGCGGACGTAGTTGTTCACGTCGAAGTAGATCATGATGCCCGCCTGGTCGACTTCATTGCGAGGCGAGAATCTCATGCGGGCCACAATTACGTCGGTGGCGCCGATCTGAGGACCCAGCAGAAGCGATTCGGGAGGCGCGTCCGTGCGTGTGAATCCGATGTCGCCTTTTCGAACCGTGATGACGAACTGCTTGGCCGTTGGTTCCGACTCGCTCCGCCATTGCCAGCCACGCGCCAACACAACCACAGCCGCAATGAGCAGGACGACAGCAACGCAGGCCGACACCCAAACAGCAATCCGGCGCCAACGTGAATCTGATACAGCCGCGCCGTTCGTGTCCACCGCCTCGCGCAGCTTGAAGCGCGGCACGTAGGAACGCGGAAGCAGGTAGATCGCCACCGGGTCCCGCGCGCCGCGGTTCGCATAGTACTGCTCCAACCGCTGACGGACCATCGTGGCGATTTTTCGCACGGAGGAGTCCTCCACCGGGCTGAAATCGTCGCCCCGTCCCAGCGCCTTGCGAGCGATCTCGGACTGGTCGATCTCCGTGCGGCCTTCCAATGCCGCTTCGCAAACAAACCGCAGGAACGCGCTCAGGCGTTGGCTGCCGGCAAAGTCAGGGCTCTCCAGTATCTGTTCGATCTGCTGCTGGATCAGTTCGGCGGGAATGCCATCATCCTTCTTCGCCATGGCGGTTGAATGCACTATCATAACCAACCGCCGTGGTGCTGCCTATGGTGTGTGTGTTGTTTGGAGTTAAAACTTCTTCAACTCTTCGACCAGCGCGTTGAGGCCGCGCTTGCGGTAGAGTTCGGTGAGGCGCTGCTCTTCGGCCGACGGCGCCAGCGTACCCAACAGACTGGCGGATTCGAGCGAGGCGCGGCTAGGAATCCAGGTGCCGCCGCCTGAGAATTCCACTTGGCTCACGTAGCCCTTGATGCCGCGTATCGAGAGCGGCGGACCGGTTCGATTGCTGTAGCGCAGCGAAGTTTCTTGTTGGATTCGCGCGCCGGCGCCGGGCGCGAGTTTCAGTTCGGCGGGCATGGCTCCGGCCAGGAACTGGCGGCCTGAAAGATCTTCCAGAATCCAACCGATCTCGATGTACTCCACTTCGCGCTTGGACAGATTGCGGATGTTGAGCCTCGGCGCGCGCATTTCATTTCCCACCACCATCGCTTCACCGGAGACGGCTTCGACCGGCGCGCCGCCCATCGCCAGAAACGCGAGCTTCAATTCCTGCCCGGCTTCCGTGGCCGTCGCGCGTCCGCCCCGCGCCATCTGCACGTCCAGACGTGGACGTTCGGTCTGACGCGCCAGGCTCGCCAGAACATCCTTGCGCAAGCCTTCGGCGCCGCGCGCTTCCAGCACGCTCTTGAAATACTTGCGGTCGCGCTGCGCTTCCAGTTCCCACGCCGTCATGGTGCGGCGCGAATTCAAACGGTTCGGCCCGTAGAAGGAAAGATCGTCGAAGAGAATTCCGTCGAGCTTCACTTCCACCAGCGGTCCCGCGCCCGCCGCCAAAGGACGCAGCAAACGCAAATCCACGCGCACCGGGAACGTTTCGCCGCTCGCGACATTCATACTGGGAACGGCGACCGACGCTTTGCCGCCCGGAGTCACTTCCTGCGCCAGCACCAGCAGGGTCACCGAGCGAATGCGCCGCGCGCCAGAATTCTTGAGCGAAAGCGAAGTGTGCAGATCCAGCACCAGTGCTCCGCCGCGAGCGGTGGCGCGCGTTTCGCCCCAATCGGCCGAGACGAGCGCGAGCGGTGAATCGCTAGGAAAATCCACCTTCACGCTAGTGCGCGGATCGATGGGGATCTGGGCCGCGGCGGACCAGACCAACAACAGCGCGAGAATGAAACCGTATCTACTGCGCATATACGTTCGTAATGGTCACGTGGCCCGTTTCCGAATCCACGTACCGTGCTCGCAGGACGCCTTGCATGTTTACCGATACCGACACCGGCTCCGAGCCCGGATTCAGAAGCGTCAGCGAACGGTTGTCCTGCTTGAGTTCGATTCCCGCCCGCGTGGCTTCCAGCGTCACGCCCGATTTCTCCGCGATAGCGACGGGCGCCGGTTGCGGCATATTCAACCAAAGACCCAATACAACGGTGAGCGCGACCGAGGCCAGCGCCAACGCCGGACGTCCGCCCCAGGTGAATCCACGCTCGGGAACACACTCGCCGGCTTCGAGGCCGACGTGTATGTTCGCCTTCATCTCCGCGGCCAGACGATTCCAATTCAACTCCGCGGGAAACTCGCCGCCCCAATCGCTCACGAACGCACGGTCTTCGGAAAAGGCCTGGCAGGCGGCGCAGCATTCCGGGCATTGCGTCAGATGCTGGCCGACGCGGCGCCGGGCCCACCAGCCCAGTTCGCCACCGGCCATCAACGCCAGTTCGGATTCGCTCGGATGCCTCATGCCTTCCTTCTTTCCATATATCGGCGCATTTTCACGCGCGCATTCGCGATATGGGAACGAACGGTGGCTTTCGAGCAATTCAGCCGCTTGGCGACCTCTTCGGCGTCCAAGCCTTCCACGTCGCGCAACAGCAGCGCGACGCGTTCCCGTTCGGTCAGCAATCGCAGACCGTCCTCCAGATACGCTTGCCTTTCCGAGCGCAGCACCAACTGCTCGGGGCTTTCCGTCACGGGCGCCGTCACCGGTTCGGGCACTTCGTCGAAATCCACGAAGCTGGCGCGTCCGCGGCGGCGCACGAAATCGATGGCCGTGTTGGTGGCGATGCGTCCCAGCCAGTGCGTGGCCTTCGCGGCGTCCTTCAACTGATCTTCACGCCCAAGCGCCTTGATGAAGGTTTCCTGCGTGAGGTCCTGCGCGTCGCTGGCGTTGCCCACAATGCGGTAGATGAGCACAAAGATCCGGCGCAGGTTCTCCGCGACGAACCGGTCATGCCGCTCCCGTGTGTCTGGGATGGAGCTTTCGACGGTTCCGCTCATTCCGGCTTGCCAAGCTTCCAAAACCGTGACCATGCGCCCTCACCAGGGCCTTCATAAACCTTGACGCAAGATCACGCGAAACGTGGAGATAGACTTCTTTCCCGCACGCCGATTCCCATTATGATGCTATTGGTGGATTTCGGATCAAGTTGCTGAAATGACACGTGATACTCTGTGAGGAAGGGGAGACACACGCATGGGGAACATAGTGCTGCTGTTTGCCGCGCTGGCGGCTATCTGCTTTGCTGACACAGGGTTGCGCGTTGGGACGTTTCAAGCCGAAGTTCGAACGTTCTACTCGGTTGCCGACGGACTTCCTTCAGCTGACGTAACTTCCATCGAAGTATCGAAATCCGGGACGGTCGTAGCCGTCACGCCTCAAGGAGCGGTGGAGTTCGATTCCGGAAAGTGGCGCATGGCAACGGTATCTCCGCGCCCGGCGCCAACGGCGGGTGAGTTCGAAGGCGCTCGCGCGGAGATCCGCCAGACGGCCACGGGGCCGAACGGCGCGGAAGCGGCGGCCACCACGGCAGGGCTTTTCGAACGCAGCGCGGGCGGCGCGTGGCAGCGCTTGTTCCCGCGCGATGGGAGTAGTCGAAGCTGGGCGCCGGTGGATGTGCGCGGCGTCGCCTACGATTCGCGCGGCCGGCTGTGGTTCGCTTCGCCGCAAGGCGCCGGCTGCCGCCAGGATTCCGGCGCGTGGTCGCTCTATGAAGGCGGCGACGGCCTGCCCTATAGCGATTTCACTTCGATGGCGGCCGGTCCGAATGGCGACGTCTGGTTCGGCACGAAGATCGGCGCGATTCATTTCGACGGCAAAGACTGGGAGTACCGGCAGGGTTTGCGTTGGCTGCCCGCCGACGATGTCCGCGCCGTCGCGGTGACCGCGTCGGGTGATGCGTGGTTCGCCACGTCCAAAGGCGTCGGCCGCATCTCGCGCCGGCCGATGACGCTGGCCGAAAAAGCGCGCCACTTCGAAGAGCACATCGACAAGCGCTGCCGCCGCACGCCGCTTGGTTACGTACACGGCGTGAACCTGGCGCGCGTGGGCGATCTGAGCGAGTGGACCAACATGGATTCGGACAACGACGGTTTGTGGACCGCCATGTACGGAGCCGGCGAGTGCTTCGCCTGGGCCGCCACCAAGGACCCCGCCGCCAAGCGCCGCGCCAAGGCGGCGTTCGAAGCCCTACGCTTCCTGCAAACCGTGACGCAGGGCGGCACACCGCCCGCGCTGCCCGGTTATGTGGCGCGTACCATTCTGCCCGCCGGCGGACGTAATCCGAACGAACACGACTACACGCGCGAGAAAGACGAGCGCACCCGCGCCACGCGTGACAAGCTCTGGAAGGTCCTGGTGCCGCGCTGGCCTCGCAGCGCCGACGGCAACTGGTACTGGAAGGCCGACACGAGTTCGGATGAACTCGACGGCCACTACTTCTTCTACGCCACCTATTACGATCTGGTGGCGGACACGCCGGAAGAGAAGCAGCGCGTGCGCGAGGTGGTGGATGCGCTCACCAGTCATCTGGTGGATCACAACTTCCAGTTGATCGATTGGGACGGCAAGCCCACGCGCTGGGGCATCTTCAATCCCGAAGCGCTCAACGGCGGCCAGTTCCTATTGGAGCGCGGATTGAATTCGTTGAGCATACTCTCCTATCTCCGCGTGGCCGAGCACATGACCGGCAATCCGAAATACGCTCGCGCTTACGATGAGTTGGTGAAGCGCCACAGCTATCACTCCAATACGCTGGTGGCGAAGCTGCACGAGGGTAAAGGCACCGGCAACGACAGCGACGACGAGATGGCCTTCATGGGCTACTACAATCTGCTCAAGTACGAGAAGGACCCGCAGTTGCGTTCGCTCTACGCGCTGTCGCTGCATCATTACTGGCTGAACGAGCGCCCCGAGATGAACCCGCTGTTCAACTTCATCTTCGCGGCGAGCGCCAAGGGAACCAGCTACACCGACGCCTTCGAACAAACGAAGTTCGCGCCCGACGGCCTTTGGCTGGAACAGAGCGTGGCGACGCTGGTGCGCTATCCGCTGGACACCATCGATTGGCGGCTCACCAACCGTCATCGCATCGACATCACGCCGCTCGCCGGTTCGCGCCGCGCGCTGGGCTGCCGTCCGGACGGAACCGCGCTGCCGGTGGACGAACGTTTCGTGGATCACTGGAACCAGAATCCGTACGTGCTGGACCAAGGCGGCGCGGGCCGCTATTCAACCGATGGCGCGGCGTTCCTGCTGCCCTACTACATGGGCCTGTACCACGGCTACGTGGTGGAGTGAGTCCAGAACGCGTAGAGGTCGCCCGCGCGTAGGTGGAAACGGAAGCGGACGTCGCGATTCGCCAATGCCGCGACGTCGCCGGCTTTCTTCCAGCGGATCTCGATTTTGGTTGAGTCCGTGCGCACGGGTACGCAGGCTGCACGCGTGAAGGGTTCGATGACGCGGCCATCTTTGTCCAGTGCTTCGACGCGTAGTTCGCCTTTTCGCACTGCGGCGTTCACGAACAGGCGCTTGCCTTGGAAACGCAGCGGACGCGTAGTGAGCGTTCCCGCTCGATCGCCCGCGCGCATGGAGGCGAAGCCGTCGCGGCGCAACACAGCGAGGCCCGTGGTGCACACACCGGAATCTTTGGTGCCGGGAATGCCGGCGCGACCGCTTACGTAGAAGTAGAGTTTGTCGCCCACCGGCACATAGCAGCCACCGGCCGATTGCACGTTGCCCCAATTCCAATCGCCGTAGTGTTCGGAGACGGGGACCAGCGGACGGCGGTCCGGACGATGCCAGTGGAAGCCGTCCCGACTGTAGGCGGCGACCACTTCGTTGGGTTTGGGTCGGCCATCGGGCTGCCCACGCCAGATGTTGAACAGCCCCAGCATCACGCTCTCGTAAGCAGCGACGTCCAGGTTGTAAAGCTGGCAACCCTTCTTGAGGTCGCTGCGCTGTGGATCCAGACGATCCGCTCCAACCCACGGAACTGGATCGAAGCGCTTCCAGTTCATGCCCGCGACTGCGTCCTGGTTCTCCAGATAGCGGCGTATGCGGCCGTTGCGATTATCATCCTTGACGCTGTACACCCATTTCTTGCGGAACGGGTTGTAAAACATTGTGCTGCGGTCCTTGGCCGGACCGCTGTTGGCTACTTCGGGTCCCCAGTGGATGCCGTCGGCGGAGTAGTGCAGGCCGAAGGTCGGCGGATTGGTCTGGCGCTGGCGGAAGAACACCCAGCGGCGCTTCGGGTCGGTGGTTTCCAGATCCAGCCACACGGTGGTTGAACCGCGCGGCGTGTCGAGCACGATGTTGGTGCCGGGCACGACATCGAGACGCGGTTTGGTCCAACGGATGCCATCCTCGGAAAACGCGTAAGCGGTCGGCCCCCAGTAGCCGGACATGTACCACATCTTGAACAGACGGTCGGCCGGGTCGAACCACACGCCGTCGCTGAAGACCATCGACACCGCGCCGCGCGCCGTTGATTCCCAGGGATGCTCGGGCTTCACCAAAGGGCACGCCGGATGATACACGGCTTGATGAAAGACGCGTTCGAGCGTGGAATCGGCAATCAGAAAATCGTCGACGAAGAGTTGCCGCCCCACATCGATGGGAATCACGGCGGGCGGCGCCGCCAGGTATGGACACTCCATCGGCTCGTACGGCACGGCATCGCGCACGGGCGGCCATATATCAGGCAATCGGATTCCGTTATAGAGAACTTCGCCGCCGGACTGCCCGGCACAAGCAGGCAACGCCGCTGCGGCGGCCAACCAACGGGCCGCGGTTCGCCGCGTGATTTGTTCGCGCATCGAAAAAGTCCTTCCCTTCCCCGAGCCTCCTATGTTACATTCTCGCCAAGGAGGGAATCAGATGGCCTGTAAGCCCTGCAAGACGCCGAAGAAGGCTGCCAAGCCGGCGCCGAAAAAGAAAGCCAAGTAGTAGCCGCACTCCATAACCGGTGGCTGCCCGCGCCAAGCGCCGGCAGCCACGTGGTCCTCCTGAAGCAATAGCATCCGCAGACTCACGACGCAGTACGGAAGGCAGGGAAATTTCCGCGTATTCACATTGTCGGATGTGATATTCTTTTTGCTGGTTCATAACTATGAGCTTCAGGCTTGCGGTTCTCATCGCGATTTGCGTATCCACCTCGGTTTGGGCTGGCCCTTATGTATTTGAGAGCATTGAGTATCCGGCGTACCCAGGCACCACGGTCGTACGGGGAATCAATAACGCGGGGCAGATCGTGGGAACGTATGGCGGAATAGGCTACGAACCATTCGGATTCGTGCGAGAGACTGACGGTACGTACACATCGATCTTGGACAGCGAACCTGTTGAGTACGATGACGTTTGGGTGGAAGGGATCAACAATCAGGGTGACATCGCAGGGTACTACGTACGATGGGGCGCGTCCGGATCCGAGGTGGGGTTTTGGCGTAGCGCCGCAGGCGACTACACCTATTTCGAAGGTAGAGCCTACGACATCAACTCAAGTCATCAGATGGGCAGCGTAAGTGCTATCGTCGGAGGCGATGGGACGACCATCGCGACGATTTCACTCGCTCCCGCTTACAGCGGCCTCCTGAATGTTATGGGAATCAACGACGCTGGCGACACAACAGGATCTTCAGATGGGGGAGGGCCCGCAACTGCTTTTCTGCGCACAAGCGACGGGACCATCACCCGACTGGCGTGCCCATCTTCTCCGTGCGGTTACCTGCATCCGTATGACATCAACAACGTTGGGCAAATTGTGGGAAGTTACAACGATGAGACGCACACCTACGCGTTCCTGCGTGATGCCGATGGCACCTACACCACGTTCGATTACGAGGGAAAGGGTACATTCGCCACGGGCATCAATGACAAGGGCGAGATTATAGGCGCCTACTGGGACGGGGGCAAAGTGTACAGCTTCGTCGCTAGACGCGCGGATTCCGTTCCAGAGCCCAGCACAATGCTGCTGCTTGGGTTGGGACTGGCAGGACTGACTCTGCGCGGCGCTCTCCGCAAGCGGGCGTGAAGCGCGATTGACAGGCTGTTCGCTATCCTAAAAGAGTATCCTTCCGCCGCACGCGGCTTGTTTACTCTTCATGCGAATCTTTGTCATCCTGTTGGCGGTCTCGTTGCTTGCGGTGGCGCAGGCGCCTCGGCGCGACACGGTGGTGGTTACCGGCACTTACGAACCCATTCCACTCGAAGAGGCCGAGCGTGCCATGGCGGTGCTGCCCGTCGCGCGGCAGACGTTGGTGGCCGCGAGCATCATCGACTTTCTAAAACTCGACCCTGCCCTCGACGTGCGCCAGCGCGCGCCCGGCGGCGTGCAAGCGGACCTATCCATTCGCGGCGGCACCTTCGCGCAAACGCTGGTGTTGCTCGATGGCATGCGGCTGAACGACGCGCAGACGGGGCATCACTCCTTCGACATTCCGGTTCCGCTAGAAGCGGTGGACCGCGTGGAGGTGCTACGCGGCGCGGGTTCAGCGCTCTACGGCGCCGACGCGGTAGGCGGTGTGGTGAACATCGTCACAACTCCGGCGCGTGCATCCGAAGTACGGCTGCGAACAGCGCTGGGCAACTTCGGCGTGAACCAGCAACGCGCTTCGCTGGCTGGTGTTAGCGGCGAGTTCTCGGGACAGCTGAACTTATCGCGCGACTTTTCGAGCGGCTTTGCTCCAGACCGTGATTACCGCAACCTGGGCGCGTCGGCGATTGCGCACTGGCGCGGCACCAGTTTAACGCTGGGCGCATCGGATAAGCCCTTCGGCGCGGCGGGCTTTTACGGCAACTACGATTCCTGGGAGCGCACCAAGACCTGGTTCGCCGCGGTGAGCCAGAAGATCGATGCGCGTACTTCGGCTTCGTTCGCTTTTCGCCGTCACACGGACTTATTCGTGCTATCGCGCGAGCGTCCCCAGATGTACACCAACCGCCACGCGGTGGAAAGCTCACAGGGCGCGCTGCGGCGCCGCGAGCAATTGAGTTCCAACGTGCGATTGCACTACGGCGCCGAAGTACTTTCCGATTCCATCGATTCATCCAACCTGGGCCGGCACGCGCGGGTTCGCGAAGCCGTTTACGCATCGCTCGATGCGCGCGCGCTCAGCCGCTATTCGTTCACCGCGGCGTTGCGTGATGAAGTGAGCGGCGCGCTGCACCACGAGTTGTGCCCAACTCTCGGCGCCGGCGTCTGGCTAAACTCGCACGCCAAGCTGCGCGCCAGTGCGAGCCGCGCGTTCCGCATGCCGACTTACACCGAACTCTACTATCACGATCCCGCCAACATCGGCTCACCCGCGCTTCTGCCGGAAAGCGCGTGGAGTTACGATGGCGGCGCGGACTGGAACGCGGGCGCACGCCTTGGAGGCGAGGTGACGTTCTTTCATCGCCGCGAGCGCGACTCGATTGACTACGTGCGCGACGCGCCCGGCGGCAT
>CAZDIZ010000003.1:52397-59323 GCA_964505625.1 uncultured Solibacteraceae bacterium | reverse complement strand
GTGGCCATGCCGGGCCGTTCGTTTGCGGTAGGCTTCGAGTACGCGTTCAAGAAACGCTGAAGTACTTGTTTTTACCGCATCTTAACCTCACGTTAATGTAGGGGCGGAAACATCCAATCTGAAGCGGTCGTCTTCTAAATGTATCGACATGGGCACGCACTGCAACAACTTCCTTTGCCGGCTTATGCTGGCCTTTTCGATCGCTGCTTGCAGCCTGAGCGCCGCCGAGCACCACGGCATGGTGAAATCCGCCGGACTGCCGGTGCCCGGAGCAACGGTCACTCTAACGCAAGGCACCAAGAAAGTTGTTACCACGACCGATGAACGTGGCGTGTATTCGTTCTCCGGTCTGGCCGGCGGCGTGTGGACCATCGACATTGAAATGCTCGGCTTCTCGAAGATCCACTCGGAAGTCGCCGTCGGCACCAGCATTATGCCGCCGCCATTTGAACTGGCCATGGCGCCCCTGGGCGGCGCAGCGGACACCAAACCGGTAGTGGCGGCGAAGATGGCTGCTCCACCGCAACAGCAACAACAGCAGCAGCAACGCGCGGCGACGGAACGCACCGCGAGCGCGCGTCCCGGGATGAATGGACGCAATGGGAGAACCTATCAGCGGCTGGATGTGAACGCGGCGTCGATGGGCACGCTGAACACGGGCAATGGCCTGAACAACGACGCGAACATGGCGGAGTTGAATCAGAGCGCGGCCGACTCGATGCTGGTGACCGGCAGTCTGAGCCGGGGGCTCGATATGCCGATGCACAACGACTGGTTCGGCCCCGGCGGCTTCATGCCCGGACCTCCGGGCGCGGGCCCCATGGGCGGACCGATGGGTGGACCGAGCGGCGAGCCGCCATCAGGAGGACCAACGCCGTCCGCCGTGGGACCGGCCATGGCGATGGGTAGAGGTGGAATGATGGGCGGCCCTGGTGGCGGAATGATGGGCGGCCCCGGCGGTGGTCCCATGGGCGGACCCGGTGGTGGACCCGGCGGTCCAGGTGGACCGGGTGGATTCGGCGGACCCGGTGGCCCCGGCGGTTTCGGCGGGCCCGGCATGCGCGGCGACCGGCCGGATTGGCAGGGGCGCTGGAACACCATGGCATTTGGCAACAACCGCAGAAATCCGCGCATGCGATATCGCGGGCATTTGTCGTTCGACCTGGGCAATTCGGCGCTGGACGCCAAATCGTATTCGGTTACCGGAGCGGAGACCGAGAAGCCGGCTTACGCCAACGCGCGCGCCAACATCATGCTGGGCGGACCGCTCAAGATTCCGAAGTTGCTGAGCGGCGAAAAAGGCATGTTCACGTTCAATTACCAGATGATGCGCAGCCGCAACGGCACCACGCAATTCGCCACTGTACCCACGGATCTGGAACGCGCGGGGAATTTCTCGCAATCGTATTCGCAGACTTCACTCACAGTGTATGACCCGTTGAGCGGAACGCCGTTTCCATCGAACACCATTCCCACGTCGCGGTTGGACGCTACTGCGCTGGCGCTGCTGAAGTATTACCCGCGCGCCAATCTGGCAGGCACCCGCAACAACTATCAGGCACCGCTGGTAAGCACGGCCAACAACGACAACATCAACGCGCGCATCATGCAGACGGTCACGAAGAAGGATCGTCTGTCGGGCGGCATTGGTTATCAAGGCGGCGACAGCGTCACACCGAACATCTTCGGATTCACCGGCACCGGCGACAATCGCGGACTGAATGCAAACATTGCCTGGTCACGCACCATCCGGACGACGCTCATCAACAACCTGCGCTACACCTTCAGCCGCATGCGCAACACCACGACGCCGTACTTCGCCTATCGCGAGAACGTGGCGGCGGCGCTCGGCATCACCGGCACATCGCAGGAAGCCCGCAACTGGGGGCCGCCGGATCTCTCCTTCACCAACTACGCGGGACTCACGCAATCGAATGCGGCCTTGAACCGGAACCAGACCAGTTCCGTCGGCAACAGCCTGTTGTGGATTCACGGATCGCATAACATCACCGTCGGCGCGGACTACCGCCGCCAGCAGATGAACCGGATTTCCGATACCAACGCTCGCGGCACGTACACGTTCACCGGCGGCATCACGGCGTCCAGCGCCGGCACCGGTGGGTGGGATCTGGCGGACTTTCTGCTGAGCCGCCCGTATGCCAGCTCGATTCGTTACGGCAACGGCGATCTCTACTTCCGGTCGTCGGCCTTCGGCGCCAATATCAGCGACGACTGGCGTGTGAATGCGCGTCTCACGCTCAACTTCGGCGTGCGATACGACTACACGACGCCTATCAGCGAACTCTATAACCGGATGGTGAATCTGGACATCGCATCCGGCTACACCGCCATCGCGCAGGTGCAGCCAGGACAGACCGGACCGTATTCGGGCGCGTTCCCGCAATCGCTGGTGCAGCCGGACCGCAACAACTTCTCGCCGCGCGTGGGACTGGCCTGGAAGCCTTTCGCCAAACACTCCACCGTGATCCGCTCCGGCTACGGCGTCTATTACAACACGCAGGTCTACACAACCATCGCCAGCAACATGGCGCAGCAGCCTCCGTTCTCGCGAACACTGCAAATCGCCACCTCGCAGGCCAACGTTCTGACCTTGTTGAACGGCTTCACAACCACGTCGACTCAGAACCTGACCAACACTTACGCCATCGATCCGAATTACCAGATCGGTTACGCGCAAACGTGGAACGTGTCGATTCAGCAGAACCTCAAGGCGTCGTTTGTCGCGGTGGCCACTTACCTGGGCACCAAGGGCACGCGTCTCGATCAGCAATTCCTGCCGAATTCGACGCCTCCGGGCGCGACCGTAGTTAGCAGCTATCCCTCCGGCTACACCTATGAACAGTCCAACGGTAACTCGACGTATCACGGAGCTACTTTTCAATTGATGCGGCGGTTCCGCAGCGGCTTGGGCGGCGGCGCTTCGTACACGTATTCGAAATCCATCGATGATGCCGGCACCGGCGGCCGCGCCGTGGTGGCGCAGGATTATCTGAACCTGGCCGCCGAGCGCGCGCTGTCGAGCTTCGATCAGCGGCACAACTTCTCACTCAACTGGCACTACAGCAGCGGCATGGCCATTCGCGGGGGCGCACTTGTGAACGGCTGGAAAGGCAAATTGCTGCGCGACTGGACGGTGATGAATAACATGACCATCCGCTCGGGCACGCCGCTGACCGCCACGGCCGGCGGCACACGTTCGGTGACGGGCGGGACAGCCGTTTCCGGCAGCGTGCGCGCCGATGCGACCGGCCTGCCAATCGACGCCACCGGCACAAGTCCGTACTTCAACACGGCGGCGTTCGCGCAGCCGGTCACGGGGCTTTGGGGAACGGCCGGCCGCAATACCATCCCCGGTCCCACCACCTTCAGCCTGAACGCGTCACTGGGGCGCAGCTTCGAGGTCGCCGAGCGGAAGAACATCGAGCTGCGCATGGAAGCCACGAACATACTGAATCACGTCACCATCACCAGCTTCGGCACCACCGTCGGGTCCAGCACCTTCGGCGTAGCGAATTCCGCCGCCGCCATGCGAAAAATGACCGCCAGCTTGCGGTTCAGGTTCTAACATATGCGCGCAACTATCGCCACACTACTAAGTGGTGTGCTCATCGCGAGCGCACAGCAGGAGCCGCTTCCGCGCGGCGCATTCAAGTTCGAGACCACCACGCAACTGGTGGTGGTGAACGTCGCGGTGAAGGACAAGAGCGGGAAACCCATCGAAGGGCTGAAGGCTTCCGACTTCGTTGTCAGCGAGGACGGAAAGCCGCAGAAGGTCTCGGTGTTCGAATTTCAGCGATTGGAGGAGCCCATCGCGACCCCGGCACAGCGCGCGCTGATTCCGCGCACCGCCGCACCGGCCGCAACACCGGCGCCGGCTGAAAAGAAAGTCGCGCCCGCGCAGATCGCGCCGTCCAAGCCCGGCGAGATCCGCTATCGCGACCGCCGCTTGCTGGTGATGTTCTTCGATCTGACCTCGATGCCAACCGCCGATCAACTGCGTGCGCAGAAGGCCGCGCTGAAGTTCCTGGATTCGCAGATGACGGCGTCGGACATGATGGCCGTAATGACGTTTTCGAACGATCTAAAAGTGCTCCAGGACTTCACCAACGATCGTGACGCGCTCATCCGCACCATCAAGGGGCTCACCATCGGCGAAGGCAGTGAACTGGCCGCGAATGGCGCAACATCGAGCGATGAAACGTCGGCCGACACGGGCGACGCCTACACGGCCGACGACACCGAGTTCAACATCTTCAACACCGACCGTAAGCTGGCGGCCATCGAAACAGCTTCGCGCATGCTCTCTTCGCTGCCGGAAAAGAAAGCGCTCATCTACTTCGCCAGCGGCATGACTAAGACGGGCGTCGACAACGAAGCGCAGATGCGCGCAACGGTGAACGCCGCCATCCGCGGCAATGTTTCGCTGTATCCGATCGACGCGCGCGGACTGGTGGCGCAGGCTCCGCTGGGCGATGCGACGAAAGCGTCGCCGGGCGGCCAGGGCATGTATTCGGGTAGCGCGGCGCGCTCGAACATGTCGAACTTCCAGGGCCAGCAGGAATCGCTCTACACTCTGGCGGCGGACACCGGCGGCAAGGCGCTGCTGGATGAGAACGACCTATCGCTGGGGATTCAGCAAGCGCAGAAGGATATCGCCAGCTACTACATTCTCGGTTACTACAGCACCAACGAGAAGATGGACGGACGCTATCGCCGCATCAAGATTCAGTTAGCCGGCAAGACGCAGACGGCCAGGCTGGATTACCGTAGCGGATACTTCGCGTCCAAGCAGTTCCACGATTTCAATTCGACCGATCGCGAACGCCAACTTCAGGAAGCGCTGATGTTGGGCGACCCGGTGACGGATCTGCCGATCGCCATGGAAGTGGCCCACTTCCGCCTGGCGCGCGACCGCTATTTTGTTCCGCTGGCGGTGAAGATCCCGGGCAGTGAACTCGAACTGGCCAAACACGGTGGCGCCGAGCGCACGCGGCTGGATTTCATCGGCCAGGTGAAGGACGCCAAGGGGACGCTGGTGGCCACCGTGCGCGATGACATCGACGTGAAGCTGAAAGGCGAGAACACCGGGCAGCTATCCAAGCGCAACCTGCAGTACGATACCGGCTTCACACTGCAACCCGGCAGCTACACGCTGAAGTTCCTGGCGCGCGAAAACGAGACCGGTAAAATGGGGACGTTCGAAACCAAGTTCACCATTCCGGACCTGACTACCGAACGCAACTACCTGCCCATCAGCAGCGTGGTGCTGAGTAACCAGCGCGAAGACCTGAAGGCCGCGGTTGCTTCCGCCGAACGCGACAAGAAACTGCTGGAGGCGAATCCTTTGATTCAGGATGGCGAGAAGCTGGTGCCTAGCGTAACGCGCGTGTTCCGCACTGACCAGGAGATGTACGTGTACCTGGAGGCCTATCAACCCACGGCGGAGTCCACCGAGCCGCTGATCGCGAGCGTCAGCTTCTTCCACGGCCGTCAGAAGGCATTTGAAACGCAGCCTCTCAAGGTGACCGAGGGGCTGAACTCGAAGACCAAGGCGGTCCCCATACGGTTCAGCCTCCCACTTAGTAAGTTGTCACCGGGCCGCTACACTTGCCAGGTAAGTGTGCTGGACCCGACAGCGCGGAAGTTCGCGTTTTGGCGCGCGGCCGTCGTGGTGATTCCCAAGCTGGCCGCCAATGGCTCGTAGCCGGCTGGCTATTTACCCATTTTCTTGAGACGCTTCAGGCTCTCTTCGATGCCGGTGAGTCCCGGGTAAGCGCCGGACTCTTCTTCGACGATGTACCACTCGGTGGCGCCTTTGGATTCGCAAGCCTTGAAAACCGCGGGCCACTTCACGTCGCCGTCACCCACCAGCGCATCTTTCTTCGTGGACGACCACTCCTTGACGTGAACGGTCAGCGCGCGTCCCGGATATTGCTTCAGCACTTCCACCGGATCGGCGCCGCCGTGAACGATGTGGCCGATGTCCAACTGCATCACCACGGCTTTGTCCGTGTTCTTGAAGAAGGTATCCCAGGGGCGCTCGCCGTCCAGCATCTTAAACTCGGCGGTGTGATTGTGATAGCCGACGTAGAGACCCTGCGCGCGAACTTTCTGCGAAGCTTCGTTGAAGATCTTCGCAGTTTCGAGCCAAGCCTGGCGCGAAGCGCGGTACTTCTCCGGAAGGCCCGGAACGATCAGGAACTTGTTGCCGATGATCTTGTTGAACTCGATGGTCGCGGCGAGCTTGTCGCCCATGATGTTGTCGATGCCGGTGTGCGTACCGCAGCACTTCAGCCCGTTGGCATCCAGCAACTTCTTTAGCTCGGCAGCGGACTTATCGTAGTAACCAGCGAACTCGACGCCATTGAAGCCGATCTTGGCGACGCCGGCCAGCGTGCCCTCGAAATCCTTCTTGCACAGATCGCGCACCGAGTAGAGTTGCACGCCAATGGGGACCTTCGTCTTGGCGGCGGAGAGAATACCAGCGAAACCGGCGCCGGCCATGCAGCCGAATGCGCGGCGTGTGATTTGTTTATTCATGGTTGTCCTCATCGCGATACACACCATCAAACCACATCCACCGCTTTGCCGGTGCGCGCGGATTCGTAACAAGCCGCCAGCACACGCTGGCTGCGGACGCCGATCGCGGCATCCACGGCCGGCTCGCGGTTGTCTAGAATCGCTTGGCTGAATTCCTCGATTTCCGCCCGGTACGGATTCACCGGCGTGGGCGCGATTTCGATCTCGCCCGTTGCGGTGCGGCTCTGCTGCGCATCGTAGCCGGCCGCGCCGCCTTCCAGTCGCGCGGTCATCTGACCGTGGCTCGCTTGTCCGATGGTGCCTTTGGCGTGAATCGAGCCACGCGTACCATAGAGTTCCAACACGTTGTCGCTCGACGCATCGGG
>CAZDIZ010000003.1:16256-52297 GCA_964505625.1 uncultured Solibacteraceae bacterium | reverse complement strand
GAATCGAGCCACGCGTACCATAGAGTTCCAACACGTTGTCGCTCGACGCATCGGGGATCGAGAAGAACGCATCCACCATGCCGAGCGCTCCGTTCTCAAACCACAGCATGGCGAGCGCGCTGTCTTCGCTCTTGTAATCCTGCACGATGGTGTTAGCAAAGCAGCTTACCCGTTTCACATGGCCGAAGAACATCTCGAGCAGATCGATCGAGTGCCCGCCCATGTCGATGAGCGAGCCGCCGCCGCCGAGCGCCGGGTCCTGCCGCCATGCGCCTTCCATGCGCGGATACCAGCAGGAAAGCTGCGCGCGGCCGAGCACCGGCTGGCCCAAAGCACCGTCGGCAATCATCTTCCGGGCGGCCTGATGCTGCGCGATGAAGCGCATCATTAGCGCCGTACCGAGTTTCACGCCGGCTTTCACAGCCGCTTCGGTCATGCGCTCGGCTTCGGCCACCGTCAACCCCAGAGGCTTCTCGCACAGCACATGCTTGCCGGCGGCCATGGCCTGGAGCGCCTGCTCGCAATGCAGATGCACGGGCGTGGCGATGTAGACGGCGTCGACGCCGCTCGCGAGCAATGCATCAGCACTCGCAAACGCCCGCGCGCCGAACTGTGCGGCGACCTCCTGGTTCGCCGCCGCGTTCACATCGAACACCGCCGCGAGCTTGGCGTTGGAGGCTTGCGCTAATCCTTCGGGAATGGTCCGGCGGCGGGCAATGCCGCCGGAACCGATCACACCCCACTGAATTGTTCGTGACATGGCGTTGTAGTTAGAGCTTCGTGTAGGCCTTGATCACCTTCACGAGCGCACTGGCAATCTGGTGCATGTCGTCTTCCGTGAAGGTCGGATAGGCGAAGCAAGTGAAGGTGTGGCCTTCGTGCCAGATAGCGTTGGGCACTTCCACCTTGCTGTAATCAACGCTCGCGGGCGTTGCGTATTCCTTCGACCGGAACGGGAATCCACTGCGGCCGAACGAATTGAACTCGCGGAAAGCGCGTTCGGTGTGGCACTGCGGCCAGAACACCTTCCAGCACGGCGCGCCCTCGGCGCCGGCGGCTTCGACAAACTGCTTGATGTCGCAATTCATCTTGTCGGTGTCGAGCGAGAAGGCCAGCACGTACCAGCCGTTTTGCCGTTCCGGCGTGTCGACGGGGAAGTACTTCACTTCGGGCCGGTCGCGCAACGCATCGATCAGGATCTTGGCGTTGCGGCGGCGCGCCGGCATGTTCCAGTTGTCCATGCGGTCGAGTTCAGCCAAACCGATGGCCGACTGCATTTCCGTCATGCGGTAGTTCCAGCCGATCATGTTGTGGATGTAAGGGAGCTTCTGCTCCAGTTCCATCAGGCTGAGGCGCTGCTTGACGTCGTAGCCGTGGTCGCGGAAGCTGCGCGCGTTCCAGGCCAGATCTTCGTCGTCGGTGGTGATCATGCCGCCTTCACCACCCGTGGTGAAGGTCTTGTTCTGGCAGAAGCTGCAACCGGCGATGTCGCCGAGCGTGCCGGTCTTCTTGCCTTTGAACGAACCACCGAAGGCTTCGGCGTTGTCTTCGATCACGAACAGGTTGTGCTTCTTCGCGAAAGCCCGGATCTTGTCCATGTCGCAGACGTTGCCGTAGAGATGCACGGGCATGATGGCCTTGGTGCGCTCGGTCACCAGACGCTCGGCCGATTCGACGCTGATGCAGTGGTCTTCCAGATTCACGTCGGCAAAGCGCGGAACCGCTCCGGCCTGCACCACCGAAAAGCTGGTGGCGATGAACGTGTAGCTGGGCACGATCACTTCATCGCCCGGGCCGATGCCGAGCGCGGCCATCGCCACGTGCAGAGCCGCCGTCCCGGTGGCGACGCTGATAGCGTAATTCGATCCTTGCCAGGCCGCAAAACGCTTTTCGAACTCCATGCCCTTACGGCCAGTCCAGTAGTTCACCTTGCCGCTGCGCAGCGTGTCAACCACCGATTGAATGGCCTCTTCGCTGAAGTTGGGCCATCCCACCAGCTTGTTTGTGACTGCCTTGGAGCCACCTTGTATCGCGAGCTTCTCCATGATTGCTATCTCTCCTTATTTGGTTTCCGGCGGCACGTTGCCATACGACCACGGCGCTTGAAATGGTTTGGCCGGCTCAGGGACCGGGAGCTTGCCCGGTTGCATGCGCCGCGCCAGTTGAACGCCGGCTTCGACCATGCGAGGACCGGCTGAAACTTCCAGATTACTGTAACTGGTGAGCCGCGTTTCGTAGCCGCCGCCGGAGGAACTGAACGCCTCCTCGGTGGGCACGTAGCCTACGCAGCCGTTGGCGAGTTCCACGGGAAAGGTGAACGGGAACGGGCTGGCGGCTTTGATGCGCAGCCCGAGTTCGCAGAAGAACTCGGCCGGATTCGAAATGAAAACCGCGGGTCCAATTTGAATCGCCTGCACCTCGGCGGTTTCCGTGGGCTCTTTGGCGATCTTGGCATCGAGCAAAACGATCTCCTTGGCGAAGATCCACTCGGTAAGATCCACCGTGGCTTTGTCCTTGGCGGCGATCTCGTAACTACGCTTCACACGTTCTGGCGTGGGTCTGCGGCGATTGAAACGAAGCATGACGCTCGCGGCATCGAGTGGCAGCAGCGCGCCCCGGTGCATCGAAAGCAGGACCTTTACCGCTTCGGCCCCGACGCGCCCGCCCACCAGCCGCGCGTATTCGTCACCGTTGGGCTGCACGTAAGGACTGCGATTATCCACCTGCGTCACGTCGCCGCAAGCGCCCTGCATAAACACCACCACGGCGTCGCTTGAAAGCGCACCTCGGATGGTCTTTTCCAAGTAATGGATCCAGTTGGCGGAAATACCGCCCGGGCTGGTGGTGGCGTGGCAGGCGTAATTCACAATGCAGCCCGCCAGGCGGCCATCCTCGCGCCAAACTCCGATGACGCCGACTTGCGGATCGATGGGGCCGGCCGGCTCGATCAGATCGGGATTGCCCTGCCCCGGATGCGTGTACGACAATCCGTTGCGCATGCGGAAGCGGCGGTTGAAGGCGGCCTTGTCTTCCACGCCCGCGCCCACTCCGGCACGCGCGGCGAACAGCCCCGCGCAGGCTTCGCAAATCGCCTGGACGGTTTCCCGGCGCACGATGGCCAGATACTCCGGATCGGCGGTACTGGTGATTTCGTAGGCCAGCTTGCGCGCCAGCGGAGAGGCGTGATCGTACTCGCCGGGCTGCACCATGCCGGTGGGTCCGGACGAGTGCGAATGCGTGGCGCCGATCAGAACGTGCCGTGGTGGGATGCCGCAACGCGACTCGACGTCACGCCGGATGTCTTCGACCAACTGGCGTGGCACCATCAGCGCATCCACGCTCACCAGCACCACGCGCCGCGCACCGTCATCAAACACCGCCACGCGCACCTTGCACGGATCGTGCACGCTGCGGTGAAAGCGCTTCTGATAGCCGCCGGGCTCCTGCATGCCAACGCGCGGTGTGATATCGCGCTCGGCGAAGCCAGAGCGAAAAACGGGAGCGGCGGGGAACGCCAGACCTCCCAAAGAACTGAGTGCCAGAAATTCCCGCCGCTTCATCTCTAGATCATATTAGAATTCGTACTTCAATCCGAACTGCATGTTGCGCGGGGCACCTCGGCTGGAGATGACGCCGAAGGTTGCTGGAGACTCCATGTTCGTCGCCGCCGAGCCCCAGTTGGCGTGATTCCAGGCGTTGTACATCTCCCAGCGGAACTCGAGCAGGTGCTTTTCGTGGATGCGTGTGTTCTTGAAAATCTGCAGGTCGTGGCTCTTGGTGCCGGGCTGATAGAGGATGTTGCGGCCGGCGGTTCCGATGCGCTTGTCCGCTCCTCCCGCCGACAACAGTTTGAACGCGTTGACATCGAAGAAGCGGTCCACAGTGCGTTCGCTCTTGGACAGGTTCCCTTCGCCCACACGGTCTGGCCGCGCCGCACAAGCCGTCGAACAGGTACCCAACCGCGTCAGGTTCATGCTCGGCGAAGCCGCGAAACCGGTCTGGAACACCACCATGCCGCGAGCGCCCCATCCGCCGATGAACCGGTCAAGAGTGGACGACACGCCGCTACCGAACTTCTTGCCCTTGCCGAACGGCAGCGCATACTCGAAGGCCGTGACAAAGCGGTTGCGCGCATCGAAGTCCGACGGACCGCGCGCCGAGCCCTGCTTGTTGTTCGGATCGGTCCACTGCCCGGCCTGGTTGAACGTCGAGGCCGTGTCGAGCGATTTCGAATACGTGTAGCTGGCGATGTAGCTCAGCCCATGCCAGGGACGCTGCTCCACTTTAATAGCGCCGCCGTTGTAGTTCGAACGCGCCCACATGTCCTCGGCCTGTATGCGCGCGAATTGCGGCCAGGGCAACTGCGTTTGCACGGTGCCCGGCCCCGGTGAGCGTGCGTTGATGTTGTCGAATTGGAGCAGGTTGACGCCGTTCGATCCCTGATAGATGGCCTCCACCACCAGCGAGGAGGTGATCTGATGCTGAAGGCTGAAGTTCCATTGCTGGATCTTGCCGTAGGGGAATTTGCGCGAAAGGAACGGGAAGATGGTCAGCGCGGACTTCGCGAGCGTCGATTCTGCCGCGGTGGCACCTTCCGGGTTGAAGCTGATATCGGGCGTGGAGGTGCTGGCAGCGGTCCAAATGGGCCGCAGCGTGTTGGGAGCAAAGTCGTTGGTCGAAGCCAGCGATTGAATCTGCGGCGCGTCGTAGTAAATACCGTAGCCGCCGCGCACAACCGTACTACTCAAGACACGGTAGGCAAAACCGAAGCGCGGCGCGATGTTGTTGGTGTCGGCATCGTAAGGGATCTTGTCTTCGACGTATTGAACGGGCACGTCGGGACGGATGTTTTTGTAGAAATTCTGTATGGGAACCACGTTGGTGGCATACTTGGACACCAGCATGGCGCCGGTCTTCACGTCGAACCCCAAGCCGCCGTTGTCGATCTGGCGCAAGGCGCTTTCCACTTCGTAACGAATTCCAATGTTGAGCGTCAGCTTCGGCGTGATCTTCCAATCGTCCTGGATGTATCCGCCGAAGTAATGCACCTTGGAATTCCATTGCGTGGCGCGCGCCGTCTTGGTGGATTGCGACGCCCACCCCAGCAGGAAGTCCGCGATCGGACTGCCGGTGTAGTTGTTGGCAAACGTAGTGGAGCCGTTGCCGCCGGTGTAGAACATGTTCTCGCGCACCTGGCGCAGGTCCATGCCGGCTTTCACGTTGTGCTTGCCGCGGCTCCAGAACACGCTCTCCTGAATCTGGTAGTTGTTCGTCGTGCGATAGTTCGGTGTGCTGTCGCCCGGCATGTTGTAGCCGGTGACGCTCACGTTCGGCACGCCCCAGAACAACGGATCCACCGCCGACAGCGTATTGGTGATGCCGGACGAGTTAATGTAGTCCTGCTTGAACGAATTCAGCGTCGCCAGCAGGTTCCGGTAGCGCGTGTAGCCTAGGCTCAGGCTGTTGATTAGCGTGGGTGTGAAAACGTGGTTCCAATGCGCGCTGGCGCCTTGGCCGCGTAAAGTCAGGTCGGTTCCATTGCCGTAGGACGGAGCAGGCCACGCCGGCGAGGTGCCGTACTTTTCTTCGTTGAGCAGATAACGGCCGTACAGGATGTCGTTCTGGCTCAGGTTGTAGTCGGTGCGGATGACTCCGTTGTCCGTGGTGGTTTCGCCGGCCGGGCGCCCATCATAGACGTAGTTGCGCAGTGGATCGGAACGGTTGGGCGAAGGCAGCAACTTCAGGATGTTTTTCGATATGGAGTTGATCTGGCTCGCCGGAATGGTGTTGTCCGGAAACGGCACCTTGGTGAACGGATCCTTGATGGCCGTCGAGAATACGCCGCTGCGCTCGGCATCGGTGAACACGCGGTACACCGGCGGACTGCCGGCGGAACGTTGCCGCAATCCCTCGTAGTTGCCGAAGAAGAACAGCTTGTTCTGCTTGATGGGTCCGCCGAGGGCACCGCCGAATTGGTTGAGCTTCAACGGGCTCTTGCCACTGGAGAAGTACGGGCGCGCATCGAAATACTCGTTGCGCAGAAACTCGTACAGCGTGCCGTGGTATTCGTTGGTGCCGCTCTTGGTGGCGACGTTGATGATGGTTCCGCCGCCGCGGCCGAATTCGGCGGGCGCCAGTCCCGTTTGCACTTTGAATTCGCTGATCGAATCCACGGGAGGCGCGATGGCCAGACCGTTGCGGCCGCTTTCCTTATTGTCGATACCGTCGATCTGATAATT
This sequence comes from uncultured Solibacteraceae bacterium, assembly GCA_964505625.1. Lineage (GTDB taxonomy): Bacteria > Acidobacteriota > Terriglobia > Bryobacterales > Bryobacteraceae > JAJFUV01. Next base: position 46,058 of record CAZDIZ010000003.1, on the reverse strand, counting down.
ATTCTGCTCCGGACGTTGGCCGGCCGAGGCCGGAACCGCCGAACCGCGGCCGATTTCGGTGGAGCGGAAATCGCTGGACGCCGGAGTGGCCATCGGCGCCAGATAGGTCAATTGGAGGAAGTTGCGGCGGCCGAGCGGAAGGTTGGTGACCTGCTCGGTCTTAATGACCTCGCCGGCCTGCGAAGTTTCGCCTTCGAGCAGTGGCGCACGGCTTTCGACCGTAACGGTCTCACTCACCGCGCCCAGTTGCAGTTGGAAATCCACGGTACGCACCTGCTGGATTTCCAAGCGGATTCCGGTCTGTACTTCGGCCTTGAATCCTTGTTTTTCCACACGCACCGAGTAACTGCCGATGGGCAGGAACGGCACACGGTAGGCGCCTTCCTCATTCGTGTTCACAGTGCGTTTCAAACCGGTCTCTTCGTTCGTGATTACGATTTTGGCGCCGGTGAGCACGCCCGAAGATGGGTCGCGCACCACACCGGCGATGGTGGCGGAGGTGTTCTGCGCGCTGGCGGCGACAGTTAGCCCCAGGAGCAGGCACACCAGAATCAAATGTGTTCGTTGGATGGACGTCATCGAGTCTCCCCCTTACGTAGAACGACTGCGAATGACTGCGAGATGTCCGGGCGCGCGGGCCCGAACGCTCCATCAGTGTACGGCAAGCCGGTGACGCTGTCAATGAGGAAATTGATAAACTGTCGACAGTTTGGAATGGGTAAGAACGAAGCTATTCCGCAGACGGGCGGAGCGAACTATAGCGCGCCGGATCGTGCCACCGCAGGTTCAGATGATCGAAGATTACGCGCTCGGCGGGCTGTTCCAATTTACCCTGCAGATATTCGAGAAGCGGGCGGTGGGAATCCAGGATCATGCGCATTTTCTCGGCCTTGGGCCGCGTCAGGGTCGCGTGTGCGAACAGCGGCGCGGTGAGCGTCACCAGCATCCGTTCCAGATACTCATTGCCGCTGAGCCGCCAGATTCTGCGGTGCAACTCAAGATCCAGCCGCGTGGCAGCCACTGCCGGCGAAGGATCTAAAGTCTCCATTTTTACAATAGTTTGCTTGATCTGCCGCTCGGCTACCGGAGTGAGATTGGCTTTGGCCAGCCGCAACGCTTCCGCTTCCAGCACCATGCGCACGCTGCTCATCTTCTGCTTCTCTTCGTCGTCGAGGCTGACCACGAACATGCCGCGCCGCGGCTCGTTCAGCGCGAGTCCCTGCTCCTTGAGTTGCTGCAGCGCCTCGCGAATGGGAGCGCGGCTGACTTTGAATTGCCGCGCCAGTTCGCTTTCGTTGAGACGCTCACCGGGGACCATCTTACCGGCCAGGATTGCCTCGGTCAGCCGCGCGGCGATGTTCTCGGCCAGCGTGGTCGATTGCATGGGCGCGAACTGGAGAGCCATACTGTCGACAGTATACATGGAACCACAGCAATGTCAATCGCGTCGAACATAGACTGACTCAAAACTCGCGCCCGCCGCGGATGAGGTTTTCTTCCGCGCGGAGCCTAATGTAGAATCAAAACCGATGATGATTTCCAGACTTGCCATTGCCCTAATCGCGCTGGTGCCGTGTTTCGCGGCCAATCTCCGCCAACCGTTCGAATACGTTGTCGCTCCGGCTTCCGAAGCCAACATGCGCAACTCCGAAGCCGACATGCTGGTACTCGGAGACGGCCGCCTGCTGCTGGCTTGGACCGAGTTCTACACCGCCAAGGGCAGCGATTGGGGCCCGGCGCGCATCTCCATGGTGTCGTCGAAAGACAAGGGCGCCACCTGGCAGAACAAAGTCACCTTTCAGGAGAACATCGGCAAAATGAACGTGATGGAGCCGGACTTCCTGCGCTTGCAGTCCGGCAAGGTTCTGTTTCTGTTCTGCCGCAAGAACTCCGAGGCCGATTGCCAGCCCATGATGCGCCGCTCGATCGACGACGGAACGACCTTCTCCGATCCGAAAGCGATTCCGGTCGAACCTTCGCCTTCCTACACGGGCTTCAACCACGATCGCGCGATCCAGTTGCGCAACGGACGGATCCTGCTGCCCGTGTTCTTCACCACCGACTATCGCGTCGACAAGCACATCCGCAGCCGCGTCTATTACTCGGACGACGAAGGGGCCACCTGGCAAGCCAGTAAGACCATCGTCGACATTCCGGACAGCCGCGCCGGCGCGCAGGAACCCGGCGTGATCGAGCTGAGCGCGGGCCGCATCATGATGTGGGTGCGCACCGACAAGGGCAAGGTCTATCGTTGCTATTCGAGCGACAACGCCGAGACGTTTTCCGAACCCGCGGCCATGGCCGTCGATTCGCCGCTATCGCCGCAATCGATCAAGCGCCACCCCACCACGCGCGATCTGCTGATGGTCTGGAACTACTCGACCAAGAACCGTTTTCCGCTGACCGTGGCGATTTCCAAGGACGAAGGCGAAACCTGGAAGAACTTCCGCAACCTGGACCAGGACGCGGCTCACACCTATTCCTACACGAGCATCGAGTTCCTGGAGGATCGCGCCCTGTTCACTTACTACGCCGGGCCGGCGGCGGGTCAGAAGGGCGATTCGCGCTGGAGTCTGAAGTTGAAGGCTGTGCCGCTGGACTGGTTCTATCATCCCTTCACCATCGTTGCGCTGGGCGACAGCGTGACCTACGGCTATCGCCAGGATGGCAGCGTGCAGTCGGGACAGACGTTCCCGGCATTGCTGGAGCGTGATCTGCAAAAGTCGCTCGCCGGCGTGCACGTGGTGAACGCTGGTATCGGCGGCAACAACACCTGGCAGATGCTCGAGCGCATTGAGCGCGACGTCACGCCGTATGGGCCGAAGATCGTCATCGTGATGGCGGGCTTAAACGACTCGGCGTATATCGATCCGGGCCCCACCGCGCGCACCGAACCGCGCATTTCGCTGGAGGAGTTCGGCAAGAACCTGCACGACATTGTGAAGCGCTTGCGCGCCGACGGCGCCACGGTGATTGTCGCGACCCCGAACCCCTTAACGCCGGCCTACCCGTACGCCAATTTCGGCTGGTACAAGGGACGCAACATCAACGAGGCCGTGGATCGCTACGCCGCCGAAGTCCGCCGCATCTGCTCGACCAACGGCATCGAGATGATCGACATCAACGCCGCCTACAAGAAGTGGAAAGGCTACGAAAACACGCTACCGGACGGCGTCCACCCGAACGCCGAAGGCCACCGCTTCATAGCCGATCAACTGATGAAGTCCTGCCGCGACCACGTGCGGCGTTGGGTGACGCGGTATTGAGGATCGGCCGCCTCGGCGACTCACTCTTCCGGTATGGCCACGACCACGCAGCCTCCTGGCGTGGGCACGACCATTCAGGTTCTGCTAGTAAGGAAGGTTCTTGTCCGTGGTGATAAGCACGTCGAATCCTGCGGTTTCCGCAGCATAGAGCAGATCGCCATTCGCGAGTGTATCCCATCTCGTCTCGCGAGCAGTTTTCACCCTGTGCCCGAAAGGGCGTATGCGATGGGAACCGGCGTGCCTTGGTCGAAGAGGACGCGCATCAGTCGGCCAGGGCTGGAGCTTCCAAACTGCGCGCCACGAACGCAAGAACCGCTTGAACCTGTTCCCGCGTCAGACCGTCGTAAAGACGCACGATCTCATCAATACGCATGCCGTCCGCCAAATTCTCGAAGACGGCGGACACCGGCATGCGAGTGCCACGGAACACCCACGCGCCACTTACTTTTCCAGGAACGCTCTCCACCGCCGGGCACCGCGACCAGTCAAGCACTCGGTCTGCTCGCCCGCTACGCGGCCGTGCCGTCGGGGTTCAGCTTTACTTTGCGGCCTTCGCGGTAGGCGATGTTGGCCAGGTGCGGGCCGGTGACTGCGGCAGCGGCGATTTCGATGGTGCAGTTGGGCTGCTTGCGCGAACGCACGCAATCCAGGAAGTTCTGCGGGTGCATGGCCGCGCTGTCTTTGTCTTCCTGCTGGTCGATGATCGACGGGTTCGATGCCACGCTGGCCTGCGACCAGGGCTTCGGGCTGACGCCCGGATCGCCGATAATGCGGTAACCTTTGCGATCCAGAACCATCGACGCTTTCTCGCCCTGGAAGTGAATCGACCAGTCGTATTCGTATGAACTGCGGTAGTTCAACGTCCACGTAGCCATGAAGTCGTCGTACTCGAACGCCGCACTGAATACATTGGGCACTTCCGCGCCCGGCACGCTGTTCAGATAGCCCTGGCAGACGGCGGACTTGGGCGGCTTGGCGCCGGTCATCCACTGCACCACGTCCATCAGATGCGTGCCCTGGTCGGTCATGTTGCCGCCGGAGTACGCCCAGAAACCACGCCACCAACGGAAGCGCATGGGATCGAGCGGGCGATGTTCGACGGGGCCCTGAAAACGCTCCCAATCCAGCTTGCCGGGCAGCGGCGAATTGTCCAGCGGCATCTGGAAGTGCCAGTTCCAACGCGCCATCACCATCGACACCTTGCCGAGCACGCCGTCGTCGAACAACTTCTTGGCCGCGTAGATGAACGGCATGCTGCGCCGGTGCATGCCGATTTCGACGATGCGGTCGGTCTTCCGCACGGCCTCGATCATCTGCCGGCTCTGATCGAGCGACATGGACAGCGGCTTTTCCAGATACACATCCTTGCCGGCCTTGAGCCCGGCCAGCAGGTTGGGCATGTGCTGATGGTCCGGCGTGCCGACCACCACGCAGTCCAGGCCCTTCTGCGCCAGCAGGTCGTTGTAATCGACGTAGGGCTTGGCATCGGCGGGAGAGTCTTTGCGCGCCAATTCGAGATTCGGTTCGTAGACATCGCACAGCGCAACGCATTGCGCACCCAACTTCTGGAACGTCGTATTCAACCACCGCGCGCGGCTGCCGGTGCCGATGACGCCGTAAGTGATGCGATCGTTAGCGCCAAACGCCGAGCGCGGCACGAACAGCGGAGCTGCCACGGCCGCCGTAGCCGACAGCGAATCCTTCAGAAACACTCTACGGTTCTGTTCCATCGAATGATCTCCAAGCCGAAATTGGTCTGAAACGGGATTTTAGCGCACTTCGCTAAGCCGGGGACAGGCACCTACGTCCACGCGCCTTCGGCTTGGGACGCAGGAGCCAGTCCCCTCATCTACCGCGCTTCGTACGGCACGGGCGCGGCTTCGGCGGCGCCCGCCGGAATCTCGCGCGGCATCCGCCACACCTGGCGCCCATTGCGGTCGGTGAAGTACAGACTCGATTCCGATTCGCGCTTGGTGTTGCCGTCAGCCCACAAGGCGTAGAAGCCGGCGTGCGCGTTGACGGGCTGGCGCGCGTAGGTGTGGTTCCGCGTGCCGCCCTGTGTCACCTGTGTCAGTTGTTTCACGCGCTTCCAGGTAGCGCCTTCGTCCTTGCTGGTCCAGAGCACCATGTCGCCGCCGGTGGTGTACGGCTGCGGACCGGCGTCGGTCGGCGCAATCAACCGCCAGGTTCCGTCACGATCGATTCCGAGCGAACCGAAATCGTAGTTGTGATCCGATGTGATCACGGTTCGAATACGCCACTCGCTGCCGGTCCAGTGGGCCGTGCGCCATGTGCGCGGATTGTTCTTCGGCCCCGACTCGTAGCCACGGCTGGTGAGGAACAGAATCACCGGGCGGCCCCGGCGGTCATACTGGACGGTCTTCAAATACACCAACAGACCCTCGGATTTGTAATCGTGCACTAGCGCGGGATTCGTGGCGCTAGCAAGTGGAACCGTGACGGGCGCGCCGCCGGCATTGGTCCAGGACTTCCCCATATCCGGCGTTTCGACGTAGTAGAGGTTGGTGCGTGCGTTCAAACCTTTCGGTTCGGGATGGTAGTTGAAAGCTGAGGCCGCGCGCCGCGCGTCCTGGCAGGTCACCTGATAATGCCCCTGGTCGAAGTGCGCCAGCATTTGCGGCTCCGTCCATTCGCGGCCATCGCGGCTGGTCATCCAGTACAGGCGCCGATTGCGGCCCGCGTAGCGCGTGTGCGGAAACAGAAAGCCGCGTCCGGCGAAGTAAAGGGCATGGCCATAGCTGAAGTTAGTCGTGGTCACTAACTCGAACTCGTCGATTGAGTATGGTTTCTTGCTCTTGTAGATGTACGAGGGCCGCGCGACACCGTGCGAATTGGAGAAGATCCAGATGTGCCCGGCCTCGTCCAGCATCATCACCGGATTGTCGTGCGCATCGCTGGTGTGCCGGTTAACGAGAATACGCGGGCGCGCCAGCTTGCCGGTGGCGTGGTTGTAATACGACACCATGTGCAGCAGCTCGTTCTTGTCCTTCGCCGCACCGCCGTAAACAAAGAACGTCTTGTTCACCTTCTCCGCGTAATAGGCAATCGGCGATTGTTGCTGCGGATAGGTAGCGAAGCCGCCGCTGTACTTGTAAGCGTACTCGTCGCCGGAGGGCTCGTTGGCGTACCAGATGCCACGGTAGCCGTCGTCGGTCGGCAAAGGCTGCGCCATGGCGGCGGCCACAAATAGCGTCAAAGTCAGAAGCTTCCTCATCGTTTACGCACCAAAAACGTATTCGAAATCCAATCCGGGTCTCCCACGCAATCATCCGGCAGCACTTCCAGTGTCACGCAGGACCCTTCGGCGACGATCGAAAACACGTCGGCTTGCGGAAGCACATGCATTTCCACCAGGTCCGTGCGCGGCTTCGACCGCAGGTACTTCGACAGCTCAAAGCGATAGCCTCGCGCGTATGTCGGCACCTGAAAGAACGCCACGCCTCCACTCCGCAACGCTCCCAACAATTTGCGCAGCGTGTGCGCAATCAGCGGCGGCGGATTGTGCTGCAGGACGATCACGGAATAGACCAGGTCCGCCGGCGGCAACTCATCGAGCACGGCGAGTGAACTCACCAAGCCGAACTCCGCGTTGCGGCACCCGGCGCGTTCCAGGTGCTCGCGCGCGAGTTTCAAGTGCGGCTCGGAGACATCGTACGCCAACACCCGCCGGAAACTCGACGCCAACCAGCGCGTTATGCGTCCGGTCCCGCTGCCGTATTCGAGGCAACACTCCAGCGAATCCGGCTTAATGCCGTTGCGCTCGAGCCAGGCAATCAGCCGCGCAACGTCGTGTTCGCCGGAAGCGAGGTACTCGTGCGCGTGGCGGTCAAAACTGTCTAAACGAAATGCTTCATCGGTGAGCACCGACCAGTACGGTTCGTTCTCGCCGAACGCCTTCCAGGCTTCTGCCACGCGTTCAAACAACGCGACCAACCCAGACTCGCCGCCGGCATCGGTGTCGACGCTGATGCGAGGGCAATCATCCATGGGCAGCAGCCAGGGCGAATATAGCGCCACGCGCCGGAACTCCGGCGAATTCAGAATAGCCGTGCGCATTGCCGCCAGATCCTCGTGCGCCGCCATGTGGTTGCGTATCGTCTGTTCGCTCTCGGGATCACGCCCGAGAATCCACCGGTACGCGGCAACAACATCCTCGCGGGTAATCATTCCGGATCCGGCGCCGCCCTAGAGCCGCACCGGCTTCCCTTCCCGCGCCGAGACTTCGGCGGCCAAACAGATGCGGTGAGTCTTGACGGCGTCGGCCACGTTGCAGTGCGATTCGCGATCGTTCAGAACGCAGTCAACGAAGTGATTCATCTCTCCGACGAACGGATGGTGCGACACTTCAGCCGAATCCGGCAGGATGGTGGGAACCGTGGCCCAACCTTTCTGCCCGGGCCAGCGGCGTGTGACGAACTGGTTGTTGCGGATGGCGCCGCGGTCCCCCAACAGCAGAATCGGGAACGCGTACGGCATCATGGCTTCCAGCGAACATCCCACCTTGCCCACCATTCCGTCCGCGAATTTGATGGCCGTCAGCGCGTTGGGGTCGTATTCGAACTTCAGGTGATTTTTGTGGCTGGTGTTCGAATAGCAGAAGACCTCCACGGCCTCCTGCCCCACGAAGAAGCGCAGTGCGTCCACGGCGTGGCAGCCTCCCGTCAGCAGACAATTGCCGCCGTAGCGCTTCTGGATGATCCACTCGTAGCCCGTGTACCACGGACCGATGTCGTGCATGTAATCGACTTCGGCGTAGTAAAGCTCGCCGACCATTTCATCCGCCAGCATCGTTTTGATCGTCTCGACCAGCGGATTCCAGCGCAGCACGAAACTGACGACGCTCTTCACTCCGGCGCGGCGAACGGCTGCATCGAGCGCCGCGAGGCTTTCTTCGTCCAACGCGATGGGTTTTTCGACCACCACGTGGCGGCCACTCGCGGCGGCGGCGATGGCCTGTGGCGCATGCAGATGATGCGGTGTGCAAACGCTCACGATGCGCACGCGCTCGTCTTTGAGAACCGCATCCAGATCCGTATAAGCGCGGCAATTGGACAGTTGAAACTCCGCTGCTCGCGCTTCGGCGCGCGCTTTGTCGCGGCTCAACAGCGCCACCACTTCCGTATGCGGGTTCTGCCGGAACGCCTTGATGTGCTCGCCCGCCACCCAACCGGTTCCGAGAACAGCTACTCCGATTTCCTTCGCCATCAATGACTCCTTACTTGTTCTTTTGCGCGGCCCACTCGGTGTACAACGCATCCAACTTGGCGCGGTCCGGTTCTCCGGCAAAGGCCACCACGCCCCAACGGAAGCGCAGGCTCTCGCCTGGTTTCAGTGTAAAGCCCTCGTGGAAGCTCGGCGCCGCCGACATATAGCCGAACTTGTCGTTCATGACAAAGAACGGCGTGGGATGGCGCGGGTTTTCCGGCGCGTCGAACATAGCCAAACTGGCCGGCCCTTTACCTTCGCCCATCGAGCCCGTGTAGGCGCACCACTTGGCGCGCTCGCCGCTGGCTTTCTTGAAATCGGTGGTGCCATTCGAGTTCAGCGTCTTACCGAAGTCCATCGAGTGCGGGAAGCGTATGCCGAGCCCGTTATACGGATGCTTGGAAGCATCGATCGTAATGGCTTCTTTCTGCGCGGTAATCTCGCTTTCCCAATCCAGGCGCACCAGATCCTGGGTTGGCTCGGGAACTCGCACGGTCTGTTTTTCGACCAAATACAACTTCCCCTTGGCCACCCAATGGTTCAGCGCCGCGATCACCGCCGGGCCGCGATCGCTCAATCGCAGGAACTTCTGATGCACGATTTGCCCGTGCTCACCTGGATTCTTCTCGCCCCAGAAATCCAGGCCGTTGACGCTGGACCACGCCAGCATCAGGCCCTGATGATGCAGGTGGTCGGGCGGTGAATCGTAACTGATGGCGAAGCCGTTCGGCAGGACGAGCGGATGCACGTAGGTCTTCGGCCGTGCGGCGGTGTAGCGGTATTCAAGCACGGCTTGGTCGCCACAAAGCACCGCCACCTTCTCGCCCTTGGTGTCCACCACGCGCATGCGTTTCGTCTTCGTCTTGGCGTTGGCGAGTGCCGCGCCCATTCCGGCGAACAAGAGAGCGCGCCGGCTCACGTCGTGCGAAGCCGGCTGCTGAAAAGACTGGGACAGACCACTCTGCCCCCGATGAAGGTCGCTGGAATTGTCACGTTTGCCGCGCGGGGCAGAGCAGTCTGTCCCGCTTTTCAGCAGCCTGCGATAACGGTCCATAAGTCACTCCTAGTCCAGACGAATCGTCTGGCTGTCTTCGTCGAATTGAGCCACTTTGCGGCCCAGATGCGACTGCATGGCCATAATGAGAGCGGTTTGCGTGCGATAGCCGTTCTCGATGTCGGCGTTGGGTTTGACGCGTGTGCGCACCGCGGTCAGGAAATTGCGGACGTGCTCACGCGCCATATTGTAACTTGGGATATCGACGGCGCGATTCTGCGTCGGCGCTTCCGGCGCAACCAGCAGGTTGGATTCCCGTAGCGTGATCGCCCCGTGTGTGCCGCGAATCACAGGATCGAAATTCGCGCCGCTGCCCTGGCTGCCCACGATGGCGATGTTCATGCCGTTCGGGTACTCCAGTAGAACGTCGAAAGTGTCGGGCACTTCACGCTCGCCGTGGAACACGTACTGCCCGCCGATGGCCGCCACGCGTTTCGGGAAGCCCAGTTCGAGCGCCATCACCAGCGGCGCCAGATAGTGCGGATAGAGATCCGTCACCGGTCCGCCCGAATAATCCATGTACATGCGCCAACGGAAGTAACGCGACACATCGAAGGGCCGCTTCGGCGCATCGGCCAGAAACGCCTCCCAATTCAGGTCGGGGCCGGCCTGCGCGTTCGGATCGTCTACCTTCATGCCGCGCTCGCCCCAATCGCCCTGGCGGAACAGGCCCGTCACCACGTGGATGGGCTTGCCGATGGCGCCCTTCCGCAACTGCGTGCGCGCATTCAGATACATTAGGTCGCTCGCGCGCTGCGTGCCGACTTGAAAGATCACCTTGCGGGCGCGCACTTCACCGGCCAATTCCTTGAGTTTGTCGAACTGCGACCAATGCGTCAGCGGCTTTTCGCAGTACACGTCCTTTCCCGCGCGCACGGCTTCCAGCGCGTGGTAGACGTGTAAACGGTCGGGCGTAGCGATGAACACCGCATCGACGGCCGGGTCCTTCAGCAGATCCGCCGATGTGCTGTACGGTTTCGCATTGAGACGCGCGGCGGTCTTTTCCAGGCGCGGACGGTACGCGTCGCAAACCGCCACGATGTCTCCCGCGAAGCCCTCTTCTTTCAGCCGCAGCACGTCACCCATGAGGCTGTTGCCGCGGCCTCCGGAGCCGATGAGCCCGATGCCCAGACGTTCCTTCGTGGTACGCGTCTCTTGGGCGCGGGCAACCGCGGCGGCACCGGCGGTGGCAGCCAGAAAATCGCGGCGGCGTGTGGATGTATGAGTTGATTGGGACACGATTGCGTAGACCTCCAGGTCAGACCGTATGATCCTGAAATCCGCGCGACGCTGTCAAGACGAGTGCGCGCCGGATTGAACCGGCGTTTATAGTACGTCGGCGAAGCCGCGCTTCAGATGACGGAAGAACAGTCCACCCACCACAAACGTCCCCACCGCGAAGCCAGCCAGGATGACTAGCTCGTGCCAGTCCGGCGGGTGGTCCGACAAGAGCCGCTCGCGGTAAGCACCCACCAGGTACGCCAGCGGATTCAGGCGCAGCAGGAAGCGGAACTGCTCCGGGTATTGCTTTTCGGTGATGAAAATCGGCGTGATCCAAAACCAAAGGGTCATCATCACCGAAACCACCTGCGCGGTGTCGCGCAAGTAGACGTGCAGCGCCGAAACGATCCACCCCACGCCCACGGCAAGCAGCCCCAGAAGAAACATATAGACGGGCAGCATCAACACCCACGGACCGAAATGCCCCAGCCAGATCTTCACCGCCACCATCACCAGTGAAAGCGCCAGCAGGTGATTGACGAGCGAGGAAAGAAATACGCTCACCGGTACCACTTCGGCCGGGAAGATCGTCTTGGTGATGAGGTTGGAGTGGTCCAGCAAACTCGACGGCGCGCGCTGTACGGTTTCCTGGAACAGCAGCCACGGCAGAAATCCCGCGAACAGGTACATCGTGTAGTTGCTGGTGATGGTGCCGCGCGGCAATTCCACTTTCATGCAGATCTGAAAGACGAACACCCAGCTCAGCAGCAACACCAGCGGGTGGATCAATCCCCAGAGCCAGCCGGCCGCCGAACCGACAAAGCGCGTCTGGAAATCCCGGCGCACCAGTTGAAAGAGCAGGCTGCGCCGCTCCACGAGATTCACTAGAAAATTCTTGCCGGGGATTTTCGCCATCGCGGAGAGTGTTTCAGAAGGCAATGCTAACACGGCGGCAACTCCACATGCTGCTAGAATGGCACGTGAGAAACCCCATGCGCCAGGTTCCGAATTGGGATGAGTACTATCTCGCCATCTGCAAGGCCGTCGCCGCCCGCAGCAAGGACCCCAACACGCAGATCGGTTGCGTGATCGCCGGGCCCGCGCACGAGATCCGCTCCACCGGTTACAATTCCCTGCCCCGCGGCATACGCGACGATACGCCCGAACGGCTGGAACGCCCCACCAAGTATCTGTGGATGGAGCACGCCGAACGTAACGCCATCTACAACGCCGCGCGCTGCGGGACGCCGCTGGAAGGCTGCACGTTGTACGTCGAGATCATGCCCTGCATGGATTGCGGCCGCGCCCTGGTGCAGGCCGGCATCCGCGAAGTGGTGATTTCGAGCGAACGCATGAAAGCCTATTCGAGCGATTACTACAATGAGCACTTCGGCCAAGTGGAAGTGCTGTTCGCCGAAGCCGGCATCAAAGTCCGGCGCGTCCCGTAGCCCATTGCTCGATCCGCGTGCCGAACCGTGTGAACGCCACCACGGCGCAGAATGCGAACCCCAGCGCGGCTAGTGCTCCCCCGACAAACACCGTCCAGGGCCGGTAGCGGAATGTGACTCGGTGCACACCGCCTTCCACCACCACGCCGCGCACCATGCTGCAGACTCGCGCAATCGGCGCCGGAACACCGTCGATGTAGGCCTTCCAACCGGGACACCACGAATCGCCGAGAATCAGCAACCCGCGGCAGTTCATGCGCGCGTCCACCGTCACGTGGTTCGCCGCGTACTCGGCGATGCGTACTTCGTCCGAGCCAGCGCAGGTTTCGAGCGCCGGCGCCGCGCCTTCCACCACCGCCGTCGAGGCAAGATCGATGTCCTGCCGCACGGTTGCCGCCACGGCTTCGCCCGCGTTCCGCGCGGCCAGCGCCCGATGCACGGTTCGCACTCTGTTGAGCGCCTCCGCGTCGCGATACACGTTCAACCCGCTACTTGACGAGTACACCAAGATCTGGTGCGGATACTTGGGACCGCGGCCCACGTAATAGTTCGTGCCTGACAATACAGCCCGTTGGCGCGCCGCGATGAAGGCGTAGACGTTCTGGAGCAGACCTGAGACGAAACCGTTGGCTTGATCGATTCCGTACCAGTCGCCGAAATTGTAAGGAATCTCGTGAGAGTCGACTTCCACGCGCACCGGTTCCGGCCTGGAGCGCAGAAACGCCGCGATGTCGCGATCCCGTTCGAGCAGGTCGATAGCGCGGCCCGGTTGCTCGCGATGCCGGAACACGTACGTCGCCACCGGATGCATTTCGTTCAACGACAACGCGATGAGCAGCACAGCCGCCAGACGATTCGACAGCTTGCCATGCAGCCACGCAGCCAGAATCCCGGCAAGAAACAGAGCATGGAGCGCCGTGATAGCCAGCACACGATACTCGCGCGCCTGTTCGTTTCTGAGCGCGACCAGGATCAGTAGAGCAGCGTACAAAAAAACCGCCAGGCCGAGTAAGCTTCTGGTGGCCATGGTCTGAAACGGTCTCACCCGGCGTGCGTGTTGGAGGCAGGCGTCAAATCCCAAGGCGGCGAGCACGGCCAGACCCGCGTGACAAAGCACGATGGCCATACTCGGAAAACGTGCTTTGTCAAAACCCGGCCACAACTGATACACCAGCCCGTATAGAAAGCTGTCGCTCCCCAGAGCGAGCAGAAGGCCCAAGGCGGCGAGCGCTACCACGATGCGCGTGCTTTTGCTCCGCCAGTACAAGATGGCGCCGAACGCCGCACAGGTCAGCACCACCAGTCCTACAAACGTATCGGTGTGCCGCGAAAAGCCCGGGATGGCGAAACCGATGACGGACGTGGGATAGAGCGAGTAGATGTCATGAACGCTGTAGGGAACTTTCACACCCCATGTGGATGGTGATAATCCTCCCGCCCAACGCACCGACAACTTCCCCAACTCGACGGCGGGCAGAATCTGCGCGGCGGCAATGGGAAGGAAGCTCGCGCAGAACACCGCGCCGGCAGTCACACGCGCCCGAAGAGGATGTAAGTTGCCCGCCAGAAGATAGTAAGTCCAGTAAGCGGCTGCCAGGACGGCCGTGTATGTCGGAACATTGTGATGTCCGCCGAGGAAGCACAGTCCCAGGAACATACCGGCCAGAGCGCTGCTCGCCATCGGACGCCGTCCCTCGTCCACTCGCAGCAGAAACAGAAGCAACAGCGGCAGCCACAGCGCGCTCATCAGAATCTGCGGCCAGAGGATGGTGGCCATGAAACCGCCGAAAGCGAACGAGCACGCGCCGAGAATCGAAGCCGTACACGAAATCCCACGGTCGCGGCAGCACAGGTAAGTGAACAACGCCGCCAGATAGTGAATCAGTACGTAATACCAGTTCAGAGTCCCCAGCGTTATGTGACCGTCCTTCATGGGGACGCAGAACAGAATCCAGTTCAACGGATTGAGTACGCCGGGTTGCACCTGCCCGGCCACGGGCTGTCCGCCCCACAATCGCGGATCCCACAGCGGGAAACTGCCGTGCTGCCACGTGGTGGTCTGGAATTGCAGCCAGGGTATCACCTGGTAAGCAATGTCGGTGGCGTCCATCCAGTAGTACTGCCGCGACAACACGACTTTCCAGTAGAAACCGATGGCGATGGCCAATAGCAGCAGGGCCGGCCAGAAGCGCCGCAGTGCGCGCATCATGCTTCCGCCTTCGGCGCGGCCCAACGCTCCAACTTCTTTCCGAGAGGCGTGCACACCACCACGCCACAGAGCGAGAGCCCCGCGAGCGCCAACAACGCACCGGCCCACACAGTCCAAGGTTCGTAGCGGAACGTCACGCGATGCGCGCCGGCGTCCACAACCACCCCGCGCACCAGGCTGCACGTGCGTAGCACCGGCGTGGGCTTGCCATCGACGTAAGCCTTCCATCCGGGAAACCAGGCATCGCCCAGGATCAACAAGCCGCGGCACGACATCTGGGCATCCACCGTGGCGCGGTTGGCCGTGTATCCGGTCAGGCGCACTTGGTCGGCTGCGGCGCACGTGTCGAGTTTCGGTGCAATGCCTTCCACCACCGCCGTTCGCGCAAGATCCAATTCCGGCCGCAACGTGGCGGCAACGGCCTGGTCATCGTTAGCCACGCCGATCACCTCATGCACGGTCCGCACGCGGGCCAAAGTGCCGGAATCGCGATAGACATTCAATCCGCTGCTGGATGTGAAGACCAGTTCCTGCCAAGGGCTGGCGGGAGTGCGCCGGACGTAGTAGTTCGTTCCGAGCAGCACGTGACGCCGGTGTTGATCTTGCAGCCTCACGATGTGGCGGAACAGGCCGGCCAAGTATCCGTTGCTCTGGTTGATACCGTACCAGTCGCCGAAATTGTACGGGATCTCGTCCCGGTCGATCTCGACGCGCACCGGCTCGCTCCTGCTACGGAAAAAAGCGGCAATGTCGCTATGCTGTTGCAGCTTGTTCAACACGACGCTGGGCATGTCCCGATGACGGAAACCATAGGTGGCCACCGGGTGCATTTCGCCGAGTGCCAGTGCGATGAGCAGCGCGCCGCCCACCCAGTTCGGAATCTTGCGGCGCAACCAGGCCGCCAGCACCGCCGCCACCAGCAGCGCATTGAGCGCGGTGGTCGCAAACACGCGGTATTCGCGCGATTGCTCATTCCTCACCGTGATCAATACGATCAGCGCCGCGTAGAGCAGCACCGCCAGCACCACCAGGCTCCGCACCGCGAGCGTCTGAGAGCGCCGCGCCTCGCGCGCGTGTTCGAAACACGCCTCCAGTCCGCACGCCGCCAGCACGGCGAGCCCAAGATGGCAGAGCGCCACGGCCATGCTGATGTTGCGAGCCGTGTGGAATCCGGGCCAGAACTGGTAAACGAGTCCATGCAACAGGCTATCGGATCCCAACGCAAGCAGTAGTCCCAGCATGGCCAGCACTGCCGCGATGCGCGTGGTCCGCCGCCGCCAGGCCAGCGCGACGCCCAACGCGGCGTAGGTCAGTACAACCAGACCCATGAACGTGTCCGTGTGCCGCGAGTAACTGGGAACGATGAAACCCAGAATGGAAGTCGGGTAGAGCGAAAAGTTGTCGTGGACCGTGTACGGTACCGGTTCATCCCAGGGGAGCGGATTCGCCGCGCCGGCCCAACGCAGGGACCACTGTCCCAGTTCGACGGCCGGAAGTATCTGCACCGCCGCAACCGCCGCGAAGCACGCGGCGAACAGCACAACAGCCATCCAGCGAGCGCGCCGGAAGCCGTCGCCCGTCAGCAAGTGATGAATCCAGAACGCCCCCGCGCAAACCGTCGCATAGATCGGAACGTTGTGATGGCCGCCCAAGAACGCCAGTCCGAGGAAGACGCCCGCCAGTGCTGCGCTCGCCACCGGACGCCGTCCATCGTCGACGCGCAGCAGAAACAGCAGAACCACCGGCAGCCACAGCGCGCTCATCAGCATCTGTGGCCACATGTTGGTCGCCATGAACCCGCCGAACGAAAACGCGCAACCGCCAAGAATGGAACTGAGCCGTGACAACCCGCGATCCCGGCAAAACAGATACATGAGCAGCGCCGCCAGGTAGTGAATCAGCACCAGGTACCAATTCAGCGTTCCCAGCCGTATGAAGCCGTCTTTCATCGGCAGGGAGAACAGAACCCAGTTCAGCGGATTCAGCGCGGCCGGTTGCACCTGTCCCACCACCGGGTGTCCGGCCCACAGGTTTGGATCCCATAGCGGAAAACTACCGCTCTGCCACGTCGCCGTCTGGAACTGTATCCAGGGCAGCACTTGAAAAACCAGATCGGGCGAATCCAGCCAAATGTACTGCTTCGAGAGAACGATCTTCCAGTAGAAGCCGACGGCAATCGCAAACAGCAGTAGCGCGGGCCAGGCGCGCCGCCAAATCGCCACTGCCCTGTCGCGAATTGTCATCGCCGCGGCTCCGCATCTTCCGCCGATAGCAACTTTCGCGCCGCGGCAAGGAACCCTTCCATGTCTGCGGACTGAATCACGTAACGGCCGAAAATCACTCCGGCCGCTCCCGCGCTCACCACGTCCGACACCATGGCCAGCGCCTGCTCGTCACCGCCCGAACGCGCTCCACCTGCGATCAAAACCGGCGCCGGACAAGTCTCCACCACTTCGCGCAGGCCCGCGGCGTCGCCCGGATAGTCCGTCTTAATCAGGTCCGCGCCAAGCTCGCTCGCGATGCGTGCGTGCAGCTTCACCCAATTCACGTCGGCGGGATCGGCGACGTCTTTGCCGCGCGCCATGCTTTCGATGATGTGCGGCACACCGAAGCGTTCGGCCGCGCGCGCCACTTCAGCATTCTTGGCGATCTCGCGGGCTTCGTGCTCGGCGTCGCCCGAACCCATGAACATGTAGGTCAGCACGGCATCGGCGCCGCAACGCACCGCGTCTTCCACTTGCCCCACCAGGCAACTCGAGTAAGCACCGGTCGCCGCGGCGTCCTTCCGGTACCAGACATTCGTCCAATCCAACCGCGCGACGACGGCCGGTGCATCCGGCACCAGCAGCGCCTCCGCGCATTTCTGCAGCGCGCCCAGGCTCAGTAGAATCGCATCGACGCGCGACGCGGCCAGACGCCCGATCATCACAAGCGGCTTCTCTGTCCCCGCAATGGGCCCCAGCATCTGCGGATGATCATAGGCCACCACCAGCGCCTTGCTGGACGGAGTGCGAAAGATGCGATTCAGACGAATAGCCTTGCCAGTGCTGGTCATGACCTACTATCTTAGCCGCCCACGCGAAACGGCAGGAGCCGGGTATCTTGTGCGCCGGCCGGGCGTAAAGGTATACTCCCTTTCGACAAGGAGGTGCTGGGTGGCACTACGTATTCTGTTGTTACTGGTGACTTGCGGGATGCTCTTCGCGGCGGGCGACAAGGGGGCTGCGCAGAAGGCTCAGTGCATTGCCGACTGCAAGAACAAGTGCAATCGGGCCGATGCGACGTGCAAGAAGAATGCCACGAACAAGACGGCCGTCGAGGCATGCCAAAAGAGTCTGCAACTGTGCACGTCGCACTGCGCGAACAAAGCTTGCAGCTGATCAACTGAGACCGTTCCGTTTCCGCCTCTGTCCGGGATGAGGTGTGCCCGCTCAAACCCTCACTGACTGAATTCTTATTGACAACCAGTTGCATCTTGGACTACTCTGGTCCAAGCTTACCGGAGGTGCTGTGCTCACCCCCGACTGGGAGATGTCAATGAGAACTGGGACAACCGCGCGCCGCCGCCGGTGGCCGTGGGCCAAGCGAGCTGCCGCGATAGGAACAATAGCAGTTTACGGGGCCGCCGGAGAGGGCGCGCTGACGGCATCGGACAACACTCCTCCGGTCGCGGCGGGCACTCTAGAAGCAGCGCCGGCACGCCGTTTTGAGATTCAGCCGGGCACATTTGCGGACGTCATGGCCGGTTTCGAAACTGCAACTGGTTTGCGAATTGAAATCCCGTGGGAATCGCTGCGGAAAACGGGCCTACCCGGCATCACGGGCTTGTACACACCCGAGGATGCGCTGAAAAAACTCCTGGAGGGCACGGGAATCGAATTCCGTTTTGTGGGTCCGCGCAATGTAAGACTGGAAATCCCCGGACCTTCGGAGACCGTAAACGTAAGCGACATCGCCCCAGTGCTGGCTTCGGCGAAATACACGGAACCGCTGGTCGACACGCCGCAAACCATCCTGGTGATTCCGCGATCGCTCATGGAAGAGCAGGGCGCCACTACGTTGCGCGACGTGTTGCGCAACGTGCCGGGACTGACCATCGCGGCGGGCGAAGGTGGCACGCCGGCGGGCGACAATCTGACGCTACGCGGATTCAGCGCGCGCAACGATCTGTTCCTGGATGGCGCGCGTGATCTGAGCCCGCAGGCGCGCGACCCGTTCAACACCGAGCAAGTGGAAGTGACCAAGGGGCCGACCTCGGCGGTAGCGGGCCGCGGCTCGGCCGGCGGCACCATCAACATGATCAGCAAGCAACCCACGCTCGGTCGCATGTTGGGCGGCACCGTCCACCTCGGCTCGGACGGCACGCGGCGCCTGGCGTCGGACACCAACGTACCGCTTGGCGAACGCACTGCGTTGCGTGTGAACCTGCTGCGGCACGAATCCGGCGTGGCCGGCCGCGACGTGGTCGAAAACGAGCGTTGGGGCGCGGCGCCGTCGCTCGCTTTCGGTCTGGGGCGTTCCACGCGCTTGACGCTCAATTTCTTCAAGCTAAAGCAGCACAACATTTCCGACTACGGCATTCCCTGGGTGCCGGCCACCAACAACGTGCTGGCTGAATATCGCGACCGCCCGGCTCCGGTGCCACGCAACACCTTCTACGGACTGCGTGACCGCGACCGCGAACATCTGGACTCGAACACCGCCACGATCCGTTTCGAGCTTGATTTTTCCGACTCCCTCACGCTGCGCAATCAGTTGCGTTTTGGCCGGTCGACGCGCGACTCCAACGCCACGCCGCCGCGATTCGCGAGCAACGACTCCACCGTGATCAACCGCGAAATGCGCAGTTGGATCGCCGCCGACCGCATCTGGGACAACCAGACCGACTTGAGCGCGCGCTTCTCCACCCGAGGCATCGCGCACTCGCTGGTGGCCGGCGCCAATCTTTCGAACGAAAACAACATTCGCAAGACGCGCAGCGCACCGGTGATGCCCACAACGTTATTGAGTCCCAATCCGGACGACGTCTACCCCTCACCCATCACGCCCGGGCTCTACACCGGCGACGTCACCGGAAAAACGCAGAGCGTCTACTTGTTCGACACCGCCAAACTCAGCGAGCACTGGGAAGCCACTGGGGGCCTGCGCTGGGAACGTTTCGACGCTCGCGGAGTCACCACCGCACCCGCGGCGATTGCCCGCGTGGACACCATGACGAGCGTGCGCGGAGCACTGGTCTACAAACCGGGCCGCGATGCGAGCCTCTACGCATCCTACGGCACGTCGCTGAGTCCGTCGCTTGAGGGCCTTTCCTACGGCACCGCGAACACCGCCATCGAACCCGAAAGAACGTACACGTTCGAAACCGGCGGCAAGTGGAATATGTTGGGCGAGCGCCTGATGCTCACCGGCGCATGGTTCCACGTCGAAAAAACGAACGCGCGCACGCCCGGCCTGCTGCCCGACGATCCGCCGCAGGTACTGCAAGGAACGCAGCGTGTCCAAGGAGTCGAGATGGGCGCCACCGGCGCGCTCACGCGGCGCTGGAAGCTATATGGTGCGTACACGTTCATGGCGAACGAAATCGTAAAGTCCAACACGGCGGCCGAGGTCGGCAAACGTATTCAGAACGCACCCGCCAACTCGGCCAGCATCTGGACCACCTGCCAGTTTTGGAAACTCACGCTCGGCATCGGACCGCGCGTGGTGGGCGAGCGCTTCGGCAACAACACCAACACTCGCAAGGTGGATAGTTACTGGACCGTCGAGAGTCTGGTGTCCTATCAACTCAATCGCCACATCGATCTGCGCCTGAATCTATTCAACCTGAATGACGCTCACTACTTCGACCGTCTGGGCGGCGGGCACGTGGTTCCCGGCCCGGCGCGTTCGGTTACCGTGAGCACCGGCATCCGTTTCTGATCGAGCCATGCTACTTCAAATCCCCGATGTACTGACACCGGAGCAGACGGCCGCATGCCGGCGAACGCTGGAATCGGCGCACTGGGTGGACGGCAAGGTCACCGCGGGTTTTCAGTCTTCGCGCGCCAAGCACAACCTGCAACTAGCCGAAGACGACCCCGACGCCGTACACCTGTCCGGCGTGGTTTTGCAGGCGCTCGAACGCAGTCCTTTGTTCATGGCCGCCGCCTTGCCGCTTAAAGTCTTCCCACCGCTGTTCAACCGCTACGATGTGGGACAGACCTTCGGCACGCACGTCGACAATTCCATACGGCAGGTCACCGGCACACCGCACCGTGTGCGCACGGATCTCTCCGCCACACTGTTTTTCAGTGGCCCGGACGAATACGGCGGTGGTGAACTGGTGGTGGAAGACACCTACGGAACGCATAACGTGAAGCTGCCGGCCGGGCACATGATTCTCTACCCGTCCACCAGCCTGCATCGCGTGGAACCCATCACGCGCGGCTCTCGGCTGGCATCGTTCTTCTGGATTCAGAGCATGGTGCGGGACGACGCGCGGCGCACGCTGCTGTTCGATCTCGACATGGCCGTGCAGCGCATCGGCGCTGACGCACCGGATCACCCGGCGACGGTGCAACTTACCGGCGTCTATCACAACCTGCTGCGTCTCTGGGCCGAAGTATGAAACTCCGCAAACTGGTCTTCTGGCCGCATCTGGTGATTGGTGTTGTCGCGGGCCTGGTGATTCTGGTGATGTCGGTGACCGGCGTTCTTTTGATGTACGAGCGCCAGATCGTCGAATGGGCAGATCGTGGCGAACGCGTTGCGCCATCGGCGGCGCGCATGCCTGTCGAAGCGTTGCTCGCCGAAGTGAGCCGGGCGCGCGGCGCGGCGCCAACGTCGCTCACCATGCGCGCTGCCCCGGATGCAACCGCGCTGGTGGCGTTCGGCCGCGATGAAACTGTGCTCGTCGATCCGTACACCGGCGCGCTACTCGGGCCAAGCGCACCGAAAGCGCGCGCCTTCTTTCACCAGGTGACGGACCTGCACCGCTGGCTCGCCCTGGAAGGCAAGCACCGCCCTATCGCTCGCGCTGTGACGGGGGCTTCGAATCTGGTGTTTCTGTTGCTGGTTTTGAGCGGCATCTATCTGTGGTGGCCGCGCAACTGGACCTGGCCGAACCTGCGCCCGGTGACGTGGTTCCGCGGAGGCTTGCGCGGACACGCGCGCGACTTCAACTGGCACAACACCATCGGCCTTTGGACCGCATTCCCTCTGGCGATCATCGTGGCGAGCGGCGTCGTCATCAGCTATCCGTGGGCCGGCAACTTGGTCTACAAAATCGCCGGCAGTCAGCCGCCGCAAGGACCACCGGCCGGACCTCCGCGCCGCGTGCCAAACGCAAGCCGCGACGTCCCGCTCGATGGATTGAACCTCGCCTGGCAGCGTGCCGAGCGTCAGGACCCGGCCTGGCGCAGCATCGCGTTTCAAATTCCGATGTCTCCGCGCGCGCGCCGTTCACCTTCACGATCGACACGGGCAATGGAGGCCAGCCGCACAGACGCGCGACACTCGCGATTGACCGCGGCTCGGGCGAAGTCCGCGCCTGGACGCCCTATGCGAGCCTCGACGCCGGACGCCGCGCCCGCATGTGGTTGCGTTTCGCGCACACCGGCGAAGTCTTTGGCGTCGCCGGACAGACCGTGGCGGGCCTCGCGTCGGGCGGCGCGGCCTTGCTGGTGTGGACTGGAATCGCTTTGGCGTGGCGGCGCTGGTCGACCTGGCGCGCGCGGCGGCTTGCCCGGAGTTTGCGCAGTTCGATACGATGAAATTTCCGATAAATGCTCCGATTTGAAACGGCCGGTGAATCGCACGGCGAGTATCTTGTCTCGACAATGGCAGGATTGCCCGCGGGCGTGCCCGTGTGTCTGGACGCGGTGAACCGCGAACTCTGGCGGCGCCAGCAAGGCTACGGGCGCGGCGGGCGCATGAAGATCGAAACCGACTGCGCGGAAATCGTCGCCGGCGTGCGCCACGGCCAATCCACGGGAGCGCCCATCGCCATCCTGATTCGCAACAAGGATTGGGAAAACTGGAGCCGCATTCTACCGGTCGAAGATAACGACCTGCCCGCCGCCGATCGCCGCCCGTTGACGCGCCCGCGCCCCGGGCATGCGGATCTGGCCGGCGGCATCAAGTACAACCTGCACGACGCGCGCTACATCCTGGAACGTTCGAGCGCACGCGAAACCACTGCGCGCGTGGCGCTCGGCGCGCTGGCCAAGGCGCTGCTCGCCGAATTCGGAATCGAGATTCTGAGCCACGTCATCCGAACCGGTAACGTGCGCCTGGAGCGTCCGGCCAGTTGGGACGAAATCGCCGCGCTGGCGCGCAAGGATGAAGTGCTGCTGGGCTGCGTGGACGCGGAAACCGAACAGCGCATGAAAGCCGCCGTCGACGAGGCGTACAAGACCGGCGACACGCTCGGAGGCGTTTTCGAAGTGGTCGCCCGTAACGTGCCCATCGGGCTCGGTTCGCACGCGGCGTGGGACACCCGGCTGGACGGCCAACTGGCGCAAGCCATCGTCTCCATTCAGGCCGTAAAGGGCGTCGAGATCGGTGACGCGGCTTTCGCCACCACCGCTTTCGGCACCAAGGTACAGGACACCATTCATTACGACCGCGCCGCGAGCGCGTTCACGCGCGGTTCGAATCACGCCGGCGGCCTCGAAGGCGGCATCACCAACGGCCAGCCGATTGTGCTGCGCGGCTTGTTGAAACCGATCTCCACGCTGCGGCGGCCGCTGGAATCCGCCGACCTGGTGACAAAAGATCCGTCGCCCGCCGCTTACGAGCGCAGCGACGTTTGCGTGGTGCCGGCTGCCGGCGTGGTGGCCGAAGCCATGACCGCGCTGGTTCTGGCGCGAGCATTCTTGGAGAAATTCGGAGGGGATTCTCTCCACGAGGTGAAACGCAATTTCGAAAGTTATCAAGCGCAGGTGAAAAGTTACTGATGATCTACCCGATTGTGAAGTACGGCAACTCGGTTCTGGAGCAGCCGGCGGAAACCGTCACCGATTTCGACACTCCGGAACTGAACAAGCTTCTCGACGACATGTTTGAGTCGATGTACGCCGCGCGAGGCGTCGGTCTGGCCGCGCCGCAAATCGGCATCGGCCGCCGCATCGCCGTGATCGACACTTCGGCGGGCGAAGACCCGTCACAGAAACTGGTGCTCATCAACCCGGAGATCCTGCACAAAGAAGGCATGCAGACCATCGAGGAAGGCTGCCTAAGCATCCCCGGATTCCGCGAGGACGTGCGGCGCTCGAAGAAGGTCACCATCCGCGCGCAGAACGCCAAAGGCGAATTCTACGAGATGACCGGCGAAGACCTGCTGGCGCGCGCGTTTCAGCACGAGACCGACCACCTGAACGGCCGCCTCTACATCACGCACGTCAGCCCGCTTAAACGCGACCTGATCCGCCGCAAGATCCGCAAGCTGCAAAAGGCCGGAGAATGGGCCTGATCGCGCTCCAATGAAAACCATCTTCCTGGGCACGCCGGCGTTCGCGGTCGCCTCGCTGGAAGCCCTGGCCTCGGCCGGCCACGAAGTACTGGCCGTGTTCACACAACCGGACCGTCCCAGCGGACGCGGGCAAACGCTCACCGCGCCGCCCGTCAAGCAATCCGCGCTGGCACTCGGACTCACCGTGCATCAACCCGAGCGCATACGCCGCTCGGAAGCGGTGGCGCAGATAGCCGCGCTGCAGCCCGACATCATGGTGGTGGTGGGCTACGGACAGATCATTCCGCAAACGATTCTCGACATCCCGCCCCACGGCATCATCAACGTGCATGCATCGCTGCTGCCGCGCTATCGCGGCGCCGCGCCCATACAGTGGGCCATCGTCAACGGCGAAACGCGCTCGGGCGTCACCACCATGCGCATCGACGCCGGACTGGACACGGGCGACATGCTGCTCAAAGCGGAGACTGAGATCGGCCCCGACGAGACCGCGCCGGAGCTTTCCGCGCGGCTGGCGCGCATGGGCGCCGAACTGCTGATCGAAACGCTCTCGGGCCTCGAACGCGGCACCATCACGCCCGAAAAACAGAATCCGGAGAAAGCCACCTACGCGCCGGTGCTTAAGAAGGAAGACGGCCTGATCGACTGGCATCGTTCCGCGGCCGTCATTCACAATCGCGCGCGCGGCTTCGCTCCGTGGCCCGGCGCGCACACGCGCTTTCGCGGGCGCGGGTTTCAGATTCTGAAAGCGCGCCCCGCGGCCATCGCCGTTGCGGGCGCGCCCGGAACGCTTCACGTACGCAAGCCGTCACTGCTGGTATGCTGTGGCCAGGGCGAAACCATCGAGCTGATCGAAGTGCAGCCCGAAGGCAAGAAGCCCATGGCCGCCGCGGCCTTCTTGAACGGCTATCGCGTCGCCGACAATGAACAGTTGGGAGAATGAAAGGTTGAACCTACCGCTCGGTTTTCGTTACGCATCCATCTATGCGGGCATCCGCAAGCAGCGCCGCGACGACGTCGCGCTGATCGTCGCCGATTCGCCGGCTTCGGCCGCCGCCATGTTCACCACCAATCGCGTGAAAGCGGCGCCGGTCACCGTCTCGATGGCGAATCTGAAAGCGTCGCGCGGAAAAGTGCGCGCCATCGTCGTGAACGCCGGCAACGCGAATTGCGCCACGCGCACCGGCAAGAGTGTGGCCCTGGCCACCTGCCGCGCCGCTGCCGAGGCGATTGGTTGTCCGCTTACGCAGGTGCTTCCGTCTTCCACCGGCGTCATCGGTGTGGAACTCGATGCGTCGCTGCTCGTAAAAGCGATGCCGAAGCTGGTGAAGGGGCTTTCGGCGGACCGCTTCGACGACGCCGCCACAGCCATCATGACCACCGACCTCACGAAGAAGGTCGCCTTCGCCGAACTGCGTCTGAAGGGCGGCCGCGTGCGTCTGGCCGGCATGACCAAAGGCTCCGGCATGATTCACCCGCGCATGGCCACCACGCTCGGCTACGTGATGACCGACGCCGAGACCACGCCCGCCGTCCTGCAGCCCATGCTACGCGAAGCCATCGAACACAGCTACAACCGCCTGTCGGTGGACGGCGACACTTCGACCAACGACACCGTGGCCGTGCTCGCGAGCGGCGCTTCCGGCGTCAAGATCACGCCTGCCGATCGCCCGGCGTTTCAGGCGGCGCTCGAGAAAGTGCTCGCCAGCCTGGCGCAGCAGATCGCGCGCGATGGTGAAGGCGCTTCGAAGTTCGTCACCATCGTGGTGAAGGGCGCCGCGAACGATGCCGACGCGGAGCAGATCGCCCGCTCCATCGCCAACTCGCCGCTGGTGAAGACCGCCATCGCGGGTTCCGATCCGAACTGGGGCCGCATCCTGTCGGCCGCCGGCAACGCCGGTGTGAAACTCGACCCGGCCAACTGCGACGTGCACCTGCAAGGCGTCGCCGTGTGCCGCCGCGGGCTCGCCGCCGATTTCAACGAAGCCGCACTGAAGCGCAAGCTGGATGAGAAGGAGTGCGACATCCGCTTTTCGATTCGCGGCAAAGGCCGCGGCCAGGCGCGCTTCTGGACTTGCGATTTCACCGAAGGCTATATCAAAATCAACGCCAGCTATAGAACCTGAGGCCATTACACATGCGAACCATCTTCTGCCTGATGCTGCTTGCGGCGTCCGCGGTGGAGTTGTCTGCGGCGGCGCCGATTCTCGGCGAACGGATGACGTATGGACGGAGCGGTGTGCGAGGGCGCCTCGCCGTCGGCTTGTGGCCGCATCCGGTCGCGCTCGATCACGACGGCGACGGCAAGATGGATTTGATCGTCGGCTGCCCGGACCGCCCGTATAACGGCACATATCTATTCCGCAATATCGGATCGAACCAGGAGCCGTTGTTCGCGCCCGCCGTGCGCCTGGGCAAAGGGCTGAAAGATCTGGTAGCGGCCGATTTCAACGGCGACGGCCGTGTGGATCTGGTGGTGAACGGAGGCTACTATTCCGACGTTCGCCACAACGGCCTCAACCAGTATGTGAGCGTGCGCGTCGCGCGCGATTTCCACGTCGGCCGCGACGATCTTTGGTATCCGGTGGATTGGGACAACGACGGCAAGATCGATCTACTGGAGGGCATCAGCGACTGGCGCGCGTACGGTTGGGACGACGCTTTCAACTCGAAAGGTGAGTGGACGCGCGGTCCCATACACGGCTACATCTACTTCCACCGCAACCTGGGTAACAACGATCAACCGGTCTACGCGCCCGCCGTCGCGCTCACCGCGGGTGGCAAGCGGATCGATCTGCGCGGCAGCCCGTCGCCCAATCCGGTGGATTGGTTTGGGCGCGGACGCCTCGATCTGATCGGCGGCGATTTCATCGACACCATCACCATCTTCGAAAACACCGGCACGCGGTCGGCGCCGCAACTCGCCGCGGGCCGTTTGGTGGAAGCCGCGGGCAAACCCGTCCACCTGGACCTGTGCATGATTCAGCCGCGTGTGGCGGATTGGTACGGCGACGCCCGCGCGCACCTGATCGTGGGCCAGGAAGACGGCACCGTGGTGTGGCTGGAAAACACCGCGCGTAAGGGCGAGGCGCCGGTATTCAAGGAGCCGCGCTACTTCGAGCAGGTCGACCCGTTCCTGAAGAGCGGCGCGCTTTCGCGGCCCGTTCCGGTCGATTGGAACGGCGACGGCCGGTTGGACCTGATCGCGGGCAACTCCGGAGGCTACATACAGTACTTCGAAAACGTCGGCACCAAGACGCAGCCGGCCTGGCAGGATCGTGGCTATCTCAAAGCCGATGGCAAGACCATTCGCGTGATGGCGGGGCCGAACGGTTCGGTGCAGGGGCCGGTCGAAGAGAAGTGGGGCTACTCGAATCCGGTGGTCGCCGATTGGGATCTCGACGGACGCCTGGACGTGGTCGTGAACGACATTTGGGGCAAGGTGGTCTGGTATCGCAACATCGGCACGCGCAACGAGCCCGTGCTCGCCGCCCGTGCATCGGTGGACGTGGAATGGTCCGGAGCGCCGCCCAAGCCGCGCTGGGTATGGTGGACGCCGCAGCCCAAGGAACTGGTGACGCAATGGCGCACCACACCGCGCGTGGTCGATTGGAATCGCGACGGACTTCCCGACCTGGTGATGCTCGACTACGAAGGCTATCTGGCCTTCTATGAACGCTACCGCGAAGGCGCGGCGCTCAAGCTGAAACCACCCGCGCGCATCTTCCTGGATCGCGCCGGCGAGCCGCTGCGCCTGGCCACGCGCCCGGCGGGCGGCAGCGGACGGCGTAAGATCGACACCGTGGATTGGGATGGCGACGGCGACCTGGACCTGGTCGTCGACAGCCGCCTCAACGCCGCGTGGTTTGAGAACGTCGGCTCGCAGCAAAAGCCGGTCTTCGTCTATCACGGCGATCTGGTGGATCGCGACTTGGCCGGACACAACCCCACGCCCGCCGCCGCGGATGTAAACGGAGACGGCCGTCTGGACCTCATCATCGGAGCCGAAGACGGCTTCTTCTACTTCTTCGACGGCCGCGCTCTGGACCGCGGTGGTTCCCGTGCACCGCGTGCCGGCGAAGGCCAGCCGCCCAGGCCGTAGCGCTATGGATTGAGCGCTTTGCGGATCGACGCGGCGACCTGCTTGGCGAGGGCGTCCGAGCCTTCCGAGGTGTAGTGCACGTTGACCGGCAGTTGGATTTCCTTCAAGCGCGGGAGCGCGAAAGCGTAGAGATCGTCGACGGCGACTCCGTTTTCCTTCATCACCCGTAGCGCGACGGCATTGTAGGACACAACGTCTTCCGGCTTGCGCGGCGGGTTCACTTTGCCTTCGGGAACCGGCGTGGTGGTGGCCCAAATCAGCTTCGCGCCCGTCGCCTTGGCGCGCGCGACAAACAGCCGCAGGTAGCGCTCGTAGAGCGCCAGCGGCACTTGCGGTTCACCGTCGCTCAGGCGTTTCAGATCGTGCAGACCGAAGTTGAAGTGAATCACATCCCACTTCTGCTTGCCCAACCAGGCGTCCATATTGAAAACACCGTTACCGCTGGTGCCTCCGTTGGTTGGAATGCGTAGCACGTTGGCTTGACCGGCCAGCAACGTCCGGACCGGAAGCGTGTAGCCGATGGAAATCGAATCGCCGATGATCAACACGCGCGGCAAACCGGGTTGCTCGTCAATGGGAGCGAAGGCGGGGTTGGGCGGGGCCTGGGCAAACATCCACGAGCTACACAGGCAGGTGAGAATCGCGGCAAGCTTCATGCATTCGATTCTGCCATAAACGGTAGCTCAAACTTGGAGCAACTGTTCGCGCAATCTCTCGAAGTTACTCGGGGTCACCAATTGGAAGCGCACACCCAGTTGCGTGACTTTGCGCAGCGCCCTATGGAAATCGCCGTTGGGCAGTTCCGGACCGGCCAGGTAGAGGTCACCCTGCTCGACGCGAAACGGCAGCACACGCCACTTGCGGACAAAGTGCGCGGGCAAAGCGCGCGAGACGCGCCTCGGAATGGAGTTCGCCTCCAGCCACCCCAGCGGAACGTTGTCGCGCACGCTCAACGCTTCGTAATAGTCGTCTTCGCTCAGTTTGCCGGCCCGCACCAGGTATTCGCCAATCCCCATCGACGCGGGCTTGGCGGCCAGCGCAGCTTCCAAGTCCTTGGCGGCGACGTAAGCCGCTTCCACCAGAATTTCTTCGAGTGACCGTTTATGCGAAACCAGCGTGCTTCGCGACGGGTAGGCGTGTTCGGTCTTGATCCACACGAGCGGCTGCCCACGCAGGCGCGCCACGGTGTAGCGATGAATGGCGCCGCAGGTGGCCAGGAAGTTGATTGCGTTGGCCCAGCCGACGCGGACCGGCACGCCCAACGCGAAGCGCCAGCCATAGATCCGGCCCACGGCGCTTGTGCGAATCCCCACGGCGATCGCCTGTATTACCAGATTCACAATCAACAGCCACTCGGTCAGCGGAGGCTTGGCCGCCTTGGCCAATCCCCATGGCAGGCCGTGCCAAACACTCCAACTCCAGGTGGCCACACCGTAGCAGAAAACCGCGTTGGTCAGAATCGTGATGGGGCTTCCCAACAGGCACTTACGGTCACGCCAATACCAGTAGAGTTGCCGAAGGTCGCCGCGCCAACCGTGGCGCTGCCAGCTTTGCAGCGAAATGCCCATCACCCAACGCGTGCGCTGCCGTATGGATTCCCTGAGCGTCCGCGGAAAGTACTCGCGCGTCGCCACAGGTTTTGAATTCTCGAACCGGATCGGCAGAAACACCTGTTTGCAGCCGAGGGCGTGCAACCGGATGCCGTTTTCATAATCCTCAGTCAAACACTCCGGCTCAAACACCCGATTGGAAGTGCTCTCGGCCAGTTTGTCCAGCGCTTCGCGGCGGTATCCGGTGCCCACGCCGTTGGACGGAATGAAAG
>CAZDIZ010000003.1:0-16156 GCA_964505625.1 uncultured Solibacteraceae bacterium | reverse complement strand
TTGTCCAGCGCTTCGCGGCGGTATCCGGTGCCCACGCCGTTGGACGGAATGAAAGCGCCGAGCAGTTGCCGGGCGCGTATGTCCTTGGTTTGATACTCGGCGAATTCATCGCAATAGACACCGTGCGTCAACTGCCGCAGCGGCGTCGGCAGCGGCAGCACCGGAACTTGCACGAAGTCGTTCGTCTCGGTGTGGAGATTGATGTGGCGCAGCGAATCCGGGTGAATCAGATCCTCGGCATCATGCGTCACGATGACTTCGTAACGGATGCCGCGCTGCTCCTCGATCAGCAGCATGTGCTGATAGATCCAGTTCAGACAGTCGGCTTTCGACGTGGGACCGTCGTGCGGACACACGGCCACTTGCACCTTCGGTGATCGTGCACTCGCCTCGCGCACCGCGGCCAGAGTCTCGCGATCGTTGGGATAGACGCCGGTCAGAAACTCGTAGTTCTCGTACCGGATGGCCGCCAGGTTGTGATCGAGCATCTCCCCGATCACGCCGGACTCGCGCCACAGCGGCACGAAGACGGCAATGCGCTTCTCGCGCAGCTTCGAAAGCTGCTCCTCAGCCTCGCGGCCTGCGAACCGCTCTCGAATCCAATGGAGCAGGCACACTCCGGCGAGAACCATGTCGTCGATTCCGCTGACGAGAATCCAGACACTTAGCGGCGCCAGTAGCGCGGCAATCCATTGGTCGGCACATGTCATCGCCAAATGAGAATCGACGGTCCGTCTGTCCGACAGAGGTAGTGCGCTGGACACCCCAAAGATTGCCCGGAATCTTGCCGGTTTGTGGCACAATGGCGCCATGGCCCGACTAAACCGAAACTGGATCGCCGGTGTGACCGCGTTGGCGTTGCTCCTGGTGATGGTGGCATTCCATGCCGAAGCGCAACAGGACAACGATTTTCACTTTTCGATCATCGGCGACCGGGCAGGTACACCCACCGCACAAGTCTACGGCCGCGTCTGGCGCGAAGTGGACATGCTGCACCCGTCGTTTGTGATCAATGTCGGCGACACCATCCAAGGCGGAGGCGACGACAAGATCGACGAGCAGTGGAAGGAAATCAAGACGCTGTTCAACCGCTACAAGCAGTATCCGCTTTACCTGGTGCCCGGCAACCACGATGTTTTTTCGGAAGCGTCCGAGAAAGCGTTCGCCCGCGAGACCGGCCACGCCGTGCATTACAGCTTCGATTTCCAGAACGCGCATATCACGGTACTCGACAATAGCCGCGGCCTCGAACTGAAGGAAAGCGAACTTCAGTTTCTCGAAGCCGACCTCGCCCAGAACCAGGCCAAGCGCCCCAAGTTCGTGTTCTTCCACAAGCCGTTCTGGATTCCGCTGGTGCGCGTCGGCAGCGGAGAATTCACGCTGCACAAGCTGGCCAAGAAATACGGTGTCGACTACATCGTCAGCGGCCACGGCCACACCTTCATGCGCCTGCCCTTCGACGAAGTGGTCTACATGCAAGTGGGATCGAGCGGTGGAAACGTCGAGAGGAAATTCGAACGCGGCGCCAGTTTCGGCGATGGAATCTTCTTCCACCACGTTTGGGTGTACGTGAAGGGCGGCAAGGTCAGCATGACCGTGAAGGAACTCGACGGCCTGCGCGGCAAGGGACGCATGTTCCGCGCAGAAGACTGGGATGAACGCGGCCCCCATTTCGACGTAAGCGACCCGGCTCACACCGACAAGCCGACAACGTAGCAGGCTGCTAAAAAACCAGGGACAGACCACTCTGCCCCCGCAGTGAAACGCGGGGCAGAGCAGTCTGTCCCGTCTTTCAGCAGCCTGTTGGAACTTTTCAGCATCGCTTAGCCATACACTGACATCCAAGAGGGTGAAAGAGGAGACGAACATGGCTTTCACCCTTGACTCGCTACCGTATGCGCACGATGCCCTGGAGCCTTACATCGACAAGGCCACCATGGAGATTCATCACGGCAAGCACCACGCTGCCTATGTCGCCAATCTGAATAAAGCTCTCGAAGCCGCGCCCGAGTTGGCGTCACGCAGTCTGGAACAGTTGCTGGCCAACAATTTGATCGCGGTGCCGGAGTCCATTCGGACCGCGGTGCGCAACAACGGCGGTGGTCACTTCAATCACGCCATGTTCTGGCAGTTCCTGTCGCCCAAGGGCGGCGGCCAGCCCGGCAACAAGCTCGGCGAAGCGATCGCCAGCACATTCGGCAGCTACGACACCTTCAAGGAAAAGTTCTCCGCGGCGGCCATGGGCCGTTTCGGTTCCGGTTGGGCGTGGCTGGTGAAAGATGGCGCGGGCAAGCTGGACGTTTACTCGACTGCCAATCAGGATTCGCCCGTGAGCGAAGGCAAGGTCCCGCTGCTCGGTCTGGACGTTTGGGAGCACGCTTACTACCTCAAGTATCAGAACCGGCGCGCCGAATATGTAGGGGCCTGGTGGAATGTAGTGAACTGGGCTGAAGTAGAGAAGCGCTTCAACGCTTCCAAATAGCACGCTGCGGAAACTGGGACTTCCGCTTCTTGTGGCAAGAGGGCGGCCTCACGTGGGCCGCCCTCTTTTATTGCTCGCCAAACCTGGGAACACTCTCAAAAAAAATGGCGCCGCGCGCGTACGCGCGGCGCCTCGGGTGCGGCCTCAAAACTCAATGCGGAGGCCCAGGAGAATTCGCCGCGGCCCATAGTCACCGGTGGTGAGCAGGCTCAGAATGCGGCCGTAATTCGCGTTGTTCAGATCGGTGTTCGGATTGGCGAAATTGGGATGGTTCGATAAGTTGGTCACCTGCGTCTGGAAGCGCATGCGCAGTTTTTCCTTGTAAGAGAAATCCTTGTACATGCCAGCGTCCAGAGCGATGAGTCCCGGCCCCGTGATGGTGCCCTTGCCTGCGTTGCCCCAACGCCCCGGGTAAATCCCGCCGGGATGCGTGGGGTCGCCGGACACGCTTACGATCTTCAGATTGGCCGTCGTAAAGGCGCCGGTGTTGAACCACTGTTGCGTCGTCTTGGGTCCGCTGTCGGCACTCTGGCCGTTGACCACATCAGCCGGCTCCGAGCTGTAGCAGTAGACCCCGGATCCGCAGTAGCCCGAATAGACGGCCGAAAGGTGCTGGCCGGTCTGCAACGTGGTGATGTTGGAGATCGCCCACCCGCCCAGGATCGCATCGGCGAAGCGGTTCATGGTCGATCCGACGGCGCGCCCGCGTCCCACCGGCAGCGCCCACAACAGGCTCGATGTGAAGCGATGGCTGGGTATGGCCTGCATCGGACCGCGCTGATAACGGTCGTTGAAGCGGTTGTCGGTGCGTCCGGAGGTCTCACCCGTGAAGTTGCTGGCGCCGCTGCCGAACGCTTCCACGTTCGAGATCGCCTTGGCCATCTTATAGGTGGATGTGAGGTCGAGGCCCCAGCGCCGAACCAGACCCTTGTACTGCACGGTCAGGTCGTTGTAGTTGGCCATGCCGCCGTTGTCACGCGTGTTGATGCGCCGCCAGTTGGCAAATGGACGCGGATCGGCGATCCCAAGCGTCGGCTTGATCACCACCGCGCTGCCGTCGGCGGCGGTCATGAACATGTTGTTGTAGCCGATGGTGTTCGCGCGAATTTGGTTCAGGTCCGGCGCCAGTGTGAGTTTCACGCTGTGATAACCGGTGTAGGAAATGCGCAAGGCGTGTTCCGGCTTGAGCTGTTGCTCGATGGTGAAGCTCCACTGCTGCGTGTAAGGATCGCGATAGTTCGGGTCGTTGGCCGTGGAGAAGTTCTGGCTGCCGGCAGCCGATGCGACGCTCTTGGACTGGCCGGCGAACGTGTTCGGCCAGACGTAACCGAACGTGCGTGTGGCGGCATCGAACGTGTTCACAAACGAAACGTTGTCGGAAGTGTGAATCTGGCTCAGCGAATTGAAGATCGCGCCCAGCACGCGGACATAGTAGATTCCGTAGCCGCCGCGCAGAACCAGTCTGTCGGTTCGCAGCGGCCGCCAGGCCACGCCGAAACGCGGCGCGAAGTTATTCATGTCGGAACGCCGCAGCGAAGTCGGCAGGCCGACCTGATCGGCGGTGAAGATCTTGGCCGTGCCGATGCCCTGCGTGAACGCCGGCTTAGCCAGCGCCAGCGAAGCGGCATCCGGCACCACCACGTCGCCGTTCTTGGTGTCGCGCAGGAAGTTCGTGATGTTGCCTTCGGTGTCGTGGAAGGGCAGGAACATGTCGTAGCGCAGTCCCACGTTCACGGTCAGAGTCGGAGATACGCGCCAGTCATCCTGGAAGAAAAACCCGTGGTGCCAAGTGATGGCATTGATGGCTGGCCCCGCGGCGGTCTGGTTGCTTTCGGTAGGGATGCCCAGCAGGAAATTCGCCATGGCGCTGGAGGTGCCTCCAGCCAGCCCGGAGCTGAACGTGTAGACCCCAAAATCGTCCGCGCCAGTGAAGTTACCTTGCGAAGCCCAGCGCAGGCGGCGCGAATCAAAGCCGCCCTTGAACGTGTGCCGGCCCGTGATGTAGGTAAGGTTGTTCGAGAACTGGACGTTGCGCTGGACTGGGGAATCCGGCTTCGACACACCAAACCGTGTGTAGCCGGAAATGGAGATGTACGGCGTTCCAGTGGAGTCCGGCAAGTTCGACACGTAGGACTTCAGACCCAGCGCCGCGACGACGTCGGCGCCTTTCACGCTGGTGACCGGTGTCCGGTCGAAATCGGAGTTCGTCAATCCGAAGCGGAATTCGTTCAAGATATTCGGCCGTATCGAGTAGGAATCCGCGATCACCAGGTTACGGGAGCGCGTGCGCGTCATCAGCGGACTAGTGGCCGCGTAGTTGTCCGCCGCCTGGGCGTCGGTGTTCTTCCAACTCCAACGGGCGAACATCCAGTGGCCGCTGGTGAAGTTGTGATCGACGCGAACGTCGTACTGGTTGGATTCCGTGGAGGTGGGGAAGGCGTAGCGGTAGAGATTGTTGTCCTGCGTCGGAGCGGGAATGTACTTGTCCAGCACCTTCTGGCTCACTGAATTGATGGGAACGATGTACTGGCCCTTGGCGTTGGTTGGAAACGCCAAGCCGGAGAAGGGATTGATCAACGGCGTCGAACTAGTGATCAGACCCTGTCGCTCGTCGGCGGTCGGCACCGTGGCGCCCGCCACCGTGTTGCTGTAAATCGTCAACCGTTCGTAGTCGGCGAAGAAGAAGGTCTTGTCCTTGCCTTTGTAGAGACCCGGGATTATCACCGGGCCGCCGAAGCTTCCGCCCACGTCATTGTTCACGCGCCGGGGGGCCGTCAGGTTGGGAGTGAAATAGTTGGCGTTGGCGTTCAACGCATTGCCGTTGTAGTTCCAAAGCGCCGACCCGTGGTACTTGTTGGTGCCCGAACGCGTGATGGTGGTCAGGTCGCCCATCTGTGCGAACTCGGCGCTGTTGCTCACCGAACTGACGCGCACCTCGCGGATGCCCTCCATGGAGGGGAAGATGTTGTACGCGCCGCCGACCTTGCCGGACTCACCGCTCGAAACCCCGTTGTCCCGCACACTCGTGGTCATGATGCCGTCCACCGAGATCTCGTTCTGGTAAGCCATACCGCCGGAGAGCGAGAACTGGTCTTCGTTGGTGCCGAACTGAACTTCCGGTAAGATCCGGATGGAAGGCAGCACCGACGTATTCTCGGTACGGAAGTTGTAGGGAAGCTCCTGCAAGTGTTTGGAGCTTACCGCGCTGGCCACGGTCGGATTGTCCGCGTTGACCATGGGCGCGGTCACCGTGACGCTGGATGTCACTCCCACCGGAGCCAATTGCACGTCCTGACGGATGGCGGCGCGCGCTTCCACGGTGAAATCCGCGGTCTTGACGAGAGCGAAACCTGAAGATTGAGCCTCGACGCGATAGCGCCCCGGCACCAGGTTCGGGAACTCGAAGACGCCGTTTTCGCGCGTGTGCGTCGTTCGTTTCACGTTCGTGTCGGTGGCGATCAACGAAACTTCCGCGTTCACCACCACTCCTCCGGAGCTGTCGGTTACGTTTCCGATCACCGATCCGAACGTGGATTGAGACCACGCGGTGCTAACAGTTATGGTCAGCGCCATCAGCAGGATGGACGCAATCATCAGACAGCGGGACTTCCGGTACACAGACATGCTCAACCTCCTCGTTGCGGTCCTCGGACCGCCATTGGAATATTGCCGTGAACTTCGCGGGTCTGTACCCCGCGAGAAACAGTAAGACCCATGGCCACCGTTACGCGTGGTCTGCCGTGACGCCAAATCATTATGTTCGAAGTTGGCTGAATAGTCAACAAGATTCATCAATCAGTCAAAAACCTTGACCGATTGTTACATCTCAGTTAATCTGGATTCGACCATGCACAACTCAATCTTCGATGTCGCGGTGGTCGGCGGCGGGGTGGTCGGCTGCGCCATCGCGCGTCGTTTCGCCCTGGAAGGCGCCGGCGTGGTTCTGCTCGAAAAGGCTTCCGACATTCTGGCGGGAGCCAGCAAGGCCAACAGCGCTCTGCTCCACACCGGGTTCGACGCCACGCCAGGCACTCTGGAACTCGCCTGCGTCCGCGAGGGCTATCAGGAATACATGGCTGTCCGGGAACGCCTGAACCTGCCGGTTCTGACCACCGGCGCCGTGGTAGTGGCCTGGAATGAGGATGACGCCAGCCGCCTGGAAGGCATCCTGACACAGGCCCACGCCAACGGCGTCACCGATGTGCGCCGCCTGAGCCAAAAGGAGCTTCTGAACCGCGAGCCCGGGTTGGCGCCGGAAGCGCGTGAGGCGCTTCTGGTGCCGGGCGAAAGCTTGATCGATCCATGGTCGGCGCCTCTGGCCTATCTGCGGCAGGCGCTCGCTAATGGCGCGCAGGCGCGCTTCCGCTTCGAGGTCGCGGCAGGCGAGCTTTCCGGAGATATCTGGACGCTGCGCTGCGGCGATGATGCGGTTTCCGCCCGCGTGGTGATCAACTGTGCAGGTTTGTTCGGCGATGTGGTCGAGCAGCGCCTGCTCGGCGCGAGCCCGTTCTCAATCCGGCCGCGCAAAGGCCAGTTCGTGGTGTTCGACAAAGCCGCCTCGCGCCATCTGAAGACCATCCTTCTACCTGTTCCCACCGGGCGCACCAAGGGGTTGCTGCTCTCGCCCACCATCTTCGGCAATGTACTGGTGGGGCCGACTGCCGAGGATCAGGAAAGCCGCACCGAAGCCGCCCTGGACCAGGAGACGCTTCGCAGCTTGGTCCGCCGTGCGCACACGATGTTGCCGGCGTTACGGGACGTTTCCGTCACCGCCACTTACGCGGGACTCCGTCCAGCCACCGAGCACAAAGAGTACCAGGTGCGCTTCGATGAGGCACGCCGTTGGATCAGTGTAAGCGGCATTCGCTCCACCGGCCTCACATCGGCACTGGGTCTGGCACGCCACATCTACAGCCTGTACAGCCAGAGCGGCGTGCAGCATACACGCGTGCGGCAACCCGCATGGCCCGCGGTGCCCAATTTGGCCGAGGCTTTCCCTCGCGATTGGGAGCAGCCGAACCACGGCGACATTGTTTGTCACTGTGAGATGGTCACCCGGCGCGAAATCGAAGCAGCTCTGGACGGTCCCCTGCCGGCCAAGGATCTGGGCGGACTGAAACGAAGGACTCGTGTGGGAATGGGAAGATGCCAGGGATTCTATTGCGCCGCCCGGCTGGCGGCGCTGACCCAGGGGCACCTGGACGAGCCTCTGGCGGTGGGAGAGCAACATGCCTGATACGATCCTCGATGTGGCCATTGTCGGAGGCGGCCCGGCTGGAATCGCCGCCGCGTGTGAACTGCGCCGTAGAGGCGCGCGCCGCGTCGCGATTTTCGAACGTGAGGCCAACGCAGGCGGCGCTCCACGGCACTGCGGCTCGTCTCTGTTCGGATGGTGCGAGTTCGGGCGCGTTCTTGGTGGGCCGTCCTACGCACGCAAGCTGGCTGACGCGGCTCGCCAGGCCGGTGTGGCGTTGCATACGGCATATTCCGTGGTGGCGTTGGAGGAGGGCGGCCGGCTGCGTGTGATCAACACGGCCGGCCCGGTCACCGTTGAGGCCAGGCGCGTGATCCTGGCCACCGGCGCGAGAGAAAGTCCGCCGTCGACACGTCTGGTTTCCGGTGGTCATCCGATCGGCTGTCTGACTACCGGTGCCCTGCAGTCTTTCGTATATCTGGAGGGCCTACTACCGTTCCGCCGCCCGCTGGTAGTCGGAACTGAACTGGTGAGCCTGTCGGCGCTGTTCACCTGCCGCCGTGCCGGCATACGGCCGGTCGCGATCATCGAATCCAACCCGCGCCCGACGGTTCCGGCGCCACTGGCCTATCTTGCGCGCGTGCTCGGAGTTCCGCTGCATCTGGGAACCGAGCTCACCGCGATTCACGGCCACGGGCGAGTGGAGCAGGCCAGTGTCCGCCACTCTTCCGGCGAAGTACGAGAGATCGCCTGCGACGGCGTTCTGTTCACCGGCGCCTTCGTGCCGGAGGCGGCCTTGGTCGAAAGCAGTCACCTGTTGGCGGACCCCGGCAGCCGGGGCCCGTCCGTCGATCAGTACGGGCGCTGTTCCGACCCGTCCTTTTTCGCGACCGGCAACGTCCTGCGCGGCGTTGAATCCGCGGGCTGGTCCTACACCGAAGGATTGCGCGTAGGCCGCGCGGTGGCGGCGGACTTGGCCGGCGAGTTGCCGCTGGCCGAACGCCACATCGCGGTTTCGTGCGGCCCCGGAGTGAGGCTGGTGGTACCGCAGCGCATTCAGCCGTCTGGCAACGGCCACGGATTGGGCAAATTGCAGGTACGCCTGGACGGTTCGCTCGCCGGCACGCTCCGCATCGAGGTTGACGGCTCCGTCATCTGGCAGCGGGACGTCCAGGCCCGGTCCCAGCAGCGCGTGTTGGTGCCGCTGGCCGGACTGGCGCAGCGGTCTGGTGCTCAGTCGATCCGTGTGGCCGTTTCGTAGGCGGTGGTCTCAACCGCCAGCGCTTGAGTCAGGCGTACCCGCGACAATCAACTCAACCGCGGCCGATTCCATCGCTTCGGCGAGGGCGCTCTCGGGCCTTTGGTTCGTCACCAGGCGATCCACGTCGGCCAGCGCGCAAACCGGAAACAACCCCGCACGGGTGAACTTGCTCGAGTCAGCCAGTACTGTCAGCGCCTGCGCGTGGGCCAGCATCGCAATGGCTACTTCGGCTTCGTTCAGGTCGTAGTCGAGAACGCCGTCCACCCCGACCGAACCCACCGTCAGCACTGCGTGCGCCGCCCGGAATCGCGAAATCTGCTCCACCGCCAGCGTGCCCAAGTTTTCGCCCGCGTCGTCGCGGTACCGGCCCCCGATCAGGAACGCCCGATTGGTCGCATGGCCGCGCACGATGCTCTGCGCGATGATGGCGCAGTTGGTGATCACCGTCAGCCGCGAAAGCCTCGCCAGTTCCTCCGCGAAGACAATCGTGGTCGTACCCGTATCGATGAAGATCGCATCGCCCGGTGAGAAAAGCGCCGCCGCCCGCCGCGCAATGGCGCGCTTTTCACGCAGATGTTCCTGCATCCGCGCAAGGAAAGCAGCTTCCACCTTGGTCCCAAAGACCTCGGCTTCCACCGACGTGGCACCCCCGTGGAATTTCCGGATCACTCCGCGCGACGCAAGCTGTGTCAGATCGCGGCGGATGGTTTCGGGCGATGTTCCCAGTTCCTGCGCAAGCGACTCGACCGTGACGCGCTCGCGCTCGCGCACCAGGTCGAGGATCAAATCACGTCGGTCAGCGGGTCGCATAACTGCAAATTCAGTCTGACTCCCATTGCACAGTCAAGCACGGATTATAGCATCACGAGTTTCGATTCCAGCCTAGGTAGAATCTCCGGGCACTTCGTCGAGGCGGATCTTCTACACGCCCGCGCCTTGAGGCGCCACCGCTGGTTGTGCATCGGCCGTTGACGGCCCAATGGCTTCGGCAAGAGCGACCAACTGCGGCGCGGGGCTCTCCATGGCCACTCGCAAATACTCAAACGCACGGCGAGTGTGATCGTAAGCGCCGCAAGAGGGCAATTGAGCGGCCAGCCTTTCACCGCGGTCCCAGTCCTCCCGTGCCTCGTGGATCCGGCCGTGCAACCAGAAGATACAGGCGCTCGCTTTCCAGTAATCGGCGTCCATATCCTGGGGCCGGCACTCTCCGATCCGTTGCCACCACCGCTCGGCTCGCTCGCGATCGCGCCTGTATGCGGCGTTGACGAATACGAGTTCCGCCACTAGGTCGGACGGATTGGGCAGCTTCACCTCTTCATACATGTCTTCGGCCGCCTGGAACCAGGTCAGCGCTTCCGGAATACGCCCCGCATCCAGACAGTGTTGGCCCGCGAACACGCGGAGCAATAGGGCGCGTTCTCCGCGCGTGAGGAAATCGGCCGCCCGCCTGATCAAGTTTATGTCCCAATCGCGGGGAGCGATGGAGGTTGTCAAACTCGATGCCACCATCGCGAACGACAGATGAACGTCGGCCCAAGGACCGAGAGTGACCATCTGGTATATCTGAGCGCCGTCCGAGTAGTGTCCTTCGGGATTCTGAGGAATCAGATTAACAATCACGGCGGCCCAGGAAACCGCGGAAATCATGCTCAGCAGACTCCAGGCCGGTTGCCAGGGACTGTCCGGAGCGCTGAGTGCGGCCGTGGTGGCGACACCAGCAAGCACAAGCGAGCCAGCCGGTCCGCCCATGAGCATGAAGACCTGCCGCCCACGAACATTCCGGAGATGCTTCGGGGCCATGCCTACCGCGCCCGCGCTAAGTATCTGCTTGAGGTTGATGCGGAATCTCCAGTAGCCGTCGCGAATCGCTCCGCTGAAAGGCCCGAGGTGGAAGGACCGCAGGGCCATGTCCGATGCCCATCCGGCCACCGCGTGTCCGAGTTCATGGACAAGCACCGACACGTCCAAGGCGAGCTGAAACAGGAGCAGATCGATCAGTACTCCGAACTGAGGCAGGTTTCGTGTGGCGTTCCAGCGAGCCCACGCCGCGAACTGAACCCAAAGCAGACCAAGCCCGACAATCCAGGCGATCCGGTCCGTGTGGCGGCTGGTTCCATCGCCCGGTAACCGCAGCGGCTTTGGCGGTGCGGCGGGTGGCTCTTCAAAGGGAATGGGACGCCGGAAAGCGAC
This sequence comes from uncultured Solibacteraceae bacterium, assembly GCA_964505625.1. Taxonomy (GTDB): domain Bacteria; phylum Acidobacteriota; class Terriglobia; order Bryobacterales; family Bryobacteraceae; genus JAJFUV01. The sequence continues at coordinate 5,029 of CAZDIZ010000003.1, read as the reverse complement.
GAGAGCGGCAATCCCGATCGTGGCATGTATGAGCCCGGCCGGGATGTGGAGGATGCTCTCAATCCAGCCACTGGAGCTCATCGAACTGAGGCCAGGAATCGAAACGAGTAGATTGGCGACACCCGCCGCGAGGGCCCAACCGCGGGCCGCTGGTTTCCTCTTTCTCAAAGTCCACCAGGCAACCGCCGGCGCGAGATCGAAAAGTACAACAACCAGCCCCGCTACCAACACCGCCAGGCATTCGGAAGAAGTGACGTAGCGGGATGCATAAGTGGAGGTATTGGCGACCACGAACAAGGCGAGGCAGAGGCCGACAACAGAGGCGATGAGGTGTATCGCCTGGAGCCCAAAACAGAACTGCACGAACCGCGTAAGGGGCCGCACCAACTTAGATTCGCCACTTCGGTAGCCGAAGAGGAATCGGCAAAAGACCTGATTTGCCGGGCAATCGCATTGGATGCCGCCAGGATGCCGCACGGCGCTGTGGACAGGCGTCCCGGCATGCCGCCGGAGCAAGTTGGCCCTATTGTCGTCAGACACCTAGGGTACGCCGGGTTAGGTCTTTTGCTGACGCGGGAAGCGGGCTCCTGCGGTCTAGGTAAGTGCTTAATCGAAGAGGAACTTCGGCTCCGCGATGCTATACTCGCGGACGGAATTTTCCGAATGCGGTTGCTTTGCTTTCATCCTGCCGGCGCGGTAGTACCCCTCTTTCAGTCCGTGGAGAAATCGAAATGCGTGCTGTGAGTCTGCTTTGCCTGTTCTTGTCTTCATGTCTGGTGATGCCGGCCCGAAACGATCGCGGTGCGATCGCGGGCCGCGCAATCGCTGCGGGCGGTGTTGTCCACGTTGTTGCCACCAACTTGAGTACGGGCGAGAAATTCTCCTCCAGCTCCGATGGCGCCGGCGAGTTCACTCTCGATTCGTTGACGCCCGGCTACTATCGCGTCGTTCTTCAGAACGAGGCCGGTACCGCGGTTGCCCGGCGTTCGCTGCGCGTGCGCATGGGTACGACGCTGCGAATGGACACACGTCTCGAAGCCAACCGCCCCGTGAACATGGCTGGCACACGCGACAGCGCACGTCTGGCGATAGCCTCGACCGCGCCCGATTCGCCGCCCGTCATACGGCAATGGTCCGAGACTTCCAGCAACATCAATGCTGTTGTTCTGGTCAATGACAATACCGGCTGGGCTGTCGGCGATCCTCACTGGGATCAAAACACGCGCCAGTTCACGGGCACCATCATCAAGACCGCCGACGGGGGAGTTACCTGGAATCACCAGGATGCGGGAGTGACGGACGCCTTGAACGGAGTCTGCTTCGTGAATGCCAGCCAGGGTTGGGCGGTGGGAGACAACGGCACGATCCTGCGCACCACCGACGGTGGCAGCCATTGGACCCGGCAAACCGTCGCCACAACCGATTCCTTCCGCAGCGTCGCTTTCACGGATGCTTCCAACGGCTGGGCGACCAGCGACAGAGCCACGCGCTACTCCGAAGCGAGCGGTGATTTTGTCGGATGGGAGGCCGCGATCTGGCACACAAGCGATGGCGGACAAACCTGGGCGCGCCAGACGATTCCGGCATCCGTCAATTTGCTCAAGCGCATTGTCTTCGTCAACGCCAACGTCGGCTTTGCGGCGGGCCTCAAACAAACCGGTTTCGACGTCTTCGGCGACCCAGAGTCGCGCGGCGCTATCTACGGCACCACCGATGGCGGACGCACTTGGAAGGAAGTCTATGTGACGGCGTCAGGCCTCACCTTCACGGCGCTGTACTTCACCGACGCCTCCAACGGTTGGGCATCCGGTTTTCCGCATTCGTCCAGTAACAGCGATGCTTGCACGTACCGCACGTCCGATGGAGGAAAGACCTGGCAGCCGCAGGAGCTGGGCAGCTTCAACGCGCAGGTGCGCGACCTGCACATGCTGGACAACAATCGCGGCTATGCCGCCGGCACCGCTTACGTGGGTGACGGTACCGCGGTATGGCGCACGCTTGACGGAGGAACCACCTGGAAATCGGTCCGGATGGAGAACACCAACCCGATTACGGTGGAGGGCTATTGGGGGCTGGCCATGACCGCCAACCGGGTTCTAATCATGGGCGACCGCGATGCCACGGCCCGATCCACGCGCCCTTGGGATGCGTGCAGTGAGGATAGCTTCACTTGCGGCTCCGATTGTTCGTGCCTGTTCACGCAAGCCTACATCTCGCCGCACTACATCTTTCACGACGTATTCTTCACCGATTCGAATCGCGGATGGGCCGTCGGCAGCCGCAGTTTCAGTCCCCAGTTGTGGGGGCAGGTGATTCTAGCCACCCGCGACGGAGGCCAGACCTGGACCACTCAGTTCGAACGCAGCGTCCCCGATGGTCTTTTCAGCTATCACCGGCTTGAGAGCGTGTCGTTCGCTGACGCGAACAATGGTTGGGCCGCCGGCAGCTCGGAATGGTACGCAACTACGGGAACCTCCGCCGCCCTCGGCTGCATTCTCCATACCACCGACGGAGGAGTGACCTGGACCGATCAGGCTCGCGACGTTTGCGCCATGAGTGGTGGCGGAGAGTTCTCGGCCATTCAGTTCCTGGACGCGCAAAACGGATGGGCGCTGTCGACCAGCACGAGTCTCACCGGCAAGGTCCAATTGGCGCATACGACCGATGGTGGGAATCACTGGACACTAGTCGACACCGGGATCGCAGGCGAAATCGCCGTGGGCTTCGCGTTTGTGCAAGGCGGCATGCGCTTTGCCGATGCGCTGCACGGATGCTTCGCCGGGTGGGACGTGGTGGGCTGCACCAGCGACGGCGGCGCCCACTGGACCAAAGCGGCGGTGGATTGTGGTTCGTCGCTTTGCTATCTGGATGCCAATGCTGTCGCTTTTGCTGACGCGCTGCACGGCTGGATTGGAGGCGGCGACATGTACCGGACCGCTGATGGCGGAGCGCACTGGTCCAAAGACACGTCGAAGCCCAGCCGGGGCGCCGCGATTCAGGGCGTTCAGTTTTCGAACTCCTCCAAGGGTTGGTTTGCGGGCAACTACGGCGTTCTCTTCCAAACCACGGACGCGGGAGCGCACTGGCAAGCGGTGAGTTCCGGGACGGGCATCGACTTATTGGGCCTGAGTTTCCCGAATGAACAACGGGGGTGGATTGTCGGAGAGTTCGGAACCATCTTGAGCTATGCCGGAGATCGCACCGCCTCCGGCAAGCCTGCTGTTTTCGCGGCCGTCAACGCCGCCAGCTATGGAAGCGTGACTGCTCCGGCCGCCTGGATTTCGATTTTCGGGGCGAACCTCTCCTCTGTCACACGCTCCTGGGCACAGGGTGATTTCGCCGGCAACAAGCTGCCCACCAGTCTTGATGGTGTCTCGGTCACGGTGAACGGCAAACCGGCTTATCTTTCCTACATCAGCCCGGGACAGATCAACGCGATGTTCCCCGACGATGGCGCCACGGGGCAGGTCACGGTCCAGGTCACCAATGCGCAAGGCTCCAGCGGTACGCTGCCTGTGCAGAAGTCCGAGTACTCGCCCGCTCTATTCCGGCTCTCGGCACGGCAAGGAAACTACGTAGTTGCCCAAACCACCGACGGCAAACTGGTGGGCAACTACATGGTCGGCTGGGATCTGGGAATCCCCAGCCAGGTGCGCGACGCGATGCCCGGCGAGATCGTGACGCTGTACGGAACCGGTTTCGGCCCCACCAATCCGGCGCTTCCCTCCGATACGTTGGTGAGCGTCCCGGCTCCGCTCGCCGCCCCGGTGACCTTCCGCGTCGGCGAAGCTGTCGCGGAAGTCAAGTGGGCCGGAATGATCGGCCCCGGCCTGTATCAGTTCAACATTCAAGTGCCCGCGGTGACCGGCGGCGACCTGGTGATTGTGGCGGAAATCGCCGGCCACCGCAGCCAGAGCGATTCGGTGCTTTCCGTGAGCAAGTACTGACGGCCGTCTGTCTTTGCTCGTCCAAGGCTGTAAAATGAGCAAAGTGCCGAAACCGTCTACTGCTACACACTCCGTCGAACTGCTCCGTCAGCTTGGCATCGGCAGCGCCACGGCGCTGGTCGTCTCCAACATGGTGGGCACGGGCATCTTCACCACCAGTGGTTTTTTGGCCGGGCAACTCGGCGATCCCAAGCTTGTGCTGAGCATCTGGCTGGTGGGCGCGGCGTTCGCGCTGGCCGGCGCGTTCTGCTATTCCGAGCTGGGAGTCAATTTCCCGAGTTCCGGTGGCGAATATGTTTATATGACCCGCGCCTACGGCCCCACCTGGGGTTTCGTGAGCGGATGGGTGTCGTTCTTCGCCGGCTTTTCCGCGCCCATCGCGGCGGCGGCGCTGGCGTTTTCCGATTACCTGGGCCATTTCTTCCCGATGCTCAAGCAGGACAACGCACTCGTGACGCTCGGCTCGGGCAACTTCGCGGTGAAGTTGGGCGGAGCGCAAATCGCGGCGTCACTGCTGGTGGCGTTTTTCACCATCCTGAATTGCTTCGGAGTGAAGCGCGCCGCGCGCGTACAGAACGTGCTGACGTCGCTCAAAGTGGTGGTCATCATCGGCTTCGTGGCGGCGGGTTTTCTGTTCGGCGCCGGCAATGCGGATCACTTCTCGATGCCGGCGGTCCGTACATCGGCGACGCCGCTGGCCGCGCAGTTCGCCATCAGTCTCTTTTGGATCTATGTGAGCTACAGCGGCTGGAACGCCGCGACTTATGTGGCCGAAGAGTTGAAGAAACCCGAACGCACACTGCCGCTCGCGTTGGCTTGCGGGACGGCTCTAGTGGCGGCGCTCTATGTAGGGCTGAACCTGGTGTTCGTCTACGCCGCGCCGCTTGAGGAAATGAAAGGTGTAATCGCGGTGGGTGCGCTGGCGGCATCGAAGCTGTTCGGTCCGGGTGTGGCGGGACTGTTCAGCGCGCTGATGGCGTTGGCGCTGGTGTCAACGGTGAGCGCCATGGTGACCATCGGCCCGCGTGTCTACTACGCGATGGCGAAGAACGGCGCGTTCTTCCCGATCGCCGCCAAAGTGG
>CAZDIZ010000002.1:1276-101280 GCA_964505625.1 uncultured Solibacteraceae bacterium | reverse complement strand
TGCGCCGGAGTTCCTCGGCGGCGTAGAACGTCGAGCGCACCAGTTCCTCCGGCCCGGCGCTATCGCTGTTGATGCCCGTGTACAGCCCCGCGATTTCGATCTTCCCTTCCCTCGCCAGCCGCACCAGTTCCGCTACCTTCTCCGGCGGCCGCATCCGCGCATAGACGTCGAACAGGATCGAGTTCTCGAGCGTCCACTTGAAGCCTCGCTGCGTTGCGGCCACGGCTTGGTCAATTCGCACGCACCAGTTGCGCTTCACCTCCGACGGCAACTCGGTGTAACCGATATCCACGTGAGGATGGGACACGACGTAGATCTTCCACTGGCGCGACAGTGGGCGCTCGGCGGCCGTCGCACTCAGACCGGCCAACAGCAGCAGAAGCAGTCTTCTAGTCGTAGTTTCCATACTCGCGGAAAGCTTCATACATGGCCCTGATGTTCTCGATCGGTACCGTGGGATCGAGTTCGCCACATGCAATCACGCCGCCTTGCGAGGTACCGGAGGCTTCGAAGGTGCGATGCACTTCTTCCTTCACCTCTGACGGCGTTCCGAACGGCAGCACATGCTGGCGGTCGATATCGGTCCGGAACGCTACTTTACCCCGAACATTTTGTGCAATCCAGTCGTGGCCGATGACGCGCGCCTGGCAGTTCACGACGTCGGCGCCAATCTCGATGAGGTCGCCGAGAATGTCGTTGATGTGTCCGTCGCTGTGATACCACACATCCATGCGCGCGTCGTGGGTTTTGCGGAACATTTCGGCATACACCGGCTTGAAAATCCGGCGCCAGGATTTCGGGTTGATTAAAAGGCCGCGCTGGCTTCCCCAGTCGTCGGCAAAGTGTAGCCCATCGTATTCGAGCTTGGTCCATTCCCCGATCCATCGCAGATTGAATGCGAGCAGATCGTCGAGCAGCCGCCGGAACTGCTTGGGCTCGGTGGCGATGTCGATCAGCAGGTTTTCCATCCCACGCAGTTGCTGTAGTTGCTCGAAGCAGGTGATCCAGGCGCCTCGCGCGTACCAACGGTCGTCGTACCCCATCATGTGCCCGCTGTAAAGGCGGCCCTTCGGCGGACCGACGGCGAAATCTCCCGGCCAACGGTATTCGTCGTAGTGGTCCAGATCCGCGATAGGCCATTGGATGGGAATACCGGAAATGCCCACCCACTTCACATGCCACACGGTGCCGAAATCGTCGACCTGCACACCACCTCGATAGATAGCCGGGTAGTCCTCCACGGGAAGATCCGGCATGTAATCCCAACCGAAGTCTTCCCGGAAATCGCTCAGGATTTCCGCGAGGCTTTCACCGTACTTCAGCAGCGCGGCCGGCAAGACAGCATGCGAGATGGGAACACGATCCGGCCCCTGAAAATGAATGGCCGCTTTCACGCGAGCGCGGTTACCGCAATTCCGGACGTGGTTCATGCGCCGTGCTCCAAGCAGTACATGCCATAGCTGATGGCGCTGACCGCGGCGATCAACAGGAACACTCCCAATGCCATGGTCCTGAGCGCACGCCCTTGCCACTCTCCGCGCGCCGCGTCCCACGCACCCGAGGCCACGGTCATGACCGCCATGAGAATCGGCCATCCGGCGACCGTGCCGAACTGTCCCATGCGCGTCGTGGCCGATCCGTACATCGCGTAGGAGACGATCCAGAGCAATCCCATCAGAATGCCGAGCAGCAGGTACCGCCCACTTTCCGGAATTGCGTAACGCGCGAAGGAGCGGTTCTTCTTGAGGCGATAGAGGCAGTACGCCATGTTCATGACGAAGCCGCCGGTGAGCACCACCGCCAGCACCGCGTTGGTGGATGCCGCCGGAGCGCCGCCAAGTTCGACCGCGCGCGCCGCGATGTCCTGACTGAAACTGAAACCGAGATTGAACGCCGGCGCAAGTAGCGCGCAGGCCAGGCAGACAAGTAACCCTCTGCGGAAACGCTCCCGCGATTGCGGCGCGCCTTCGTCGCCGGGCCTCGAACTGGCGGCGCAGGAGCAGATCGCTACTCCGGCAACCACACCCACCACGCCTGCGGCGAGGATCAGTCCGCCAATCGTCAGAATCTTCCCGGGATGCAGCACCAGCAGCGGAACCAAACTGCCCACCGCCGACGACACGCCATTCACCACGGCGAAGGTCAGCGACATGCCGACCATCTCCACACTGAGGCCGAATAGAAAACCGGCGATTCCCCACAGCGCACCAAACAACACGGCTCGCACGAGTGTCTCTGTTCCGACGCCCGCGTAGACTTCGGCCAACCGCGGCACGGTTGTGATGGCCAGCATCCAGGGAACAATCAGCAGCGCCACCAGCGACCACACGGCCCAGGTGTTCTCCCACGCCCACTTGCGCATGTACTTCATCGGCAGCGGGAAGCTGCCGTTCATCACTCCAGCCACCAGCGTCAACAGGAGTCCTTTGGTCATGAGAAGAGAAGTGTCCTTCCGGAGGTGGAGCGATGTCTGTATTTGTGGGTCCCTTCATCCCGGTTCAAGCCGCGAGGTGTGGTCCTCATGTCCAACTCATTCTACGGACGAGGCGCTGCTCCTCCCAGCCGGAATTCGATTGGCGCCAATGTTCCACGGCATGGAACATGGCGGCTTTCCGCGCGGACGTCAATGTGCTTCTCAAGCCCGCTCCAGAGCCGTTCCCACTGGTGGCTTGCCGCCGGGCCACTCGTTCGATAGAATGTTCCGCGGTGTGGAATACCGCTCGAAAGGAGCGTGAACCGCCCGTATGCAGCCTCCAATTGTGAGGTCCGTTGCGCGAGCCTGCGATATTCTGGCCGCCTTCCGCGAACGCAATGAGGTGCTGGAACTTCACGAGGTCGCCGTGCGCACCGGGTTGAGCAAGGTGACCACGCTGCGGCTGCTGCGCACGCTCGAATCCAAGCAGTTGGTCGAACAGGCCGCGCCGCGTGGATATCGTTCGCGCTTCCAGCCGGTGAGCGCCAAAACGTTCCGCATCGGCTACGCCGCGCAGAGCACGGTTCGCGCTTACATCAACACGGTGACCGAGACCTTGTCGCTCGCGGCCAAAAACGCGGGCATGGAACTGCTGATCCTGAACAACAAATTCAGCCGCGCCGTGGCGCTGCGTAATGCCGAAACACTAATACGCTCCAAAGTCGATCTGGTTATCGAGTTTCAGGCCGCCAACGACATTGCCGGCACATTGGCCGACAAGTTCCGCCGCGCGGGAATTCCCATGATCGCGGTCGACGTTCCTCACCCGGGCGCGGTGTATCTGGGTCCAGACAGCTATCGAGCCGGACACATGGCGGGAATCTATCTGGGAGGATGGGCGGCACGAACCTGGGGCGGTCAGGTGGACGAAATCATTCTGGTGGATTCGACCGTGGCTGGTCCGGCGGTTGCGGCCCGCTTGCGCGGCATGCTCGACGGCTTGACGGAAGCGCTGCCCGGCCTGAGCAAGGCACGACTGTGCCGCTACGATTCCAAAGGGCGATATGGCGCCGCGTTTGAGTCCGTCACCAAGCATCTGCGGCGCAGCACCGCCGAGCATATTCTGGTTGGCACGCTCAACGATCTTTCGGCGCTGGGCGCGCTGCAAGCGTTCCGTGATCTGGGCTTGGAGAATCGATGCGCCATCGCCGGTCAGGACGGCATCGCCGAAGCGCGCGCCGAGTTGCGCTATCCCGGCACCCGGCTCATCTGCACGGTAGCGTACTTTCCGGAAACTTACGGAGAGCGGCTCATCCGTCTCGCCAGCGACATGCTGAAGAATCGTCCCGTGCCGCGCGCGGTGCTCACGCAGCACCGTCTGCTGACTCCGGCCAACGTGGACACCATCTACCCCAACGACAGTTGGCTGCCATCGAGCGAACTCTCAGTCGGCGCGAACTGGTGAGGACGTCCGCCGATCGCGAGTCCCGGCCAAGAGAAGGACGAGCGCCAATGGGTAGAGGATGCCGGACACCGCGAACGCGGGCGCGAAAGAGAAACGGTCGACCACCGGCCCCACAACCAAGTTGGACAGCATGCCGCCGATGCCCCCCGCGGTTCCCGACAGGCCCGTCACCGTGGCGATAGCGCGCGATGGGAACGTATCGCTGAGCAGGCCCAGGAAGTTACTGATCCAGAAACCGTGCGCCAGCATCAGAATCGACATCAGCGCGATGGCCCAAGCAGTGGACGGCGCGAACACCACCAACCAGGAGGCGGGAGTCAGCAACGCCGCGGATGTGAGCAGTACCGAGCGAGCCCGGCGCGGCAGCCAGCCCCGGCGCACCAAACAGTCCGAGACATGGCCGGCGAAAATGTTGCTGACTCCCAGGACGAGAAACGGAATCCAATACCACGCGCCGATTTCCGCAAGCGAAAACTGGCGCTCTCGCGACAGGTACTGCGGAATCCAGAACATGTAGAAGTAGAAGACTGGATCGAAGAAAAAGCGCGCGACCAACACGAAGCGGACTCTGCGATCTCCCAACAGCGTTCCGATCCCAACACGTTCCACGTCGACCGATGGAGGTGTGTCGTGCGCGGGGCGAAACAGCGCCAGCCAGACCGCGAGCCATATCAAACCAAACAGACCGGTGGCCAGAAAAGCGCCGCGCCATCCGAAGGTAGCCGCAATGGCGGCGGTGAGCGGAGGAGCGAGCACAGCGCCCAGCGCCGATCCACCGTTGGCGATGCCGAGCGCGAGCACACGCTTTTCGACCGGGAACCACTCAGTCGCTCCCTTGGTCGCGCCGGGGAAGCAGGCACCTTCGCCGAACCCTAGCAGGAAGCGCGCCGCGCCCAAGCCCAGCGCGGAGGCCACCAACGCGTGCGCCGCGCTCGCCAGCGACCACACACCCACGGCCAACGCCATCCCCAAGCGCACGCCGATGCGGTCCAGAACGCTGCCACCCAACGTGAACATTACCGTGTAGCTGAGCACGAACGCGAACACCACGCGCGCGTACTCGGTGTTGGACATGCTCAGCTCACGTGTGAGCGTGGGCGCCAGAACCGAAAGCACCTGGCGATCAAGGAAACTGAGTGCACTGGCAGCGAATAACAACCAACACAGCAGCCAGCGGCGGCCGAGCGCGTCACTCATTGGGCCACGACGTCCACTTCCATATTGAGCAGCTTGGCCACACGGCGCAGGACCCGTATCTGTTTCCCGACGCCGAGCGCGAAGTGGTGCGTGGGACCGGCTTCGCTCCACCTTTCGATGAACGTGGCGACGTCGGGCTGGAAGCGGCAACGCGTGTTGGTGTTGCCGGTCTGCGGGATCGCTCCCTGAACCGACTCGCCCTCGGCCACCACCAACCTGAATTTGTAGTCGGCACCAGTGGTCAAACCGGCGGCCGTGACGGGACCATGCTTCACCTTGAACTCGACCGAAGCACCGCTACCGAACTTGCCGTGATAGAGGCTGAGGCCGCGCAGCGCGGGCTTCTCATCGCTGATGGCAATGTGTCCCGGCCCGTCGTGCCCGACGAACACGAAGTTGTCTTTGAAGTCCGCCGGATGCAATTCCGAGAAAGAACCGCCGGCGCCCAAGCGATCCATGATCAGCATGGCGGCGCAATTCTTGAGATCACCTTCGCCGGCCACTGGGATGCCGCGCGCGGTCAACAGCGTGGCGCCGACGATGATGCCCGCGATGAGTTGCTCATAATCGTTGCCGTCCGTACCGCGATAATAATGAGCCACTCCATCCAGACCGAAGTCCTCGACCAATTTCTCCAAGCCGACGGCCACGCGCGCTGACCATTCCAGCGCTTCCGGCGTAACGCATCCGGCAATGGCATCGGCGCCCGGTTCGGGGAAGCAGAAGAAGTTCGTGATCTGCTCCTTCATACGGCGCACTTCGGCGCCGGTGGCTTCGTCCACGCGCTTCTTCAGGTCGCACATCTCCAACATCTCGACGTGCATTCCGAAAGATGTTTCGAACGCCGTGGGGTCCGCATTCATATCGAGCATCCCTTCGAACGGGTGCCCCAATAAACCGATGCGCGCGTTGCGCACAGCATGGGCCGCGCGCGCCGCCACGGCCCACTCTCGCAGGATTCCCCATGCGCGGTCGTCATCGCGCAGCACTCCGAAAACAACATCGGGGAAGAGTCCCGCGCGCTTCAGTGCGTAGGCGATCTCCGGCAGCGACGTGCAGTTGTCGTGCAGAAGCTGATCAAACGTGGTCGCCGTCGAAGTGTCCATGCCGGGCGTCGGCTGGAGCGCGGCCAGCACCATGTGCGCCCGGCAACGTTGCGCCACCGGAAGCACGAATGCCGATTGGACGTACGTGGTGACATCGCAGAAGATCAAGTCGACGTTTTCAGCCGCGAAGAACTCGCCGGCACGTCGTCCGGATTCGACGTTGTCCACCAACCCGGCGGATACCACTTCCACTCCGAACTCCCGCAAGCGCGCTTCGAACTCCCGCCGGTACTCGTCAAGCCGCTCGCGCAAACCTGGAAACTGCGGCCAGTAACGATGGAATCCCGTATTGAAGACGCCGATCTTGGCCTGTTTTCTCAATTGCTCACTCATCTTAATCCTTGTCCGTTGAAATTGCGACATTCATCACACAAAGGGTGGCGGCCGGTTGAAAAAGACGCCGGCCGCCACCAACCGCATTCGGGGGTTGACCTACCACTGCAACCGCAACCGCAGAAGCGTGCTGCGCGCGCTTGACATATCCAACCCGCCGGTCGCGTTGCCGCTGGCGCCGCTGATGATGCCCGCTTGCGCCGCCGAAGTGACCGTGACACCTGGAGACGACCAGTTGGGATGGTTCAGCACATTGGTAGCGGCCCACTCCGCCCGCAGCCGGAAGTGCTCCTTGAAGATGAAGTTCTTCACCAGCGTGGCGTGCATCACGTTAGTGCCCGGGCCGATGATGACGCCCTTCGCCGAAGTGCCGAAACTGCCGGCGGTGGGTGCCGCGAACGCCGCGACGTCGTACCAGCGCTTCAAGGCGCGCTGATCGCTAGGCAGGTTGGGGTTGGAGAGAATGTTCGGACGGATGGTGACGCTGGCCGGCGTGGAACTGGTGGTGTAAGCCGTGCCCGTCGGATCGGGACCGGTCCACAGCGGCGTCAGGAAGTCACCCGATTGAATCGTGTAGATGCCATTCACTTCCCAACCGCCCAAGGCCAGATTCAGCCCACGTCCGATTCCGCCGAAGAACCGCTTCCCTTTGCCGAACGGCAATTCGTAGCTGCCGGTGGCGTTCCAACGGTGCGTGGGAATATCGCGCCACACCGCGCGCTCGCGCTGGCGGTCGTACGCGTTTTCGGGAGACTCACCCTTCTCCAAATCGCCGATGTCGCGCGCCAGCGTGTAGTAGGTTTGCAGGAACACGCCGTCTTTGGTCCGGTGCGTGGCCTGAAATGTCAACGAATTGTATTGGTGGCCGGCGCCGTTGGTGTAGTAGTACACGTTCGGGTACTTGGGAAACGCGCGCGTCTTCGCGATATACAACTGCGTGTCGGGCAGAGGCTGATTCATGTTGTAGCCCCATTCGCCCTGCCGCGTGTTGGTTCCGATGTAGGACGCGCGGAAACCCGTATTCCACCGTTGGTGCTCAATGGTGAAGTTGTACTGCATGCTGTAAGGCGTCACCGAGTGCGGATTCACCGCCGCGGGAATCGTAATACTGGTGGGAGTGCCGGTGCTCGCTTCCGGAAACACTCTTGGGAAGATCACTGTCGGCGACGCTTGCGGATTGGTGTAGTCCGGTTCGGTAATCGAGAAGGGACTGCCGCCGGCGGTGGAACGCGAGCGCGGCACCAGGTCGTAGTAGACGCCGTAACCGGCGCGCACCACCGTGTTGGCTCCGAGCGGACGCCAGGCGATGCCGACGCGCGGCGCGAAGTTGTTGCGATCTCCGAAAGCGAGCGTGTCGGCCGGGTAGCCGGCCTGGCTCGCCGGAATGATCTGCACGTAGCTCGACGGCACCAGCGGACTCACCAACTTCATCTTCGCGTCGGGCACAACAATCTTCCCCAAGCCGGGATCGAACACCGCCAGAGTGTCACCGGTCCAGCCCGGCGTGTACTCGTAACGCACGCCCAGGTTGAGCGTGAGTTTGGGCGTCAACTTGAACTCGTCGGTCGCGAATGCCGAGTAGATCAGACGTGTGTTGTCATCGAAAGGATTCTCCGGTGCGCGGCGCGCCGTGGTGGGGATGCCCAGCAGGAAGTCGGCATAGGGATGGTTCGTGAAGCGGTTGGAGAACGTCACGCTGCCGTAGAGGTTGGTGGCCAGGAACCGGTCCGCCGTGCGGGAGCGGCTGATCTGCCCACCAACTTTCAGAGCGTGCCGGCCACGGAACCAACTCACGTGATCCTGGAAGTAAAGGTTCTTGCCGCCCTTGGAGTCGCGGTACTGATAGGTGTAATCGACCGCGGTCAAGCCGACGCCGCTGAAGGCCACGCGGAAGACGCCCGGATAGTCCGGCAGGTTGGACGTCAACCCCGTCAAGCCCAAATCGTTCACCAGCGCCAATCCACTGTCGGAGGGATAGCGCGGATTGTTGTTGAACGAGTAGCCGACGCGGAACTCGTTGACCAGCGTCGGGCGTAGCGTGTGAGTGTAGGAAAACGTGTAGAACTCCGTGTCCCACAGAATCCTGGTCAGGCCCATCGAAGGAAGCTGCGAGCTGAGCCGGTAGTTGGTGTAACCGTGCCGCACCATGCGGCCCGTCAACTGGACTCGCTCCGAGATGCGGTGATCGATCCTTTCGGTCACATACCATTCCTTGAAGGCGGGCAGTTGCCGCAACTGTTGAAAGTTCATCGCCGCCAGAACGTCTGTGTCACCGGTGTTCGGCGCGGGAAAGAAACGGTCCTGGATCTTCTTTGAGACTGCGTTGATCCGCGAAGCGGGAATCACGTTACCGGCGAAAGGAACGCGGTTGGCCATGGGATCGAGAATCGTGGTGCCGGTCAGCGCCGAAAAATCACCGCCGCGCCAAGGCGTTGGAGCCACGGTGGGCGTGAGCATGGCGTTGGTGATGCTGGCCCGCGCCAGTTCCATGCTCGAAAAGAAGAACGTCTTGTTACGTCCGTCGTAGACGCGCGGGATGTAGACGGGGCCGCCGAGTGTGTAGCCCGGCTTGTGCATGATTCCGCTGCCGCGCTCGGTGGCGAATGGATCGCGGGCGCGGAACACCGGCGACACGTAGAAGTCGAATGCGCTGCCGTGGAGCTGGTTGGTGCCGGACTTGGAAATGAAACTCACCTGGCCGACCGTGCCGAATTCGGCGGTGTTGTTGGCCACGTCGACACGCATTTCCTGGACCGTTTCGGTGTAGTCAACCAACGGCGCATTCGGATTGCTGCCCGAGGAGACCATAAAGCTGACGCCGTCCACCGAGTAGTCGCTTTGATTCTGGCGGCTGCCGGCGAACCGCATGACATACACTCCGTTCACGCGCGTCACGTTGGGCGTGAGTTGAAACAGGTAGAACGCACCGTTGCCGGCATAAGGCAGCGACGCAATGAGACTGCCGCTTTTCGAGTCCGCCAGCCGCGCGGTTTCGGTTTCAATCAGCGTGGCTCCGCTGGTGACTTCGATGCTGGTCTGCACCGAGGCGACATTCAGCCTCAGGTCAATGCGCCTGACGTCGCGCGGGTTGAGCAGGATCTGGCGCACGATGGTTTCTTGAAAACCGGCAACCTTCGCGCTGAGCACATACTCGCCGTCGGGCAATTGAGGAACCGTGTACAATCCAACTTGATTCGATGCAGCAGTGAACCGGTATCCGGTCTTGATCTGCGTGGCTTCAATGGCGACATTGGGGATCACGGCGCCGTTCTGATCGGAGACCACACCGGTAATGGTGGCAAGGGTACTTTGGGCAAGCGCCGGCGCGATGTACAGCGCGCCGGCGAGGATAGCAGTGAGCAGGCGACGCATGGCCCTCTCCTTGATGTTTGAATAGTGAACAGTCATGTTCGTTCTGAACATGGGATTGTTATCGCGCTTCTACCGCTTTGTCAAGAAAAAAATCTTGACAATCGCGCGGACAGGCTCTAGAACTGTTGTGCGCAAATCGACAACTCGTGATCACATGATGAACATCAAACTTGCCACACTCTTGCTGCTCGGCCTCACTCTGGCCGCCTCCGAAATCGACCGGAACTTCGCCTCCCCTCCGCCCCAGGCCCGCCTGGCCACGTATCTGTGGTCGTTCGGCCCGGCCTGGACGCGCCCGGAAGTGGACCGTCATCTCGACTTGCTCTCCCGCGCCGGTGTCGGGCGCATCTTGATCTACCCGCTGTACCCGTACGAAGTCGACGACCCGACTCGCGGCATCCGCAATCTCTCCTATCTCTCGCCCGAGTTTCTCGACATGCTAACTTACATCACCTCCCGCATGAAGACCATGGGGATGGAAGCGGACCTGGTGATGGGAACCGGCTGGCCCTATGGCGGACCGATGATTCCCGAATCGCTGTCGCCGAAACGGATCATCATGAAGCGCGGCGACGTGGCGCAAATGCGGATTGAGCCGCCGGGCGAAGGAGAACGCATTATCGCGGTGCAGTTGTTGCCACGGTCGGGCGAAGCCGTCGATGTGACCGCGCAAGTGAAGGACGGCCGCGTGAACTACACGCCGCCTGCTGGAGACTGGACGCTCGCTACGTTTCTGGAGAGCCCCACGACGCACCGGCACAAGGTGGTCTACGCGGCGGCAGGCGCCGGCGGCAACGTCATCGACCATCTGAATCCGCAAGCGGTGGATCTTTATCTCAACTCGGTGGGCGCGAAGCTCGCCGGCGCGGTCGCCGGCAACGCCCGCGCGCTCTATTGCCCCAGCATGGAAGTGGACGGCACTTGCTGGACACCGGAGTTCGCCAAGGAGTTCGCCGCGCGCCGCGGTTACGACATCATTCCGCACCTGTCGGCGCTATTCCGTGACGAAGGCGAGAAAAGCTTCCACATACGCCGCGACTTCTGGCACACCATTCAGGAGCTGGCGATCGACCGTTACCTGAAACCGGTGGGCGAGTGGATACGTGCGCGCGGTTTCCGCTTCCAGGCCGAATCTTACGGTACGCCGCCCGTGCGCTTGAACAGCTTCGCGGGCATCGACTATCCGATGGGCGAAGACTGCGATTGGAAGCAATTCAACCGCACGCGATGGGCGAGCTCGGCGGCGCACTTCTACCGGCAGCCCATCGTGAGCGTGGAAGCTTTCACGTGGCTGAATCCGATCCGCTACGCGGAGACGCTGCAGGAACTAAAGATCGGCACAGACCTGCATTGGGTGGCGGGCGCCAACCGCATCGTCATGCACGGCTACGCCTATTCGCCGCAGTCGGCGCCGAAACCGGGGTGGGGATATTTCGCCGGCGTCATGGCCACGGAACACGCGCCGTGGTGGCCGTGGATGAAGGAGTTGGCCGATTACATTCGTCGCACCGGCTACATATTGAGCCAGGGCGTTCCGGTGGTGGACGTCGCACTGTACTTGCCTGAAGACGATGTCTTCGCCGACACGGCTCCCGGCCATCTGAACTTCATCAAGGTGAAGTACCGGCTGGACCGCAACAAGCGTCAACTGGGAGACAACTTCGGAATCGGACCCGCGCTTTCGCACGAAACCGATGTCGTGAAGACCATCGTGACAAGCGGCTACTCGCTTGACGGAATCGATCACTCGGTCTTGCCGAGTCTCGGCAAGGTGGAAGCTGGCCGGCTCAACGTAGGCCATGCCAGTTTCTCCACCGTGGTGCTTCCAGGGCTACGCGGCTTGCCGATTGAGGACATGGAGAAGCTCGCGGAGTTCCACCGCGCAGGTGGAAAGGTGATCGCCACGCTTCGCCTGCCGGAGATGGTCTATGGCTATCGCAACCGCGAACGCAACGCGGCGCGCTTCCACGAACTGCGCGATGAGATCTTCGGGCCGAATGGCAAGGGCGTTCTGGTAGCCGATGAAAAAGATGCGCTGCGGCGCGCGCTGGCCGCGGTGCCGCCCGATCTCGCGCTCGCGACGCCGGATGACGAAATCGGTTTTGTTCACCGCCGCGCCGGCGAACAGGACTTCTACTTCCTCACGAATTTCAGCCCTCGCGAGAAACGCTTGAAGGCGAGCTTTCGCGCGGGCGCGCGGCCGGCGCGTCTGTTGGACCCGATGAGCGGACGGCCGCAACCGGCGGACTTCCGTATTGGCAACGGGCGAACCGAAGTGGATCTCACGCTCGATGCGTGGGGATCCACCATCGTCGAATTCGGAAGCGGCGCCATGAAAGCCGCGCCCAAGGCCACCGCCAGGCCGGCGCTCGCGTTGGAAGGCCCATGGAAAGTGCAGTGGGAGGGCCGCCCCGGCGAGATCGAGATGCGCACGCTACAATCGTGGACGGAACTCCCCGACCTGCGTTACTTCTCCGGCCGCGCCACTTACGAAACCACGCTGCGCGTCTCTGATCCCACCGGACCGCGCCTGCTCGATCTCGGCACAGTGCGCGAAGCCGCCGAAGTTTGGATCAACGGCCGCCGCGCGGGCGTGGCCTGGAAACTGCCATACCGCGTGGACGTGACAGGCTTACTGCGCAAGGGCGACAACCAGGTGCGCGTGGTGGTGGCCAATACGCTGCTCAACTACGTGCTGAGTCAACCGGCCAAGGATTACTCGCCCGTGGAAGCCCGCTATCCGGAAATCGGAAAACCAATCTCGCCTCCGAAGGAAAAGGAATTGGCCTCCGGCCCGCTCCCTTCCGGATTGCTCGGCCCAGTAGTCCTGCGCTAACAGGCGACGGAAAAAATCCCGGGACAGGAAGCCGTGGAAAAATCGGGGACTGTACCCTGACTGTGCCACCAAGTTCCCAACTGTCAACATACGGCAGTGGACTGTCCCCGATTTTTCCACGGCTTTCCCGGGTTATTCACGCTAGCGGCGCGCGTAGTATTTGTCGATGTTGCGCCGCTCCAGCACCACGTGGTCGGCGTAGACCGCCGGCGGCACGCGCTCCTGATTCAGGATAGAAAGTGCCAGCCCAACCAACTTTGTACCGTAGCGCTCCGGAAAGTACGCGATGGACGCGATCAGGCGGCTGTCAACGTTGCGAAGTTCGCTGCGACTTTCGGTTGCGTTCTGCCCAACGATGGCGACGTCGGCTTCGCGCCGGGCCGCGCGCACCGCTTCCAATGCGCCCATGGCGCTGTTGTCGTTGAAACACGAAATCAGCAGACGCGTGCCGCGCCGCACTCCGGCGAGCAACTCGGCCATGGCGCGGCGGCCGGAGTCCTCGTGCAGGAATCCGTCCAGGTGCACGACGTGGCTGCCGGCGATCGCGCCCAACGTCTCCGTCACGCCCACCACCACGCCGGCCAACCGCGCCTGCACATTGGAACTGGCCGAAGAAGATTCGAGCAACACCAGGCGATCGAACTTTCCTTGCCACTTATCCTCGGCAAAACGCGCCAGCGTTCGTCCGGCCATCTTGCCGGCCTGGAAATTGTTGGCGCCGAAATAGACGCCGCCCGGCACCGGAACTTCGATGGTGATGAACGGCGTGTCGGCTTGCGCGAAGCGGTCACCGACGATGTGGCCAATCCGCTCGATCGGCTGGAACATGATCGCAACGTCGACCCGCGCTTCCAGCAACTGCCGCGCATTCTGCTGCGCCACTTCAACGTCGTCCTCGGGGTTGTCGAGTATCAACAAATCGACGCTCGCCCGCGACGCTGCCTTCCGCAAGCTCTCGGCCAGGTCGACGCGAAACTGCGTTCCCGCAAGCGGCGCGGAATAGCCGATCAGAATGCGGCGGCGGCGTGACGTCGCCCGGTACTTCTTGTTCTCCAGCCGCATCACATAACCGCGGCGCTCCAATGTGCAGAGCAGACGAAAAACCGCCGCTCGCTGGATGCCAGTAACGCGCGCGATCTCCTGAATGGTGAGCTGATCCGGCCCCTTCTCGAGCGCCTCCAGAACGGACAGGCCTTTCTCCAGAGTCCCCACCGTGTAGCGGTCGGCCGGCTCCACTTTCTTCTTGACATTCGCAGTCATAAGCTCTAAAAATATGCCACCAGACTAAACATTCATGTTCATATTATGAACATACTACCCAGATCGTCAAGAACTCTTTTTCTGCTGGCCGCGAGTTTCGCCGCCGCGGCCGCAGAAGATTCTGGCGCGGCGCGGGACTGGGCGTCGCTGATCGGCAACCGTTTCAAAATCGAACGCGACGTCGTCTACAAGCACACTGGCGCGCTGCCGCTCAAAGTGGATGTGTACTTCCGTTACGATCGCCGCCCGGGGCCAACCGTGCTGTACATCCACGGCGGAGGATGGGCCAACGGCAGCAAGGAGCAATACGTGCTCTGGTTTCTGCCCTACCTCGAGTTGGGCATGCGCGTGGTGAGCGTGCAGTACCGTCTTTCGGGTGTGGCGCCGGCGCCCGCGGCGGTGGAAGATTGCCGTTGCGCATTCGGCTGGGTGGGTATGAACGCGGCGAAATACGGCATCGATCCGAAACGCATTGTCGTCACCGGTGGATCCGCCGGCGGACATCTGGCGTTGCTCACCGGAATGCTGGATTCATCGGTGGGCTTCGACTGTCCGGAGGTGCCGCCGCCCCACGCCGCGGCCATCATCAACTACTACGGTGTCACGGATCTTGCCGAGTCGATCGAGAGCCAGAATGCTTCCGCACTGAAGTGGCTGCGCGGCGCGCCGGACATGCTGAAACTCGCCCGCCGCCTGTCGCCCATCACATACGTGCGGCCCGACATGCCGCCCGTACTGAGCATTCACGGCGATGCTGACCAGATGGTTCCGTACTCTCACGCGGTGAAACTGCATAAGGCGCTCACCGAAACCCGCGTGCCGAATCGTCTGGTAACCATTCCCGGCGGAAAGCATGGACGCTTTGAATGGAGCGACGCTGACACGATTCGCGTGCAGCGGGCCATCGAGAGTTTCCTCGGTGACCATCACGTATTGGACGACGCGGGATGGCGCAAATCAACGAGCACGGAAAGAAAGGACTGAAGACATGATCATCGAGAAGCCCGCGCGCACGGAGCCACTGCCGCTGGAATTTCCGGGCGTACATCACATGGACGAACGCGAGGTGGAAGCGGCGGTGCGCGTGCTGCGGTCGCGTTCGCTGTTCCGCTACTATGGCATCGCGCTGCAGCGCGAAGTCGACCAACTCGAACGGGAGTTTGCCGGCTTCCTAGGTGTGCGTCATACGCTTGCGGTGAGCAGCGGGACCGGAGCGTTGCACACGGCGCTTTCGGCGCTGGGCGTGGCGCCGGGCCAGGAAGTGATCGTACCGGCGTACCTGTGGGTGTCAGTGGCCGCGGCAGTTGTGAACCTGGGAGCGATCCCGGTGCTGGCCGATATCGACGACACTTTCTGCATCGATCCGCGAAAGCTTGAGAGCTGCATCACACCGCGTACGCGCGGCATCGTGATGGTGCACATGAGCGGCGCGCCGGGCGACGTGGAAGCCGTGGCGGCCATTGCGCGCAGGCGTTCGCTGTTCCTGATTGAAGACTGCGCGCAGTGCGCCGGCGGCTCGGTGAACGGACGCCGCGCCGGTACATTAGGCGACATGTCGATCTTCAGTTTTCAGATGAACAAGAACATGACGGCGGGCGAAGGCGGAATGGTGGCCACCAATAACGAGCACCTCTACCGCAAGGCGTTTGCCAGCCACGATCTGGGTTATCCGCGCGACGAAAGCGGCAGATTGGCCTTCGACGATCCGGGAGCAAGCTGGGGCCGCGGCTATCGCATGGACGAACTTCGCGCGGCGGTTCTGCGCGTGCAACTTTCCAAGCTCCCGGATACGATAGCGGCCATGCGGCGCAGCAAGTATCGCATCCGCCAAGCGATCGAACGTTTCGATCAGGTCCGCACGCGCCGCGTCGCGGACCCCAACGGCGACACCGGTTGTTTTCTGATCACCACTTATCCGACGCCGCAACGCGCGCGCGAGGTTTGCGATGCTTTGCGAGCTCAGGGCATTGTGACGTTCCCACAAGGCCTATCCAACATCGTCATGACCGATTGGGGGCTGCATCTGTACTACAACAACCACAGCCTTGTGGAGCACCGCGGTCTGGCGTGGAGCTTGTCGGAAAACGCGGGTCTCGCGCGGGACTATCGCAAGGGCGCGTGCCCGGCGGCCGACAGTCTTTTTGAGCGAAGCGTCCTGTTGCCGGTCCCATCCTGCCTCACCAAACAGGATGAAGACGAAATCATTCTTGCTTTCGAGAGGGTATTGTCATGAGACTGCTGCTTTGCCTTGGGTTGTTGTGCGCGCAGTATTCGGTGGCCGCTTTGCGCGCCGGCGCGGCACGTGTCGAAATCACGCCGGCCGCGGATGCCGCGCTGGCGACGTCCGGCTACGGCTCGCGCGTGGACGGCCACAAGAAGATCCACGATCCTTTGTTTGTGCGCGCGCTGGTATTGAACGACGGCGCGAACACTGTCGCGATCTTTAGTTTCGACATGCTGTTCGTCACCGAGGATTTCCGTGCGCGCCTCACCGAGCGCATCGCGCGCGACAACGGCATCCCGGCCGATGCGATCTTGCTGGCCGCGACACATACGCACGGCGCGCCTTCGCTTGGACCGGTGAAGCCGGAATTCGAATCACGCAGGAACCAGTGGCGCACCACGCTCGAAGACCGGGCAGCAGAGGCGGTGCGTCAGGCGAAAGCAGCGTTGGTTGCGGCGCGTGTTGGAGCCGGCATCGGTAAGGCCTTCGTGAATACCAACCGCCGCGCGCGGCAGGCATCCGGTGGATGGGGGCTGGGCGTGAATCCCGAGGGACCTTCCGATAAGACCGTCGGTGTGATCAAGGTGGAGACGCTCGCCGGAGAACCGCTTGCCATCCTCATCAATTACGCCGTGCACGGCACCGTCATGGGGCCGCGCAACTACGAGATCACGGGCGACCTTCCGGGCGCAGCCGAACGCTTCGTCGAACAGTCGCTCGGGGGAAACGTGGTGGCGCTGTGGACCAGCGCGGCTTCGGGCGACCAGAACGCCATCTACGGACCCGGCAACGACTTCGGACAGGTCGCCATCCTGGGCCGCATTCTCGGTGAAGAAGTCGTGCGCGTGGCGGCTTCCATTCGCACCTCGGCGCGCGCTCCCTTGAAAGCGTCGCAGCGCGTGGTGAGCTGTCCTGGCCGCAAGATGACAACGGATTCGAAACCGCACGAGAACCGGATTGCTTTCGCCGATTCCGAACCCGTGAACATACGCCTGTCTCTTGTGCAGATTGGCCCGATCGCGCTGGCCGGCGTGTCGGGTGAGGTGCTGACCGGCATCGGAGAGCACCTCAAGCGCGAATCGCCCTTCTCGCGCACCTTCATGGTGACGCACGCCAACGGAGCGAGCGGCTACATTCCCGACGACGATGCCTACGCTCAAGTGAGCTACGAGATTTGGGTAACGAAGGTGAAGCCGGGCTGCGCCGAAAAATCAATCGTGAATTCGTTCCTGGAGATGTTCGAGGAGAACCAACAGTGAAGTGGCTCGTTTCGCTTGTCGCCGCTTGTGCTTTCGCGCAACCGTATCTGGACCCGCGGCTCCCCGTCGACAAACGCGTGGATGATCTGCTGGCGCGCATGACGCTGGAAGAGAAAGTCGGGCAGATGAACATGCCTTGCGTCTACCGCGAGGAAATGGGCGGCGGCGCCACCAACACCGGCGGCAATCAGATGCGCTTTGTCGAGGTGAAGACCGAAGCCAGCCGCCGCTTCGCCGCGGGCACGCATCTCGCCGGACTTGGTCCCGGTGGCGGATTGTTCACCGCCGCCGACAACATCTTGCCCAAAGGGCCGCGCCAGCAGGCCGAGTTTTTCAACGAACTGCAGCGCATCGCGCTCACGCGCACGCGGCTGAAGATCCCACTGCTACAAACCGAGGAAGGCACACACGGACTGATGTGCTCCGGCGGCACCATCTTTCCGGAAGGCCCGGCCATTGGGAGCACCTGGAACACCGAACTGGTGGAACGCATCTACGCCGCGGCGGCCCGCGAGGCGCGCGCGGTGGGCATACATCAACTACACACACTGGTGGTGGAGCCGATTCGCGACCCGCGCATGGGACGCAATCAGGAAGCATACAGCGAAGACCCGTACATGTGCTCGCGCTTCGCCGAAGCGATTGTGCGTGGCGCACAGGGCGGCAACGTTGTCGCTCCGGACAAAGTGATGGCGGGTCTGTGCCACTATCCGGGACAAAGCCAGCCTGTCAGCGGACTCGAACGCGGCGCCATGGAAATCTCCGAGCGCACGCTGCGTGAAGTCTTTCTACCGCCCTGGGTCGCCGGCATCCATCGCATGGGCGCGCTCGGCGTTATGGCCACCTATCCAGCCATCGACGGCGTTCCCACGCACGCATCGAGCAAACTACTCACGTCCATCCTGAGGGATGAGTTGCGGTTCGAAGGTATCGTGATGGGCGAGGGCCGCGGGCTGTCCACGCTGCTCGACGAGCACACGGTATCCACGCAAATGGAAGCCGGCGAGCAGGCGCTGCGAGCAGGCGTGGACGTCGGCATCTCGCATGAGCCGGCCTACATGCTCGACTTGATTCAGGCGGTGAAGCAGGGCCGTGTCCCGGAAGCGCTTGTGGATCGCGCGGTGCGCCGCATCCTCACCGTGAAGTTCCGTCTGGGCCTGTTTGAGAAACCCTACGTTGATCCCGAGCATGCGATGAACGGCGTGCCGCGCGCGCAGCATCGCGAGCTCGCCTTGGATGTCGCGCGCGAAGGAATCGTGCTGCTGAAGAATGAGAAGAGCCTGCTGCCGCTGTCGAAGGACATTCGCCGCATCGCCGTCATCGGCCCGAATGCCGACGACGCGCGCAATCAACTCGGCGACTACACCTCTAAGACGATTCTTCAGGAGATCGTCACGGTTCTCCGCGGAGTGCAACACAAGCTCGGAGCGAATGCACAAATCGCGCACGTAAAAGGCTGCGACGTGACCGGCGTAAAGCTGAACCAGATACGCGAAGCCGAACAGGCGGCGCGCGCGGCCGAGGTGGCGATTGTGGTGGTGGGCGAGTCGCGCTACACCAACGGCGAAGGCAAGGATGTGGCGAACCTAGATCTCTCCGGTATGCAGGAAGACCTGGTGAAAGCCGTGGCGGCAACCGGAACCCCGACGGTCGTGGTGCTGATCAACGGGCGTCCGCTTTCGGTTCGCTGGATCGCCGAACACGTCCCGGCGATTGTCGAGGCCTGGCTGCCCGGCGAACGCGGCGGTGACGCGATTGCCGACGTTCTGTTCGGCGACTGCAATCCCAGCGGCCGTTTGCCGGTGACCGTTCCACGGCACTCGGGACAATTGCCGATGTACTACAACTACAAACACACCAAGGCGGAGCGCGCTGCCGGACGTGGCTACGTGGACATGCCGGCCACGCCTCTGTGGGAATTCGGCCACGGCCTGAGCTACACGCGTTTCGATTACGCGGACCTGAAGATCGAACCACGCACCGTACAGCCCGGCGAGAACGTGAAGGTATCGGCAACCGTACGCAACGCTGGACCGCGCGCCGGCGCCGAAGTCGTCCAGCTCTATTTACAGGACACCATCAGCAGTGTCACGCGGCCCGTGAAGGAGTTGCGCGGGTTCCGCAAAATCCGGCTGCAACCGGGCGAATCCGGTGTGGTGGAATTCGTTCTCGCACCGGAAGATCTGTCGTTTCTCGGCCGCGACCTGAAGCCAGTGGTCGAACCAGGAAGCTTCCAAGTGATGCTCGGCGCAAGCAGCCGGGACATCCGTTTGAGGGAGACGTTTGAAGTCAAACAGTAGTGGCGCACGACGTCTCACTCGCTCTATGCGAGTAGAACAATACAGACACAAGATGAACGGCGCAAACAGCGCCAACGGGAGGAACTCAATCATGAATTGACGAAGACTGGGGCACTGGTTAACATAGTGCGGTGCGCCAATCGTCATCGACACACTCTTGTTCGGCGAAGTTCTCACTCACGCTCCGCGTGATCAGACTCGTGTCCAAACAAGCCATCATTTTCCTCGCGTTGCTTGTGCTGGCCGGTTGCCACGCCAAGCGTGCCGAAAGCCCGTCGCCCGCCGCGCACGAAGTTGTGGAACGGAGCCCCGAAAAGATCTACGTCCCGGAATTCGGCGTCGCCGACCCCGTGTACAAGGACCGGCTGTTGCGCGGATTCTACGATGGAACGCAAGGGTGGAAGTGGACCGCCCAAACCTTCGCCGTGGCGCTCGATCCGCCGGAGGGTTCCCAGCGCACGGTCTTGAGCCTGGATTTCGCGGTGCCCGTCGAGTTGATGAAGGACGCAAAATCGGTGACGCTGTCGGCGAAGGTCAACGGCACCAATTTGGGAAGCACCGAGTACCGGACCACGGGCCGATTCAACTTCTATCGCGAAGTCCCCGCCAAAGCGCTACAGCGTAAGCCGGTCGAAGTGGAGTTTTCCGTCGACAAGGTCTGGAAGGATGCTCAAGGCCAAGCCAAGGGCGTGATCGCCGTCGGCGTCGGCCTGGTCGCGCCAGAGGCCAACAAAGCCGATCGCGAGTACCAACTGAAAATGGCCCACGCCGGTTACCAGGCTCTTTTGCGAAGGCGCGATTTGAAGCTCAGCGTCGAGAAGCAGCACGAGATGATGAAGCTGTTTCACGATGTCCCGGTCTGGCAGCACATGTTCTTCCATAGCATCCAGATCGAAAAGAACCCGCTGGATTTGTGGATGATGCAGCAGATCATCTATGAAGTCCGGCCGGACTTCATCGTGGAGACGGGAACATGGCGCGGCGGGTCGGCCACTTACTGGGCTCACACTTTGAACGGCATGGGGCTGGAAGCGTCCAGAGTGATTACTGTCGACATGCAGGACCTCGCGCAGACCGCGTCGCAGCACCCTCTATGGAAGAAGTACGTCACGTTCCTGAAGGGCAGTTCGACCGACAAGGAAATCGTCTCCAAAATCGCGCAAACCGTCAAAGGCCGTAAGGTTCTGGTGGTACTTGATTCCGACCACAGCATGCGGCACGTGCTGGACGAACTGCACGCATACGCGCCCATGGTTCCGCGCGGCTCATACCTGATCGTAGAAGACACGCATATCGACGGCGTACCCACGCAGCCGGAGGAAGGACCCGGGCCGCTCGCAGCGGTTCGCAAGTTCCTGTCCGAGCCCGCGGGAGCCGGCTTCCGCCAGGACTTGACCCGCGAAGCCCTAATCATGACGTTCAATCCCGGCGGCTGGCTGCGCCGGGACTAGCGCCGGCGCGAATGGTGCCCGGGGTGGGACTTGAACCCACACTCGCGTTGCCGCGAAAAGGATTTTGAGCTTGCTGAGTGGCTTTTTCTTACGTAGGATCGAGTACTCACAGGTGCACAGACAATCACACCTGCGGCGTGTTCGTTTTCTCTGGCGATAGCTGAAGTACTCCGCTGTGGACTCGTCTCTCAACCAGGAGTACAACGGCTACTTGATTTCAATCGACAGGGCACTCGTACTGCCGCCGCTTAGCGACTCTCCTTGCATGACGATGCTCTGGTTGCCGGCGGCGTCCGTCGCCCGGCAACGCAGGTCGTGTGAGCCCTCGGGTAGCTTGAACGGGCCTCGATAGGCGACGTACTTCCCGTCACCGAACGAAAGCTCGACGCTGGCCACGCCGGAGCCGCGATCGGTCGCTTCCAATCGAAACTCCGTTTCCGGTTGGGCAAAATAGACGCCGCCTTCCTGCTCCAGAGGCGGGTCGGTGATCAATCTGGTCACCGGCGCGGAAAGGTCGATGCGAACTTCGCGGACTTCTTCTTCCGCCGCCTCACGCGTCTTGCGGATATTCACCTTGTTGATGCCTTCCTGCGCGACGTTGACTTCTGTGCCGGAAGTCCACTCACCGGCATTGATCCGATACCACACGCTCTTTTTGAAATCGAGCTTCACCGCGTGGTTGTACCAGACGGGATTGGCGGTGGAAGCCAACGAATCGAACCAGTGCAGAGCAGCCTGCGGGTCAAGGACATGACCACCGTCGAAGATTGTCAACCGAACTGGACCCGCTGAACGCCGGAACAGGATGCGGTGCTTTCTCCCGCTTTCGTCCTCTCTCTGGCGTGCGAGGTGTTCGGGAATTCGCTCTTCGCCGGTCATCACGCGGATCTCGTCCTCCGAAAGGGCACTCGACGATTGGCCATTGGCGCGCGCCAGGGCGTTGAACGCTCGTAGCGAGTGGCTGATCGGCACGGCCGCGCCGTTGTGACCGTCGTGGATGCCCGCTTCGATGTCGATACGCACCGACTTGGCTTTCTCCAGGTGCAACAGCGGCGAACGGAGCTTGAACTCCTGATCCGCCGCCGGACTCCCCGGCGGGCCGCCGCAACAAGACTCCATCATTTTCGAGTAGTAGAAGCCCTGCTCCTTCGAAAACTGATGCCACGCCGCCAGATCGGAAATGGGGACCCACGCCGAAACCGCCGACCACAAACCGGGCGCCCTGGCTGCCATCATGAGCGCCATGTGTCCGCCGCCGGAACCACCCACAAGCCAGATACGCCTGGGATCCACATTGGCGTGTTGTTTTGCGTATTGAACGGCGTCAATCACGTCCTGCACCGCAAGATTCGAGGCGCATGCCTCCGGCCGTTTGTTTGGTCCGCGGAAATCCGGCGACAGGAAGATCCACCCGCGACTCTGACAACCTTCCAGGATCTCCCTCATGTATTCGGCCGACTTGTAATTGCTAGCCCAACTGTGGAGACAGACCAACAACGGCGCCGGCGCGCCGCCGGCCGGCACGTGGAAGAGCGCGGGCTGTTGAACCCCGTCGCGCGAACTGACAATCTGTATCTCGCGCGCAACAGGCGTCTGCGCCGCCATCTGTGCGGCGATTACGACGAGTGGGGCCACAATGCGGAGATTCATGTCACCCCTTGCCCTGAAGGAGCGATCTCAGCACATCCAGATTCAGCGTCTCACGAGGTTGAAATCTATCGCTTCGCATGTAGCCGAGTATCCCATCCAGCAGAGTAACGCGGGACGGATTCTCGATATCCGCCTTACAGGTGGAAACCAGGAGCCGGCCGCGCCCCGCGCGCATCTCGAAGATGACGGCCTGTTTCCGCACGTGGGCCGCCGAACTGATGATCTCAATAATGGGGGCGAAACCGGTCAAGGGGATCTTATCGAGCAGGATTGCCGGAGCGCCTTCCAGAAGAGGATAGAACTGCCAATCGCCCCACCCTTGGTGCGGCAGGCCCGCGAAGATCGCATGCTCGCGAATCACTGACCCAACGTTGTGCTGGGGGCGGCCGCCCAGTCCCGGCTTGAAAGACTTCCAGGCGGAATTCACCTGGAACGGCGCGCTCCCCAACAGCAGGACGTCTCCGCCGTCTTCCAGATGGCGAAGCTCATCCTGAGTTAGCTTGGAGACGATTCGTAAATTGCGGGCTGGTACGGCGTCCAGCGGTGCGAGCGCCGTGTAACGGGAGCGGAGCGCGAGACACTTCGCATCGGCGACCGCTTCGACCGCTGGCGGCGCGGCTTTCGGGAACACCCAAAAATCCCAATCGTTCAAAACCTCACCGGCTGCGTGCTTAAGCCGTAGCTCCAAGTTGAACCGCGTGGTTGCCTTTACCTCGGGCCACTCCAGGCGCAGCGCATGAATCTTCGTAACCGCGCCTGGCCGGGCGCCGACCAGTTTTGCTTCACCCTTTCGAAGAATGGATTCGCCGGCCTTTAAGGTCCACTGCAAACGCGCGTCTTGAAGCGCGCCTCGCGAATACTCGGACAGCAACACTTCGGCTTCAAAGAGATCGCCTGCCCAGAAGGAACGGTTGATACTGTCGCCGGCGTAGTCCAGGAGCAACACGTCGTCGCTGTTGTAGCGGCGAATGCGTTCCATGGTGTCGCCCGGCTTCAACCCCAGAAACTCGTCCAGAATTCCCGTCGTGTAATGCGGCATGAAGTGCTGGTCCGTCATACCCAGGAATTCGAATCCCGCCAGCCCGTCGCACTTCCTAACCTTCTCGAGACAGTACTTTCTGCAAATACGCACAAGCTGCGAACTATTGTGGAAGTAAGTCCGCCAGCGATCACTTAGTCCGGCTTGGGCCAGATCTCTGCCCAGCTTGTCGTACATATCTGGGGGAATCCTGCCGGTGTACTTATTCCGGTTATCCGGATTCAGATAAGTCATGCCCATGAAGAGTTCGTGCGCGACAAGCGGACGGTCGTAAATGGCGAAACGTCTCTCCATGGTTCGCCACGGAGTGGAAAAGTACTCATAGCCGAAGGCACCACCCGAATAGTGTCCGTACAACTCACACGTCAAACGGTATCGAGCCAGCCGCTCCGCGTGGTGCGGAAATGGTTCCATGGTGAGCGACGGCTTGCTCTTCGCGTCGAATGCATAGTCGACGCCGCGGATCGCCTGCTGAGGCATCACCAATGATTCGGGGTGGAGAGAGCGGATCAGGTCGTGCTGCTTCTGATACTGTTCGATGATTCCGTCGTCGTAATCGCGTTCGCCGCCGAAGCCGTAAATAGCCATGCTGGGATAGCGGCGCGTCCAACGAACGATCGGCGTCCACACTTCCTGGTAGTAACTGCGGTACGGCCGCAGGACGGTCATGTGGTCGCCACATTGCAGAACAACGCCCAGTTCGTCGGCGGCTTCCATCATCTCGATGGGACACACCCGCGCCGCGAAGTTGACGAAGTTCATTCCGAGTTGTTTGGCAGTTTGGAGAACTCGCAGCCAATATTGCTTCGAGGTGGGGATGGTGCACTCGACGGGGAAATAGTAAACCCCGAAGGCTCCTCTAAGGTAGATCGGCTTTCCGTTGAGAAACAGTTTCCGGCCTTCGAAAGTCCATCGCCGCAAACCGAAACGCTGGCGGTGGGAGTCCTGCGTGGCCCCGGCCGCGACCCAACGCACTCGAACCCAATACAGATTCGGTTCGCTTACGCTCCAGGGTTTGAGACCGCTGGCACGTGTGCGCCACTCAAGCTGGTGCCGCCCCTCGAAATCCGGCACCTGCAACGTGCCGCTTGCGAGCACCTTGCCTTCACCGTGGATTTCCCAGAGCAACTTGGAAGCACCGAGCTGCCGGCCCGATTTGGCGAGATGTAGTTCCACCTGGCATACAGCTTCGGCCAAGTCGGCGCCGGGCCGCACATAGATATCCGAGATCCTGCCGGGACCGCCGGAGACCTTCAGGCTCACGGATCGCGCGATTCCGCTGGCCTGGCCCGCGTGTCCGATGTAGGCCCAACCTCCGGCGAAGCGTTTGCGGTCTTCGCGGGCGCTGCCGTAGCCGCCTTCGGCCGCGTCCGCGCCGACGTTACCGGTGTTGTCCACAGCGATGATCAACTCATTCGGTTGACCGGTAACCACGTACTCGGTCAGATCGAGTTCATAAGGAGTGTAGACGCCGTAGTCGTAACTTCCGACTTTCTTGCCGTTCAGCCAAACGTGAATCGTCCCGACGGCCCAGCCGATGGTCAACAGAACAGCGCAGCCTTTCCAGGCCGCCGGGACATCAATGGTCTTGCGGTGCCAACCGGTGCCGTAAAGGAACTTCACCGGTTCTAGGCTGGTTTCGAAGCTGGCCGTGGGCCACCACTTCGACGTCTTGAAACGATCGTACTGTTCGTCCCAGTGTCCGGGGACACTGATGCGAGCGTCGAAGGCGTCCGATGCCGGAATCTCCAACTCCGAGGTGGCCGCGGGCGGTGTATATGTGAACTCCCATTCACCATCGAGTGAGAGTTCCGCGGGTAATCCAGCCACCTCTTTCGCCAGCAGGCCGCTGGCCGGCAAACAAGTTGCGCCCAAGCCCGCTACAACCTGGGCGCCCGCTTCCAGAAACGCTCTTCGACGCATCGTCCGGCCCGTTTTACCAGCTTACGTGCAGCGAGAACTGAATGATGCGGGGCTCGTTCGCCTGCGTACTGAGGTCCACCAGCCCGGTGGTGGTGTTCGGAGTCCCGTCATTCGGATGATTAAAGAAGTTGAAGAAATCGACCGTGAAGCGCGCTTTCAACTTCTCGGTGAAGCGGATGTTCTTGAAGAACGAAAGGTCGGTATTCCAGGCTCGCGGCCCGATGATGAAGTTCTTCGCGTTCCAATTGGTAAGGTCCGTGATGCTCGTTGAAACGACCGTACCGTTGGCGAGCGTTTGCGGGAGTTTGTTGTCGAAGCTCGACCCCAGTGGACGGTACACCCGCTGACTCCGGTCGACGGGCACCAGTTTCTGCAGAGCTTCCTGGGAAACGTTGGACGCCAGGGTGGGGTCGAAGTCGCCGCGCCAGTACAGTAGTTGCGGGCGGCCATTGAAGGTCAGCAGCATGCGCTGGTCGGAGCTGAGCGTGGGATCGCCGAAGAGGTAGGAGGACCCGACGCCGAGCCAACTGCCGCTGGTCCAGGAACCGATCGTGGCCACTTGCCAACCGCCAACCAGTTGATTGAGCACGCCGGAGGCGTTGCTGGCGAAGTGCTTTCCCTTGCCGAAAGGCAGATCGTACACACCGTTCCACCGCATCGCGTGCGGCCGGAAGGTGCCGTCGTTGTAATATCCCAGCCGAAGCCTTTGATCGTAGGTCATGCTCGGGGCCCCGATGAGTTGGAAGTTCTCGGGCACGGTCTGGCTAACTGTGGACAAGCTACGCGTGAATACGTAGTACCACTGGAAGGCAAGTCCATTCGAGAACTGCCTATTCACTTCGGACTGGAGACTGTGCGTGTTCGAGTAGCCGGTCTTGTTCGTGGCCGAGAGCGACCAGTTGGGATTGACGCGCAGAAGGTCGGTGTTCGACGGACGCAGCGTGCCCGTGCGCGCCTGGTAGTTGAAGGCCGGCTCCGTTGAGTTCAGATTATAGTTCTGCTCAAGGTCCCGAGCGTGATTGCCCTGATAGCTCAGCCGCAGCGAGGTATTGCGCGGAAGTTCACGTTCGATGGTGAAGTGCCAGGATTGTACGCGATCGTCCTTCCAGTTCCGCCCGTCGAGCGCCACGGCGGACTGCGCATTGGAGGAGAGTGTCACCACACCGGCGGTGTTGATCGCGGCCTGCCCGACATAATACTCCGGCAGCGGCGTGATCCGGTTAGTGCGGTTGACACCGTTGAGAGTGCCGATATCGTTCGTGAACGTAAGAACGAGCGGCGGATTGTTCGTGGACCGCTGCTGGACCAGGTTCACGGGCGTGGTCCAGAAATACTCTCCGTAGCCTGCCCTCAGGACGGTTTTGTCGGTGATTTTGAAAGCCAGGCCGAGGCGCGGCTCGATATTATTGTTGTCCACCGCCAGAAGGTTGGCGGGATAGCCCGCCGCCTGAGCCGTCGTCCACGTCAATCCGCGCTTGGCCCATGAATCCAATACCGACTGCGGGATGTTCATCTGATCCGCACCGGTGTTCCCTGGGGTGATCACCTGGAACTTCCCGGCGATGGTGTCAGGGTCCACGTTCATGGAACGGTTGTATTTTTCGGTGGCCGGTGCGAATCGATCCCAGCGCAGCCCAAGTTCCAGGGTCAAACGCCGCGTCGCTTTCCAACTATCGTTGAAGTAGAACGCGACTTCAGGTTCTTTTAAGTAGAAGTACTCGCGGTTGTAACGAATGCTCAAGTTGGTGGGCAGGCCCAGGGCCATCGCCGCCAGACCGTCTCCGGTGCGAGATACAGTTGAGTCACTGACGGGGTCGTAGAGCGCGGTCCACGTCGCGCCAAACGTCGCCGACCCGGCCGGAGTGGCCAAGTTCCGTATGTTGTAATAGCCGTAACGGAGCCTGCCACCGAATCTCACCGAATGCTTGCCCTTGAGCCACGTCAGGTTCTCGTCCAGCGAGTAGCGCGCCAGGTGCTGGTTGGTGAGGTCCGGACACCTCCAGGAAATGAATCCCGCCGAAATGTTGGGCCAGCCGGTATAGGAAAACGGCGTCGGCAGTCCCAATTCCTTGGCGTAGGGGACGTCATCGGCCAGTGAGCCGGTATCGCGGTGTTCGACGCTGGCCGTGAGTAGCAGCTCGCTGAACAGCGATGGCGAGAAGATGTGGGTCTGCGTCAACGACCCGGACTTTCGCTCCGTGAGATACGCGCCACTGCCGAATGGATTGGCAAGGTCTCGCGCCGGGAATCCGAGCCCGGAGTTGTTGCCTTGAACGGTTGCCGGCTGTCTGCTGCTGGTAAAGCGGACCGAAAGCGAGTCTTTGTCCGAGATGCGATGATCGCCTTTCAGCGACCAGACATCGTCATTGCGCAGATACGGATATTGCGCATCGAAATTCGTCCCCTGGTATGGATTCGTCAGCCGCGACGGCGCAATGGTCATTTTGCCGAGCTTCGTATACATCGCGTTGATCCGGTTCGCCGGGATAATGTCGCCCGCGAACGGTTGCCGGATTCCTTGACTGTTGGTCGTAAGCGGATCGTAGATATGCGTCTGCCTGCCGCTGGTGTCGATGATCTGGCTGAAATCGCCGCCCCACATCGCGGCCGTCGGGACGGTCGTCTGGCGGAAGCTGCCCATGCTCACCATACGGCCGCCTTCATAGTTGAAGAACCAGAAAGTCCTGTTCCGCCCGTTGTAGAGCTTGGGAAGATACAGCGGTCCTCCGGAGGAAATCGAAAACTCGTTTCTGATGTACTTGGACGCCGCGTTGCCATCCTGGCGTGTGCGGGTCCTCAAACCGGCGGAGTTGTTCCGGTGCTGCTCCATGAGGTCGCCATGGAAGTCGTTCGTGCCGCTCTTCGTGACGAGCGTAACCGACGCTGGATTGGAGTAGCGCGCGTCGGAACCATTCGTTTCGACGCGGAACTCGGCAATCGATCCCAAACCAGCCACACGTTCTTCGCTGTGATAGCCCAGTACGGGATTCGTTTGCGCCGAACCGTCCAGAAACACTTCCACCGAACCAAGCTTCAGTCCATTGGCACGCGGGCTGCTGCTGTCCTCCATGCCGGGAGTCAGATAATAGAGGTCCTGGATCAACCGCGAGTTGAGCGGCAGCATGTCAATCCGCTGGCCGTCCTTCACATCGCCGATCTCCATGCCGGAGGTGTGGATGACCGGCGCGACGTCTTTCACTTCGATCTTGGTGTCGGTGCTGCCCACTTCCATGACGGGATCGATGACAGCAGTTTGTCCCACCCCCAAGGTCAGATTG
Source organism: uncultured Solibacteraceae bacterium (assembly GCA_964505625.1). Lineage (GTDB taxonomy): Bacteria > Acidobacteriota > Terriglobia > Bryobacterales > Bryobacteraceae > JAJFUV01. The sequence goes on along the minus strand of CAZDIZ010000002.1, from coordinate 72,174 downwards.
CCCGACCATCGTTTGAAACCCGCGGCTTCCACATCAAGCCGGTATTGTCCCTGAGGAACGCTGGGGAAGTAGTAGATACCGAAACCCGAGGCAGCCCCCTTGTGTGAGACATTGGTCTGCGTGTTTGTCAGGGTGACTTGAGCATTTGGTATCGCGGCGCGGCTGGCATCTTGAACGGTTCCCTTGACCACGCCGTAGCCGGTCTGACCGTGGAGCGTCAAGGTGAGCAGCATCAGGAAGGCGATCACGGCAAGCACACGTATCCTGCTGGTTCTGTCGATGTTGATGTACATGTTCGATCCTCTATGTCTCGTTCTTGGTTAACCCGCGCTCCGTCCGGCGCCTCAATCGGCGCCGGATAGTTACGCGGGAGTGTAGATAGAAGTGCCCACGGGTTGGCCGGCTTCCGTATCGGAGAGTAAATGCGGCCGGCACGTGCCGCGTTTGATCAAATCCATGGGAACAACAACTTCCGGTAACCGCACTTTCGGGGTTTTCAACTTCTCGATCGCCATTCTTGCTAACCGGCGTCCGGCGTCGATCAAGTCGACGGCAACGTAGGTGAGCGGAGCGACGCGCGACCATTCCTGCTGCTCTCCAAGCACGACCATACTGACGTCGGCGGGAACCCGGACGCCATGCTGCCGCAAGGATTCCCAGGAGCCGTAAGCCACGTCGGCGTCCGCGAAGATCGCCGTCATGGGCAGCTTCCGTTCGATGATCATGTCAACGCTGGCTTTTCCGTTGACAAAGTCGTCGTCCGAAAGCGCCGTGGCTTGTTCACGCGCGTCCAATCCGTGTTCCGCCATCACCTGGCGGTAGCCTTCCAGCGGAGCCCGCTGCCAGGGCCTTGACACGTCGCCGATGTACCAGATGTCCCGGTGACCCAGTTCAATCAGATACTCGACGGCCGCGCGCGCGCCACCAACGTCGTCCCAGCGCAGTTGATCCACGGGCGCCCGCTTGCCGTCCGTGGAGAAGTTGTTGGCCAGGAGCACGTACGGCACGGCTTGTTTTTCCAGCGCTTCGACCAGGTTGTCGTAATTCGTACCGGCCAGAATCACGCACTCGGCAATGCCGTGGCTACGCAGCACCCGCGGCAGCGTGAGGTCGTCGGGCTTAGTCTCGCTGCGATAACGAAACCGCGAGAAGAGCACGAAGTACTCGGCTTCCTCGCAATACTCTTCCACGCCCTGCAAAATCCGGGAGTGCACGGGATGCACGAAGCTGCGGTTGCTCAGAACAAACGAGATACAAGGCGCCGAGTTGTTTACCAGGCTTCGCGCCCAACAGTTGGGACGGTAGTTCAATTCGGCGATGGCCTTCTCCACACGCTGCCGCAAGACCGGATCTATGTTCGGATTCTGATTGATAACGCGCGAGACGGTACCTACCGACACTCCTGCCTTCTTGGCCACATCCTTCATGTTCGCTGGCATCTGGTCCTTCACTCCCTGCGCTACTTGACTGCGGAAACTGTTTCACGGCACCCGCCGTGGAACCGTTTCATGAATGAAAATTATAAGGGCGCTCGCGCGCCCTGTCAATATCGTAGTTGCACAGTTCGTCCCATTCAGAAATTAATGTAAAACGACCGTTTTTGCTTGCTTTGTCTTTCGTGTCTCCCTATAATGAGTCGATTCATGAGCGCGTTCACGTACGGTGTTCACCAAAACTGGCACACCCAAGTCGAGCACCGCTGGATTTGCCCGGATCTGATCGCCCGACGACGGTGGCTTGCCACTGCCAGCAGGTTCATGATGCTACGCTGACACCGGATGCTGTCATGTGCGCGTGTGAAAACGACAGTCCGTACCGCGGCAGCTACCTTTGGGAAACACACCTTTGAACTTCAGGAGGACGGTATGGAACGACAACACCGCTGCTTGCCGATTCTGATCGTGGCGCTGACCGCAACGCTCGGCGCTGAAATCGCCACGTTGACACCGCAAGAAGAACGAATTTGGATTCGGCACGTGATTCCATTGCCGCATGAGGTGGCGATCAAGCGTGCGTGCGTCGTGCCGGTGACAGACATCGCGATCGAGTTGCGGCGTAACGCAGGCCCGGTCGAGCGCCACGCGGCGGCGGAGTTGGGGCAGTTGTTCAAAACGAAAGCCGGCGTGGCGCCCTCCGGCCAGCGCTTCCGGATCGTGGTGGGCGTAGTGGATTCACAAGGCGAATGGGCGGAAGCTGACGCGGATGCCGCACGGCGGCTCGACCGCGTCCCGAACAAAGAGCAGGCTTATCTGGTGCGGCCAATAGGCGAAAGTGTGCTTCTGCTCACGGCTCTCCATCCCAAGGGAGTGTATTACGCCGCCAGGACGGTCCACCAACTTCTCGAACATGGCTGCTCGGGACCAAGTGTTTCCATACCGCTCGCCGAAATCGTGGATTGGCCGGACATGGAAGAGCGTGGAATCTGGAACTTCCCGCAAGCCTACGAACCGCTGCCCGGCATGCCGGCGGAGTGGATTCCGTGGCTTGCTTCGATGAAGCTCAATTACGGCGAGATGCCGCATTCCATTTTGAATCCGGTGGAGCGCGGAAAAAAGAACACGGTGACGATCGACGCGAAACTACTGCGGGAAGCGCAACTGAGAGCCTTTACGTATCAACCGGTCATCACGCATCTCAACTTCCTGCACGATCTCGGCCTCTACCGGGCTTATCCCGAGCTTGCCGGGCTCGGCGACGAAGCTCTAGCGGGCCGCTACACCGCGCACAAACAGGGAAATTGGCACCGTGTGCCGTACGCCAGCCATCCCCTGCTGCGTCAGGTTCTTTCCGAGTGGATGACTTCGATCGCTGCTCAGGGCGCGGGCGAAGTGAACTGCTGGCTAAGTGAGCGTCCCGCGGAAGACCAACACACCGACACCGCCGCGACGGGTCAGGCGGTACTGGAGGCCAGAGCCTGCGTGGCCGCGTGGCGGGACGCGCAGCGGGAATTCCCGAAACTCGGCCTGCGCGTATTCCTGTCCACGACCACCACGGGCCGCTACTACAAGGTCCTCGCCGAATTGCCGCAAGAAGTGAAAGTGCTGCGGGCGTGCGCGACCGAACTGGAGCGGGTTCCGCATCTGCCGAGAGATCTCTTCAGAAATCCTCTACTCGATCAGTACGCGCTGGAGGGACGTTGGATTGGCAGCTACGATGTGCCCATCACCGCCAACGCCAGGGTCGAGACCCCGGAGTTCATGGTGCCGGAATCATCGGCGCATCGGATCAAGGATTACGTCGGGCAACTCGCCGGACGGCGATACCGCGGCGCGGCCGCCATGATGGCCTGGAGCAGGGTGGGCCGGGAGACTTGCGGGTTCAATATCAGCGCGCTCGCCGAATGGAGTTGGAATGTGCGCGGACGGACGGAGAAGGAGTTCAGTATTGCCTGGGCCACGCGGGAAGGGATCGAGAATCCCGAAGCCGTGGGCGAATGGTCCGAGCTGATGGGACCCGTCGAATTCGATGTTTACGATTCCGACTTCCCAATCTCCTATTCTTGGGGCAAGTACATCCAGATGATTCAATCGCGGCAGCGGCCGGTGTTGGGCGAAGGCATCTTCCGCTATTACGTGAACCAGGCCGACTTCGACACCAAGCTTGCATCGTGTAATCGCGCGCTGGCAATCGCGTCGAAGTTCCGGAATCCGTATTTGGCGAATGAGACCAAGGTCGTCATGTCATATGTCGCACTCGCGAAGTCGCTGTATCGCGTTGCCGAGTTGGCGCACTTCGCGGAGTTCGCCACGCCCGGCGGTCAGCAGGCTCTGCGCTCGGCATTGGAGGATCTGGATCGCGCGGGCCGCGAAAACGTGAACGCTATACGAAAGTGGCGGAGCGACATCGGTCCGGAACCTTGGCACTATCGCGTACACGATGCGATGAAAGCCACCGAAACCACGGTGCATCAGATCAGGGAATCGTTGTCGGGTAGATACCTCTACTGAGGAGGGAACGGATATGCGACCTGCCGCACTGAATCGGCGCGAAGCGTTGGGGGCTGTGGTGGCTCTGCTCACGCCGCCAAAGTTCCGGTTGTCCAGCTTCGCAGCCGATGTAACACCGCCGATCGGCGCGCCGCTTTTCAATGCAGTTCACGCGCGATCCATCGCCGATCCGCTGGAGGCGCACGGCGTCGTGTTCATCGGCGGTGGCCGTCCGCTGGTGGTCGTAGCCGTTGACTGGTGCGAAATTCGCAACGAATCCTATGAGCGCTGGCGCTCCGTGTTGGCGAAGGCCGCCGGTACTTCGAAGGACCGTGTGCTGGTGAGTTGCGTACACCAACACGACGCGCCGTATTCGGACTCTGTCGCGCAGCGCCTGCTGAAAGAGAACGGAGTTGCAGAGGATCTCTGCAACCCGGACTACGACGAACGGGCTCTGCAACGGGTCGCGGCGGCTCTCTCGAAATCGCTTGCTCAATCGAGCCCGATTACCCACGTCGGCACGGGCCAGGGAAGAGTCGAGAAAGTGGCTTCGAACCGCAGGTATACGCTGCCGAACGGCAAGGTATCGTTCGGGCGGACCAGCGCCACGCGCGACGCCACGGTGCGGAACATGCCGGAAGGGACCATCGATCCCTGGCTCAAGACGATCAGTTTCTGGAATGGAGAACGCCCAGTCGCCGCGCTGAGTTGTTACTCCACGCATCCGATGACGTTCTATGGCCAAGGCGACGTTTCTTGGGACTTTCCGGGGCTGGCTCGCGCTCGTCGCGCGAAAGAAGTGCCGGAGATCGCCCAGATCTACTTCACAGGATGTAGCGGCGACACGGTGGCTGGCCGCTACAACGACGGCAATCCGGACAACCGGCCCATTCTCGCAAGCCGCATCCATCAGGGCATGCTGGCCGCGTGGAACTCGACGCGGCGCGTGGCGCTGGATCGCATCGGCTTCCGTTCCGTGCCCATGAAACTAGCTCCCCGCCGGGAGCCGGGCTTCAGCCGTAACGACTACCAGCGGATTCTCGCCGACAGCCGTCGAAGCCGGCTAGCGCGATTTGACGCCGCTCTCGGACTGAGTTGGCTCGATCGGGTCGACGCAGGGCACGTGATCGACGTGCCCGCCATCGATTTCGGTCCGGCGCAATTGGTGCTCATGCCGGCGGAGACTTTCGTTCAGTATCAACTCTGGGCGCAAGAAATACGGCCGGATTCGCTCGTAATGACGCTCGGGTTCGGCGAATGCGCTCCGGGCTATATTCCAACGGCGAGCGCGGTAGCGGAAGGCTACGAGGACCACTACAGTTGGATCGCCTCCCCGGAGTGTGAATCAACGATGCGAGACGCGCTCAGGCAAGCCTTGCAGCGCTCATCGAGCTAGAACGAGTCAACAGCGAATGGTGCCCGGGGTGGGACTTGAACCCACACTCGCGTTGCCGCGAAAAGGATTTTAAGTCCTTTGCGTCTGCCGATTTCGCCACCCGGGCTTCTACAGTTGCGCAGACTACAACCAAGATAGCAGCTTGCCTACTGTTCGGGCTCCCATTCGAAGTACGATGGATAGCCTCCGCCGTAGTTGCGCGCGAGCCACAGGCGGTACTCGCGGCTGGCCGTTCGCGTTATCTCACGGTGCGCGATCGGCTCCGTGTTCGTGTAGACGTACAACGCTTGACCGCCGTCTTTCGTCGCACCGAAGCACACGACTTCGTCACGATAGTCGCCCGCCAGATCGGCCACCATGCCGCAACTGCCGGTGCTCTGTTCGTTAGGTCCGGCGATCGGCAATGTCTCGATACCCTTTCCGGTGAAGCGTCCCAGTTGCCGCCCGTCTCCCGAGATCAACTCGCGCACTTTGCCGCCGGTCCAGTTCACCGGCTTCCAACCGAGCGGGAATGGATTCATGAGGATCTTCCCGTCGGAGGAAAACAGAACCGTGTCTTTGCAGGGATGTCCGTCGCGGTTTGTCATCATTTCCAAACCGGGCGAATCGGGGTAAATGTCGGCTGCCCAGCCAAGGTGCGCATGCACCCAGCGCGGATCGTTTTCGCGATTGTTCTTCCAGATGATCTTCCCGGTCTTGGCATCCACCAGATAGGCGCCCGCCTGCGTGCCGCTTTCGACCGCATAATACACTTGGCGGTCCTTCACGCCCGGAAGAATATGTTTGACTGCGACAATGTCGGGATGTTGCTTGTAGATGGCCCAACGCAACGTGCCGTCGGAATTCAGCAGCATGGTGCCGTTGAAGACTTCGTCGCGGCCGTCGCCATCCACGTCGGCGATGTCGATGTGATGCGAGCCGCTGCCGTTGGTTTCGGCGAAGCTGCGGTACTCCCAAATCTGCGTCAAATCCGACGCCTTGAACGCGGTCAGGATCTCGTTTTCGTAAAGCCCGGTCTGCGTGATGATGGCGGGATTGCGGCCGTCCAGCCGCGCGATGGACATGTGCACGCGCGTCGAACTGCCGGAGATATCGGTGACGATTTCGCGCCACGGCGTCTTGCGCAGCACACGGCCGGTCATGCCGTCCAGCACCGCCAGATAGAGCTTGTCGCCATCCTGCAAACGCACGATCACTTCAGATTTGCCATCACCGTCCAGATCGTAGACCACCACCGGCAGATTGTTCGGATTGCCGAAGCAGTGGTCGTGCCAGGCCAATGGACGACGCCACAGGGCGCGCCCGTAACTCGTGTAAGCTTCGAGTTCGACCGGCACGCCGGGATCGCGCGCTGTTTCGCGTATGCCGTTGGCCAAGCGCGCCACCAGATCCAGCGCTCCGTCTCCATCCAGATCGCCAAAGCTCGGCGAGAAGCCGCCTTGCTTGGGCGTCGGTTCGAACACGGCGACCAACCCTGTACGAGTCGACGAAGGTGTAATGGGGGCCCACTCCGAAGGCGTGCCTTCCTTGCCATCCGCGAGCACGGCTCGCACGCGGTAGTAGACGCGCTGCCCGTCCGGAGCGGACGTATCGACGAAGTTGGTTGAGTCTGTGATGGGCGAACTGGTGAGACGTTCGCCGGTCGAATCGCGGCGCACAGTGCGATAGACGTGGAAGCCCACGTTGGGCGCGTCGCCCGCAAGCAGTTGCCAACTCAAGAAGACCTTCCCTGCCCCCGACGGCACGCACACCAGGCGACGCGCCTGACGTTCGAAATGCGTGGCGCCCACCGGCTGCCGCACCAGGCGGAACCCGGCATCAGGCTGCCGCATGCCGGCCGAAATGTAGCCGAGCACGCCGCAGTGCAGATAGTATTCGCCGCGCGTCCAGGCGCCGCCCGCGATGCTGCCCTGCTTGTGCGCGGGATGCGAAAGCCGGTAGACGAAAGTCATGTCCGCGTCCGCGCGATCCAACCAGATCATCTGCCACACATTGCCGGCCATATCGTAAAGGCCCCAGGCGTTCGGCGGATAGCTCTTGACAGGCTTCACATACTTGCGCCACTCGGTGGGCTTGCGATCGCCCGCCGCATCGTAGTTCGCTTTGCCCGCGGGCGCGGCAGTGCCCCATGGATAAGTCGCATCGGCGGATCCGGCGCGCGCGGCCCATTCGAATTCCACCGGCGTCGGCAGACGGTACACACGGCCATCACGCTTGGCGCGCCACTTCATGTAGTCGTAAACGTCGAAGCGGTTGACGAAGATCACCGGCGCGTTCTCCATGCCGGCCGGAATCGCGCCACCGGTCCAATGCAGTGGAGCCACGTGCTTGGTCGCGCGCACGAAGTCGAGGTACTCGGCGTTGGTGACGGGATGATCGGCCATCTCAAACGCTTCCACGCTCACATCAACCGCAGCCATGCGGAACGAGCCTGCGCGCACGGTGACAAATCCATCACTCGCCGCCGAGACAACGGCAACCAAACTCAGCAACAACACAAGCGACTTACCAAACATGGGACTCTCCAAAATGGATTGGCCTCCGGCGCGGCGATGCCTGAACCGGAGGCCGTGTAATGCTCTTGCGGCAACTACTTATTCCTAGACGAACGTCCAGCCCTTGCGGAACTGCGGCTTGAGGCAACTATTGGCCTCGGCGTTATTGGTGATGCGCATCTTTACCGGGTCCCAAAGCAGCTTGCCTTCGAACCGGAGCGCCAGCACACCTAACAGCATCCATTCGGTAAACGGACCTGCGACGCTGAAATCGGAACAGGAGCGCGAGCCGCCTTTCGCCGCTCGAATCCAATCGCGATAGTGGCCTGGTGAGCGCGTCAGCAGCGGCGGCGGCAGCTTGTAGTCCTTCATCTTGGACGCCGGCAGCAGACGCGTCTTGCCGCCGTACTCGCCTGTGGTCATGATTGCCTTGTCGCCGATGAAGAGACTTCCGTTGCGGCCACCGTCGCCGAGAACTTCATCTTCCGGAATTCCCTTCGGACGCGGCGGCAGCAAACCGCCATCGTGCCAGTAAACGGTTACCGCCGGCATGTTGTCGCGCGCGGGAAACTCGTAACGCAGGATGGATTTTTGGGGGAACGTGTACTTGCTCTTGCCTTCCTGGTGTATGCACTCGACGCTGGTGGGCGCGGTCAGACGCAGGGCCATGTTGGGCGCACCCATGATGTGACAGGCCATGTCGCCGATGGCGCCGCAACCGAAGTCGGGAAAGCCGCGCCAGTTGTGCGGCACATAGGCGGGGCTGTAAGGACGCGATGCCGCGAGTCCCAGCCACACATCCCAATCGAGCGTCTCCGGCACGGGCGCTTCGACCGGAACCACCTGGGGCCCTTGCGGCCACACGGGCCGGTTGGTCCAGGCGTGCACTTCCTTCACGTTGCCCAGATCGCCGGACCACACGATTTCGGCGCACTCGCGCGTGCCGTCGTTCGAGTAGCCCTGGTTGCCCATCTGCGTCGCGACGTTGTATTTCTTGGCCGCCTTGGTCAGCTCGCGCGCTTCCCACACGGTACGCGTCAACGGCTTCTGACAGTAGACGTGCTTGCCGCGCTCCATGGCCCACATGGCGGCGGTGCCGTGCATGTGATCGGGGCAGGAAACCGTGACTGCATCGATATTCTTGCCCTCTTTGTCCAGCATCTGGCGAAAGTCTTTGTACTTGGGAACCTTCGGATACTTCTTGAACAAGCGCTCGGCGCGCTTGGAATCCGGGTCCGCCAGGGCGACAATATTCTCGGTGATGGAGCAAGCGTCGACATCGGCGTTGCCCTTCCCACCCGCGCCAATGGCGGCGATGTTCAGCTTTTCGTTGGGGGATTTGTAGCCGAGCAACTTCAACGATGGCACGCTGCCGAAGCCCGCCAGTGGGACCGCTCCAGCGAGCAGACTCCCTTGAAAAAAATAGCGTCTTGAAACTTGATGCTGTGACATAATGCGGAACCTCTCCTATTCAGGCGGAGTTAATTACGATATCACGGTGAGCACCGGCTCACTATTCCAGACCGAAGCGCAGACCGGTGAGCGGCGCGCCGTCTTCGCCGGTGATGCGCACATCAAACGCCCACGCGCCGTGATCGTTCGTACTGGTGATGACCAACTTGTTGCGGCCGGCCGTTAGCTCGATGGGCAACTGTTTTTCGAAGCGGTACTTGTCGAGATAGAGCAGGCCTTTGACCTGGCGCGCATCGTCGCGGGTGTCGAAGACGATCTTGCCGTTCCAGCGCACGGTCACCACGTCGTCCCAACCAAGGTGCAGCGTGGCGCGGCGCGCGGCGGTGGAATGAACGTAAGTCGCAAAATGCGCGCCGCTCGCATTGGTGGCGCGCCAATCGAAAAGGTACTGGCAGTTCACCACGCCGCGCGGATCATACAGGCTGACGGGGAACCAACGCAACGCGCCGTCGCGTCCGTGGTGCGTGGTCTCGCGGTCGATGGGCGCGGTGGCGGCGCCGACGGCGGCAAATTGCGGCAGCTTGCGCGGATGCGCAAGCAAGCCCAGCACCCACCAACGGCCGGGCGTGCCGAACGCGTCGCACAATTGATCCGGCGAAAGCTCGCCGCGATCATAGCGTCGTATACTCTCGATGGCGCCGCTCCATTTCGCCGGCGGCGCAGTGCGTTCGCTCATCAAAAGCTGGCAATCGCGAATGTCGATATCGGCGCGCTTCAGGTCCTGCTTGCGCAACCCGTACCGGGCTTCGATTTCCGGCGTATGCACGTACCAGATGGGGTTGGCCGTGAAGGTCCATACGTAGCGTTTGGCGACAGCGCGAAGGAGCGACATCTGTTCGCGCAGCTCGGCGAACTCCTTTTTCCACGGCTGCACGGGATAGTCCTTGCCGCCGGTCTCGACCATGTGCAGCGGCCACACGCCGGGCGCCATGGTACCGCGGCGCTTCCAATAGGCGGCCGCGCGCGGCGAGGCCAGCTTCGCGATCAGCGGATCTTCCATGCGCGCGGTAGCCAACGTCGAGAGCGCGTCGCCCGTCGTGTAAGTGTATTCAGAGCCGAGATGCAGTCCGCCCGGCGCGTCGCGCCGCGCCATCTCATCCAGAATGCCGCGCATGAACTCCCGGCCGATACGGCGCGTCGAGTACAGTTCGCCCGGCAACAGCAGAATAACGGCCTGGGGGTATTCATCCAGCAGCGCGGCGATGGCCGTCTGCCCTTGCCGGTATGCCGCCGCGATCAGATCCTCGGTGGTGTAGCCCGAGTAAGTCCACGACGGATGATCCAGCACGTAGCGTTTGTATGGATATTCGACGTCAATCGAAACGCCGCGAAATCCGAGCGACTTGGCCGCACGGCCCGTCGCCGCGAACTCCGCGCGCATCTTCGCGAGTGCGGCGTCCCCAAGCAGCGTCTGCTCGGAGGGCCACACGGCGTTCTCACCGAAAGAAACGCCCAGGAAATTCTCACTCACGCCGGCTTTGCGCAGTGAGGCGATGTTCTTCCGCAGCGCATCCAGCCAGGTGTTATTCGACGGCGCCAGGCGTTTGGACGCTTCCGACCAATCGCCCGCGACAAAGAAGAACCCATCGGCGAACTTCTTGATATCGGCGGCGTGATCGTCGAAGTAAGCGTTCGGCTGAGCCGAGTACATGATTGTCGACGTACCGGCGGCGCCCCAGGCAATCACAGAAACAAGCAGCAGTGCAAATAGAAATCTCGATTTCATTCGTGGGTATCTCAACGTGTGTATTCGCGGCCGGCGCGGCGCGCGGTTTCGAACTTTCGGTTGGTCGAGTAGACCTTCACCTGATGCGGTCTCAAACGCGCGATGATTTCGCCACGCGAGACCTTCACTGAATTCGGGCTGTAGAGTTCTTGCAGCACGCTCCCATTCAGAAGCGTTAATCCGCTCACTTCCACGCCCATGTGTTCGCGCGCGTCTTCGTTGGCCACAACGATCAGCCAATCGGCGCCGGCGCGGCGCGCCATCCAACTAACGCCGCGGTCGCCCGCCTGTCCGCGTCCTTCCGATTCGATGAGCTTCACGCGCACGGTCTTTTCTTCGGGCGCAACCAGGAACGGCTGCAGCGCCGAAAGCTCACTGGTCATGGCAAAAATCGAGGCGCGGAACGGATCGCCTTCCGGCACCGTACTGGAGCCCCAATAGAGAAGCGCTTTGGCGCCGTGCGTGAGCGATGCGTAGGCCATCAAACGCGTCTCGTCGAAGGTGGGATAGGTGACCGCTTCCGGACCAAAGCCGCTCAGATTGCCCCAGGCGAAGGCCTGCAAGACCATCCACACGGGACGCCCTCGGCCGATCGCCTTGAAGCGCACCGTGTAATCGGCGAGCGCCGCCGGGTCCTTTTCCTTTTCGTGGATCGGATAAATGTCGCAGCCGGTGATGTCGATCGAGTCGATGTACTGGCGCATGTAGCCCAAATCGCTCTTGGCGGCTTCATTGATCCACAGAGGACGGCGTCGCGCATCAAGCGTGCGAATCAACCGCGCGCCCTCGCGCAGTTTGGGCATGATTTCGCTGGCCTGCTTTTCGGCGTAGTTCAGAGCGTTGGGAGTCTGCAGCCACCATTCACCCTTGACCTTGTGTATTCCGCTGCGAAACAGTTGGCTGTAAGCGGTGAAGCACCATACCACTTCGTCCGGCCCTTCCCAGGCTGCCAGCGCCGGATGCGACTTCACGCTCTCGATGGCTTTCCGCAGTACACCTTTGGAATCGTCGCCAAGTTGCATGGGAACGCTCACCCAACCGAGCACGCCCGCGGCTGCGGCGCGATCCAGATCCTTGGCATTCCCGCAGTGCACCAGGTTGATGCCGGCCTCGGCCATGGCTTTCAGATCGGCATCGGTCTTGGGCATTTCGTAGTTGCCGATGGGAAACACCGTGCGTCCGCGATGTGTGAGCAAGCCGGTAACCTGAGCGGGGAGTAGGGACGCAAAGAGCGCGACAAACGCAACGTAGCGTGTATGCATAGGAACAGACTACCGTGTTGCGGAAGAACTTGGGAGGATTCGACGGACAGCTATGCCGAACGGACCAGCACGTCGCGCAAACGCGCCATGGAGCGGGTGGCCATGCGGCGCACTGCGGCGTCGTCGTCCTGCTGTAAGCGATCGAGTTCGCTGACGAAGGACGGCTCGCCGGATTCACCCATGGCCCAGGCACCGGAGGCGCGGAAGTGCGGCTGCGGATGAATGGTCATGCGGCGGATCAACTTCAGTGCTTCAGGCTCGCCCAGATACGCCAACCCCAGCAAAGCGTTGGCAACCACGCGGTTATCGGCGTCGCCGGCGGCTTCCCAGAGAACGTCCCGGGCGTCTTCACTATCGCAGTGCCAGATTCCTTCAATCAGATTGGCGCGCAGACGGGCATCCGGCTCCACCATGATGCGCTGGCCTACCCACTGTGCATCGGGCCTTGCTTGTGCGATCAACAGACCGATCTTCGAACGGATGCGCGGGTTGACGTGATCCAGCAGCAGGCACAGCCCTTCTTCCAACTGGCTGGGATCACCGGTGGCGGAAATGATCTCGATGGCGCGCTCGGCGGCCAAACCTGACAGGGCGCTGGCCGCGGCTCCAGTACTCGACAGCATCCGCGCCAACATGCGCGCGGCCAACTGCGGCTGAACGGTGACGTACAAGGAAGCCAGGTTCAACGCCTTGGCACGGCTGAATGAAAGGGGATCGCAAAGCGGCGCGAGCAGCACATCGCTTTCCAGCAGCACTCGCACCAAGCGCTCACGCGCCGGAAACGGGTCCAGAGCGCGCAGCATCTTCAGCGCCACGGCACAGAACGCGATGGGATCTTCCTCGGCGGCGTGCGCCAGTTGTTCGTGGTCGCCACCCTCGCAAATCGCGCGCATCGGATGGCTTTCGGGAACCGCGTGCTGGTCTACCCACAGTGCGGCGGAGATTTCACGCAGCAATTCCGCACTGGCACTTGCCGGCGTGGACTTCGCCTGCAATTGTACGACCCGCGGCGAGTTTGTCGAAGACGAGGACATCCCGTGCTTTCTATCTTATCGGTTCTCGTGCCTCAGAGCATTACAGGACTCAAAAATTATCGTCTAATACGGATCGAAAAGAAAACCGGACTTATCCCCTACGTAATCCCGGAAAGTACTGACTTGAAACCTTACGCCATCAGTGCGGATTGATACTACTCCAACCAGATCGGTTCGCATGACAGCAATGTGCCGTTCGGCGATACGCGCCAGCACCGACGGATGGGGATGCCGAAAGAAATTCTCATAACCTACTGAAATTAAGGCAAAAGCCGGACGCACGGCATCCAGGAGGGTGTCTTGCGTGCTGGTCTTGCTGCCGTGATGCGCCACTTTTAGCACGTCGGCTAGTGGAACCGCCGCTTGCTCCAGCAACTCGTTTTCCTGGTCTTGCTCAGCGTCGCCGGTCAATAGAAATGAGTGGCGGCCTTGACTGATCCGGACCAGCAGCGAGTCGTTTGCGTGCCGGCTCTCGGGCGCGGAGACGATCTCGATTCGCGCCCCGCCAAAGTCAAAGTTCTGACCGGTCGAGAGTTTCACAACGCGCGCCGATTGCCGTAAGGCCTCGTCGCACAGAGGTTTCCACTTCGCCTCGTCGCCTGCACCCACCCAAAACTCCGCTGGACGGAAGTTGCGTATCACGGCCGCCATCCCTCCAATGTGGTCCTCATCGGTGTGAGAGAAGACCACCGCATCCAAACGCCTTATGGAACGGCTCCACAAGTATGGCGAGACGACATCTTCTCCAATATCCAGGCGCGGACGGTAGTGGCTTGAATAGCGCACCAATCCACCCGCATCGATCAGCAGGAGTTTGCCCTGCGGCGTCGCCACCAGCAAGCTGTCGCCTTCGCCGACGTCAATGGCGGTCAGTTCCAGTTTCCCCAAGCGCACATCGGGGGCGAACGGGTGCCAAAGCAACACGGCGAACAACGCCAACACCACGCCCAGCGCGGCCGAACGCAAGAACCGGCCGCGACGGAGTGCGAACGGCACACCGAGCAGCGCGGCGACGAACGCCAACGCCAGTACTACAGGCGGGTCAGGGACTCTCCAATTCGGTTCGATGGCGGCGCACCACCGCACAACACCTTCCGCCCACGACAACAGCAACTCGGCTAACTTAGCCGCCCACTGCGACTTGCCGAACACCGCGACGAACCCGATGGGGACTACGCCGCTAAGCAGCGGCACGACCACGGCGTTTGCAAGAATCCCCGTAAACGAGGCCCGGTGGAAGTACAGGATCATGGGCAGCGCCAAGCCGACCTGTACAACCGCCGAAATCACCGTAAGTTCGAACATGTACAACAGCACACGCAGAGCGGCGGCGATGGTTACCAGCCAAACGCGCTCGGAAACGCGTGTCCACAGCGCGGCCGTCTGCGCGAGCAAACGCAGTTCGACCCGAAAAGCCGCCGCACGAACCGGCAAGTTGGGATCGAGCGCCAGGTTGGCGATGCCGCGCAGCGCGGTGGCGTAAGGAGCGCTGGTGGCTTCGAGCAGCGGAGCGGCCAGAGCGCCAATCGCCGCAACGGACAGAAATGATAGCTGGAAACTGGCTTCGAACATCTGCTGCGGGTCGAGCAACAGATAGATCAGCGCGACGGCGGCAAGCAGATTCAACACCCTTGTGCGGCGGTAAACATGCCGCGCCACCAGATAGAGCGTGAACCCGCCAGCGGCGCGAATCACGGGTGCCTGCCAACCCGCCACTATGGCGTAAAGCCAGGCGGCCGCGGCCGTCGCAAGCAGCGCCGGCGTGGTGGGCACGGCCACCATCCTCAACAAAAAGAGCAGGAAACCCGCCAGCACGGTGATGTGCAAGCCGGAAATGACCAACGCGTGATAGGTGCCGGTGCGGCGGAAATGCTCGGTCCAGACTTTTTCAAGCTGCGAAGATTCACCTATCAGGATGGCTTGCATCATGCCAACGGCCCAGGCGTTTCCGCGATAGAGCGCTTCGATGCGTTCCAGTGCGCCCGTGCGCATTCTGAAGACGGCGCTCCAGAACGGCGAACCGCATGCCCCTTCAAGCGGATGTACGCTCGCAGTCCCGGTTGCCGAGACGGCCCAGTAGATGTCCTGGCGGGCAAGATACCCGGCGTGATCAAACGCGCCCGGGTTGCCGAAGTTGTGCGGGCGGCGCACCCGCCCGTCGATTTCGATCTTCTGCCCGTAGCGGAGCGCCGGCGGTGCTTCCCCCTCACGTAAATAAAGGTTGACGCGCGCCCGCGCGCCCGGCTCAAGTTCCAGCAGGAACTGGTTGCGGCCTTCATAGAGCGACGGTGGAGTTACCACGCAACCGGACAAAATCACGGTTTCGTTGAAGGCCGCGTCCAAGACCGGCGGCGCGCCCGGCCGGTGCAAAGTGGCAAGAAACGCGCCGGCCACGGCCATCGCTAGCATCGCGCACACCCATTCGAGCGGGCGCGACCTGCGCCATCCGGCCAACAATGCCAACAGCAAGAAACCTGCCCCGGCGGCCAGAAGTTCGCGTATCTCAAAGGAAACAAAGCGCGAAATCAGGATACCTATGGCCGTTGCGGCCAGCGGGGCAACCAGTGGGTCTCGCAATGGACTCCTGGAAGATTGTAGGCTGGAGGAGAAATGCTCTCACAGAGAATCCTGCTTCCGGTTTTGGCGCTGGCCGCCGCTAGTTTGAGTGCGGCGCCCCGCGCCGACTTCGTTTTTGAAAAGGCACCGTTTCCTTCCTGCCACGCGTCCACCATCGTCGAAACCGCGCCGGGCGAATTCATGGCTGCCTGGTTCGGCGGTCGCGAGGAGGGGGCCAACGACGTCGCCATCTGGGGTGCGCGTCTCGGTAACGACGGTTGGAGCGAACCGTTCGAGATGGCGCGCGAAACGAACACGCCGACATGGAATCCGGTTCTGTTCAAAGCCGCCAACGGAACCCTGTGGCTTTACTACAAGTTCGGACCTAACCCGCAGAACTGGACCGCCGGGCGCCGAGCCAGCCTCGACAACGGGAAGACCTGGCTGGCGCCGGAGCACCTTCCGGCCGGTATCTACGGACCGATCAAGAACAAGCCCCTGGTATTGAAGAACGGAACCATCGTGAGCGGCACGTCGGTGGAGAGCTATCGTTCGTGGTCGTGCTGGGCGGAACTAAGTCGAGACAACGGAAAGACTTGGACGCGTCATGGCCCCATTATGCCGGAAGAACCGGCTCCCGCTACGCCGGGCGTGCCCATGCCGGTCAAGGCCGTACCAGGTTCGGAGAACTGGCATCGCACGCACGGCATCATCCAACCGGCGGTGGTGCCTCTCGGAAAAGGGAAGCTTCGTATGTTTGTGCGCGCCACGCAGAACGTCGGCCACATCTGTTATTCAGATTCGGTGGACGGCGGCGTGAACTGGACAGCGGCCAAACCGAGCGAGTTGCCCAATCCCAATAGCGGCATCGATGCCACGGGACTACGCGACGGGCGCATCGTGATGGTTTACAACCACACTCCGCGCGGCCGTTCGCCGCTCAACGTGGCGGTATCACACGATGGGGAACGTTGGAACAACTTTCTGGCGGTGGAAACCGAGCCGGGCGAGTTCTCCTACCCGGCGGTGATCCAAGCCAGCGACGGCAGCCTGCACATCACCTACACGTGGAACCGAAAGAAAATCAAGCACGTAGTGGTTCCGCTAGTGGATATCCCGTAGTCGGGCAGTTTAGGAATACGTTTCGGCGGCGATGTCGCGTAGCGTGTGTTCGATCGACATGACCGTGGCGTTAGGCGATTCTTCGGTCAGGTCCGCCCCGTAGCTTTCCTGATAGCCATCAGCAAAGGTGGCGGTGATGATCCGGTTCTGGTAATTGCCACCCGGATACCACACCGTTTGATCTTCATATACAAGGTTGTAGTCGGCCGGATCGTGGCCCGCGGCTTCTAGTGCCGCCTTCAACCGGGTAAGCACTTCGGGCTCCGTCGATGTCGTCGTTTCCTCGGCGGTCGTGTTAGAACTAGCCGCTTGAGTAGCCTCGACAGCCGTTTCGGCAACGGCAGACGCGTTCGCGGCGACTTCCTCCGTGGAAGCAACCGACGACTCTCCGTCCACCGAACGCGAATAGGTGGCAAGAATTTGGCTCTTGGCGGATTCCGCCGTTTCGTTTTGGGACGCCGCTGGAGTAGTTTTGGTCTCGGACGCGCCGATGTCCTCAGCCGCCTTCTCAAGCGACTCGACGATCACGCTAAGCAGTTGTTCTTCAAACGTGTTAGCACCGCTCGACGAGGTCGTTCCAGTGGCTAACGAACTGGCATACCACTCGCTCGCCTGGGTGGTGCCATTCACGGAAGTGAGCATCTTCGGGACATGCCTCCTACCCGAGGTAAAGCACGCCGGATGCCATTCACATCACTTCTTGGCCGGCCGGGGTGTGAGGATCTTCAGAGCGATCGTCTGATTGAGCGGATCGACTCGCACGCGCACCGTGTAAGGAGGTGACACCAACTTGGCGGCGTCTACCAACTTCACCGTTACTTTGGCGCTTTCACCGCCGTTCAATTCCGTTCGATCCAATTGCACGTCGAGTCCTTCGGGAACAGACCCTTCGATGTGAACCGTAGCCTTTCCCGGCAACTTGTTGACGATCGTCGCCACGGCGGCTGGACTTGCCGTCAGGTCCATTTCGCGTTTGTCGATGACGACGAATTGCCCCAGTTGGGCAAGCGTGGGCCCCTGGCCAAACGCGGGGGCCGCACTGCCGCCAACCGGACTATCCGGTCCGGGCTTCATCTTACCGAAGGGGGTTTCCTGGGCGGGCGGCGCGGGAGGCACGTACCAGAACCACTTGCCGTCAATCACTTTCCAAAACATATTGAGCGGCATCTTCACCGGCGTCGGGCGCGTCTGTCCGGGGATGGTCATTTCGGTCCCGCAGGCAGCCAGAACCACAGCCTTGGTGTACTGTTCGCTAAAGGTGATCTTGGCGATTTGAAAATCGTGGTAGCGTCGTTTGTGCGCTTCGAAGAAAGCGTCTTTGCTTTCCTCGGCCACGTACTGATCCGCAAGACGGAACTTGCCGTCTACGTGCGCTTGCAGAAACGCGCTGACGCGCTCCCGCAGAGCCTGGTCCACTTCCGGCGGCGCCTTCTGGAACAGGTCCGCAGGATCCTGCGCGATAAGGGCAAGCGTGAACAACGCGGCAATCGTAACGCAACGAGCGGATGTCATCCTCTTCATATTCTATCGTTGACGCGCATGAGAACGATTGGTGAGCTAGACTACCTCTTTTAGGAAGATATCCACATGACATCCAAGCCATCGATAAGCCGGCGCCAGTTGCTGCAAACCGCAATCGCGCCTTTGTTCATCCCACGAAGCGTTTTTGGCGCTAACGATCGCATCAACGTCGGCATCATCGGCACCGGCGGCCGCGGCAACCTGCTAATCGACCAACTCCCCGACAAAGGGCAAATCGTCGCGGCGGCGGATTGTTTCTTCCAACGCTGCCAGGACGCGGCCGCCAAGCGCAAGGCGAACTGGAAGCTGTACGACGACTATCGCAAACTGCTCGACAGCAAGGATGTCGATGCGGTGATCATCGCCACGCACGACCACGGACGAACACTCACGTCGATACACGCCTGCCAGGCCGGCAAGGACGTGTACGCCGAAAAACCGCTCACGGTCTACATCGAGGAAGGCCGCGCGCTGGTGAAAGCGGCGCGCAAGTACAAGCGCGTGTTCCAGGTGGGCAGCCAGCAACGGTCCATGGCCATGAACCGGATTGCCTGCGAGTTCGTGCGCAATGGCGGACTCGGCAAGATCAAGTTGGTGCAGACCTGCAACTACACCAGTTCGAAGCGCTATGCGGGACTTCCCGAAGAAGCGACGCCGGAAACCCTGAATTGGGATATGTGGCAGAACTTCACCACCAAGAAGCCCTACAACAAGCAACTGCATCGTGGATGGATGGGTTGGTGGGACTACTCAGGCGGTGAGATGACCAACTGGGGGGCGCACGGATTGGACATGGTTCAGTGCGCGCTCGGCATGGACGGCACCGGTCCGGTGGAATGGTGGCCGCTTGAAGACGGACCGAAAGACTCGGTTGGATTCCGTTACGCCAACGGTGTCACCGTGCGCATGGAACTTCCATCGGGTCCCGTCATGGGCGGTGCGGTGTTCATCGGCGAAAAGGGCAAGATCGAAATCATCCGTAACAATTTCAAGACCGAGCCGCGCGGCATGATCAAGAGTCTGCCGAGCCGCGAAGAAGTGCAGAAGTGGCGCGACGAAGTGGCGTTGTGGCAGGCGCGCTTCCACATGGAGAACTGGCTGGACTGCATCCGCACGCGCGAGAAACCGGCAGCGGATGTCGAGATCGGACACCGCTCGGTGAGCATCGGCCATCTGGCCAACATCACGCGGCACTTGGGCCGCAAGCTCCAATGGAATCCGGCCAAGGAGCGCTTCGTGGGCGACAAGGAAGCCAATCGACTGGTGAACCGCCCGCGCCGCAAAGGCTACGAACTGCCCGTGAAAGCGTAACCGCGAGTTACGATGCGCGCGAAGCATTGGCTTGGGAACACCGCGCTGGCCGCCGCGATTGTACTGGCACTGGCGCGAAGCCATTGGCTGGCGTGGCAGTTCAGAGTGCTATTTCTGCTGTCGGCACACGTAAGCGGGGTCCACGTCGCCATATGGGTGTGCGATTTACTGTTCGTGCTGCCCTTGCCCATCCTTCTCTACTTGCTGTTCAGAACAAGCACCACAGTTACGATAACGGCACCCATGCGCAAGCTGGCCTTGGGGACGGCGCTGGTTCACGGTTTGTTCTTCACGGTGCCAGACCTCTATCGAGTGCTGTTGCCAGCGCTGCACGACTGGCGAGATCTCCGCTCATGGGGTGGAGAAACAACAGCCGCAAACATCTGGAGCTGGCTATCGCACCCGAATACTTGGTCGTGGATTGAGAGTTCGATGGCGCCGATTTCTCAACTGGCGCTCCTGTTCGTCCTGCTCGCACTTTGGCAACAAAAAGGACGGCCTCAAACAGATTCATCGACCTGGCCAAAGTCGCTGACTAGAATCGCGGCGGCGGCGATCGTCATGAGCCTGATCGGCATCGCACTGCATCTGAGCCGCTCCTGCTACGCGATCTTCGCGTACGGTGAACGCCCGCACCCAGGCGGCTGGTTCCCGGTACAGACTTTTGAGCAAGCTCTGTGGCTTAACGCGAAGCTCCAGATGCGGGAACTGTGCCGCGTGATGATCGCCGTGATCGTATTCGCTAGCCGTCCGCGTTTTGCGAACGATGACGTGAAGGATCAG
This sequence comes from uncultured Solibacteraceae bacterium, assembly GCA_964505625.1. Lineage (GTDB taxonomy): Bacteria > Acidobacteriota > Terriglobia > Bryobacterales > Bryobacteraceae > JAJFUV01. Next base: position 51,569 of record CAZDIZ010000002.1, on the reverse strand, counting down.
GCCACCATCAGCTAACCGGGGAAGACGCGCGCGATGTGGCGGTCGTAGAGGTTTAGCGTTACGTTGCGCGCGATGGACTCTTCGCAGGCGTTGAGCATGTCCAGGTAGCGCGATCCCATCTTCGCCGCCACTTTGTAACCCACGTGCAGAAGTTGACGCAGGTGGGGATTGTAGGCGGAGCAGGACTGATCGTGGCGCAGCGCGCTGGTGAATTGCTCCGAGGTCCAGCCATCCACGTCGGCGGGCGCGGGCAAACGTTCGGGATCGATGTCGATCACCGTCGCGTAAGGTTCGCAGAGTGCTTCGCGATTGGCGAAGGCCGTTGCGTACACGCGCTTGGCCAGCGCCAACCCGTCGCCTCCAGCTTCGGCCAGTCCGATGATCTCCTCCAGCCATGTTGTGCCGGCCGTCTTCAAATGCACTCCCGCGCCGGATTGCTCGAGCGAACGGCGGATAGCCGGATAGATGGAGAATTTGTCGCTGCCCGAGTGCACGCTCAACTTCAAGTTCGCGGGCAGGCCGTAGCGAGGCACGGCATAGCCGATGACGGCGATGTCGCTCGAGAACTCGCGTTCAAATTGTGCAACGTCGCCCACATAATCGACGCCCTTGTTGAAGCGGCCGGTGAACTTTGGCGCGATGGTTTGCGCGGGGATGCGCTCGTCGGCGATGGCCGCCAGGATGACCAGCAGTTCGGGCGGCGTTTGCGGCAAATCAGTTTCGTCCATCGACACTTCGGTGACGAAGTTGCCCTCGCCCTTCCCTGCTTCGATATGTCGATAGATGCGGCCGGCTTCGCGAACCGCGAAGAGATACTTGGCGGCGATGGCGGCGGTGGTTTCGCGCGACAGCTTAAGAGGCTCGCCAATTCCGGAGATCTCGATGGCTTCGGTCAGTTCCGGATGGCGCGCCAGGAACGCATCGATCTCGGCAGCCTCCACCGGTTTGCCGATGGCGGAGGCGACGTCGATGGTGTAGAAATCGCAGGCGGGCAAGAAACCGTCCACGTTGCCGAGGTTGATGTGGTCGGCATCCACGAAGTAGTTGCGCTTCCAGCCAAGCGCGGCGACAGCGGCGTCGGCGGCGCGGCGCGCGCTGATGGGTTCGGAACCGACGATACTGTGCTCGCGGTGAGACTTATTCCAAACCGGAACCACGTCCACACCATTCGCGGCGGCCTTCATGCAGGCGGCAAGCTGCGCCTTGGCCTGATGCGCGAAACGATCACCCACACCTACCGAGTATTTGTCCAAAATCAGCATGTCTCTTACATCATAAGGTGCTTTGCGGGATGGGAGCTAAGGCCGCGGTATAGCGCGCCAGTTCCTGGTTGACTCGTCCGGCATCCCAACCCAATGCGGCACCCATCCATTCGGCGGCCGTACGTACCATCGGCTCGTCATAACCGTAGTAGAAATGCCAACTGGTGCGGCGGCACATGAGGTCGTCCAGATGCTCGGGCCACTCTTCGGCGCAAATAGCGGCAGCTACGTCACGCTCGAACGGCGGCGGCACCAAGCCGCTCCAGCGTGGCGGCGTTTCGATGAGCGGCGTGGAAGCGGTGGTGGAAACCGCGAGCGTAGTCTTCCAATACTCTCCGATGCGATCGACAGTTTGCTCGGACATCAACCGATAGGTGGTGAGCTTTCCGCCGGCGACGTCGAACCAACCCGGCTGGCTCATATGGATCTGGTGCGAACGTGAGATGTCGCTAGGTGCTCCGGCGCGCGCGCGGCGAGGCGCGATGAGCGGACGCACACCGGCCCAATCGGAGATGACGTCGCGCGCGGTGAGATGGAGGCCCGGAAAGGCCTCGTTGACGGCGTTCAAAACGTATGCGACATCTTCGGCGTTGGTTCGCGGATCGGCGGGATCGCCTTCGAAATCCGTGTCAGTGGTGCCGGCGATGACGCGCTCGCCCCACGGAATCGCAAAGAGAATGCGACGCCGTTCGGCGAGTACAACGGCTTCGGGCACCGGCAGCCGCTTGCGGTCGAAGACCAGGTGCACGCCTTTGGTGAGACGCAGCCGCACCTGGCTGTGCGGAATGCGCGAAGCCCACGCCCCGGCCGCGTTGACGACGCCGCGGGCGCGGATCTCGGTTGCGGCGCCGGTGCGCTCGTCGGCGATCGTGCAGCGCCAGATGCGGTCCACGCGCGTGCCATCGACCCAACGCGAATAGCTGGCGACTTCGGCGCCGTGCGCGACAGCCGAGCGCAGCGTGTCGATCACCAGGCGCGCATCGTTGGTGAAACCGTCGAAGTATCGCACGCCTCCGGTAAGACGTTCGGGGTTGAGTTCCGGAAGCGTGGCGAGCATCCGCGAAGTCGAGAGCGTCGAACAGCGCCCGAGGTTGCCGGTTCCGCACAGCAGATCATAGACGCGCACACCGATCGACAGTTTCCAGCGCTGCCACTCCGTGCGGCGGCGCGTGGGAAACAGAAACGGCAGCGGCGCGGCCAGATGCGGCGCGATGCGCGAAAGCGTCATCTTTTCGTGGCTTGCTTCTCGTACCAGGCCGATGCGGCCTTGCGCAAGATATCGCAATCCGCCGTGCAGCAGACGCGACGACCGGCTGCTGGTGCCGGAAGCGAAGTCGGCACGATCCACCAATTTCACGCGCAGTCCGCGCATGGCGGCGTCGCGCGCCACGCCGGCGCCAACGATGCCACCGCCGATCACTAATACGTCGTAAACGTCGTTCATCCTCGAAATCCCTTTGCATGAGCCTGGGTCAATGCGCGTCCAAGCTCACCCACATCCTTCATCACCAGATCCGGTGGTAACTCGCTGCGCGCGGCATCGTCTGCCGTGGCTTCGCCCGAAAGCACCAAGACCGCCAGTGCCCCGGCACACTTGGCGAGGGCCATGTCGGTGTAAAGGCGATCTCCGACCATGGCCATAGCACTCACCTCGACGCCGCGACGGCCGGCCAACGCGCGCAGAATCGCGGGATCGGGCTTGCCGAGCACCACGGGCTCACGGCCGGTAGCGGCTTTCAGGCAAGCACAGATGGAGCCACAATCGACCAGCACCGTAGGCTCGTTGGTCGGGCAGACGTAATCGGGATGCGTCGCCAGATAGGGCAGACCTTGGGAGATCCACCAAGCGGTGCGGCAGAGGCGCTCGTAGTTGAGCGTGGTGTCGAAACCGGCGACGACGGCTTGCGGCATGTCCCAGTCCACCTGGAACCCTTCTTCCTCGAATTGCTCGCACAGGCTGGGCGTGCCGAGCAGTGCGATGCGGCGTACGCCGGGAAGTTGTTCGCGCAGGTAGGCGATGGTTGAGTCGGCCGCGGTGTAAATGTCGTCGCCGGTCGCGGGAATGCCGAGCTTGTTGAGTTTGGCGACGTAGTCGGCGCGGCTGCGTGAAGTGTTGTTGGTCAAAAAGGTGCGCCCGATACCGAGCGCGCCGAGCGTACCGAGAAACGGCAGCGTCACTTCGAACAAGCGCGAACCACTGTAGAGCGTTCCGTCCATGTCGAGCACCACATGGCGGACGCGAGAGAGAGGCGAGTTCATGCGGACACCCCGGACGGATACAGCGCGTCGAGCAACTCATCCATCACTCCCGCGCGGCGCGCCAGGTCGAGCACCGTGTAGCGGCGGCGTATGTGATAGGCCATCAGGTGACTGCGCTTCAGGCGTTCGCGATCGATGCCGATGGCGGCGGACTCGCAGGGCGCACCGGCTTCGCGCAGCAGGTCGCGTGCTTCGGCGGGAGCTAGCAGGTGGCTCAACAAACGCTTGGCGAGCGTAGGCCACACGGCTTTGAGTCTCTCAAGTTCGACGCGCAGGCTGGCTTTGTCGACGTACTTGATGGCGGACTCCCGGCGCGCGGTCGCGGCAAGCTCCTCTTCCGGTAACAGCGCCGCGATTTCCATTTCGTTGCCGCGCTTGTCCGGCCATCGCGCGACGGCTGCATCGACATCGAGTGTTTCAAGGCCGCGCGCGAGAATCGATTCATAGAGCGACAGCGACGCGATCGATCCAATGCCAACCTTGAAACCGTGCGAGGGCGCGATGCCCTGGTGAGTGTGATGCTGCATGTCCCACAGGTGGCTGAACTGGTGCTCGGCGCCGGAGGCCGGACGGCTGGAACAGGCGGCCTGCATGGCGAAGCCGGTCATCATCAAGCCCGTCACCAAACGGCGCAGCGCTTCCGGTTCGCCGCGGCGCACGGCGGCCGGATCGGCGATCCATTCGCGTAGCCGTGACTGCACGGTGGGCCAGACGTTCGCGTCGATCGGTTCCACGCCGATCGCATCGGCGACAATCCAATCGGCGCCGGCCGGACACTTCGCGAGCAGGTCGGCATAGCCGGAAGCGTTCATTCCGGCGGGTGCGCCCGCGATGACGTCCAGATCGGCCACCACAGCTAACGGCGCCGGGCAGGCGAAGGTCTGCTTGGAACCTTCGTGCATGATGGAGGCGCCGAAGGCGGTGTAGCCGTCCATGCTAGCGGCGGTGGCCACCGACATGTACGGGCGGCTCAATTGGCCCGAAGCCAGCTTGGCGAGATCGTTGATGGTTCCGGAGCCCACGGCCACGGCGATGGCGCCGGTCGATTCCAGATGTGCGCGAACTCGCTGGACCAGGGACATCTCGGCGTGTATGCGCGCGCCGAGCACGAGCGGCGCGTGGCAGTGGCGGCCTGCCGCGCGCAGCGAATCGTGCACGTCGCCTCCGGCGGCGGCGAAGGTGTTTTCGTCGGCGATGATGGCCGCCGAGTGGCCGCCAAATAGCGAGCCGAACATCTCGCCAACGTCGCGGCGTACGCCATTGCCCACGCGCAGGCAGCGCGTGTCGCGCGCGGCGCTCAACGCGGCTTCCAGCAACTGCGATTCATTCGTCAATTGGATTCTCCCAGCACGCAGAGCGCCCCATGTTCATCGATCACCAGCGTCTTGATCAAACCACCGCGCGCGGCGGCGCGGATGGCGGCGGCGCGGTTGCCTCCAGCAACGATGGCCGCGACGTTCTTCACGCGTTTCAATTCGCGGAATCCGACACTCACCACGCGGGAGCGGAACGGCGTATCGACCTCGTTGCCGTCACTGTCGAAATAGCGGCCGAGGATCTCGCCGACCGCGCGCGCCTTGCGGAGCGCTTCGTGTTCGCGCGGACCGATCACTTTGCGCTCGACGAAGACCGAGTTCTCGGGCGTGCCGATGCCCACCAGCGCGAGGCTGGCTTTCGACACGCGGCGGAGCACGTTCGACACTTGCTCCAATTCCAGAAGCCGCCGGCAGGTCTCCGCATCCGGCAGCATGGCGGGTGTGTTCAAGGTGAGGAATGCGCCGCGCCAACGATGCGCCAGCGCACGGCAGAGTTCCAGAGCGTCGTAGGGGCCGGGGCTCGCATCGATATGCCCCATGGCTTGTATGAAGGTCACACCGGCGGCGGCGGGCTCGGGCCTCATGTGCTGGACCAGCGCCTGTATGGAACGCCCGCCGGCCAGTGCCACGGCGCCGGCCGGTTCGATCCACTGCGAGACCACACGGCCAGCGAAGTAGCCGATCGCGTGGCGCAGGTCTTGCGCGGTCTGTTCCGGAATGGAGTGGATGACAATGGCCTCGGCCAGACCAAGATCCTTGCGCAGGCGGCGCTCCAGATCGGGGCGCCGTGGATTGTAGTCGGGGACCTTGATCTGGACGATGCCGCGTTCACGGGCGAGAGCGAGCAGGCGCGAGATCTTGGACTGAGAGACCCCGGCCAGGCGGGCGACCTCGGATTGCGAGAGGCCGTCAATGTAATAGAGGCGAGCGGCGAGCAGAAGCTGATCGTCGCGGGCGGAGTCGGCGTCGGTCGCTTGCATATATATGCAGGGTAGAAATTCTCCCTGCCATATCCTAGTTCCCCTCAAAGTCCCCTGTCAATCGCCCATCAACGTAACCGTCCGGCTCCGCCGAGCGTCCAGATATCGTCAATGAAATCTACGAACTGGGCGCTTGGGCTGGTGCTGGCCGCCGGGATTCTATCTGGCCAGGTGGTGCCGCCCCTGCAGGACCCCTTCCCCAGCGGACCGCCCTCCAGCCCCTCGGGGTCGAGCAAACAGGAACCGCGTGCCGACGGCGTGCTGTTCGGCTTTTCGGGCACGATCCGAAGCGCCGATCAGAGAGCCATCATTCTCGCGACCAATGACGGCCGCGAACTGCGGATCATGATCACCAAGAGCACACGGTTCACGCGTGATGGCGAAATGCTCAAGTCGGTCGTATTGAAGCCCGGCACCGAGGTGAGCGTCGAAGCGCGGCAGAACGCGGAGTACTTCCTGTACGCGGTGACCGTGCAGATCATGAAGGACGCGCCGAAAGAGGCGCCGGCCAAGGCCGCGCCCGCGGCAGTCAAGGACAAGGACGAAGAAGAGGTGGACAAACGTCCCACCACGATGATGGCTCCGGCGCCGTCGGCGGATCCGGACGAAGCCGGTCCGCCCAAGATCAAGCGCGGTAAACCCGAGCGCGTCGCGCGCGCCGAAAAGGAAGCCGCGCAGGGGGGCAACACCACCGTGGCCGCCGCCGCACCCGCGCCGAGCGTGCGGATCGACGAACCGATGGAAGACCCGCAGATCACCAAGGCGCGGGAGGCGGCACAAGAGTTCACCAGCACACTGCCAAACTACCTGGTGCGCCAGCATACGACGCGCTATTGGAGCGACACGGCCAAGGTGGAGTGGAGGCCGCTGGATGTCCTGTCGCTCACCGTGGTCTACGAAAACGGCAAGGAGAGCTATCGCAGTGTACGAGTGAACAACAAGCTCACCAGCAAGCCGCTGGAAGCACTGAGCGGCACGGTATCGCACGGCGAATACGGGTCGACGCTCTCCGATTTGTTGTCGAGTTCCACCAACGCGGACTTCCAACGGCGGGGCACATCGCAAGTAGGCGGCCGCGCGGCGTGGCGTTTCGCTTTCAAAGTCGAACTACCCAATTCGCACTGGACGATCAAAATCGGTTCGCAATCGATCCGGCCGGCGTACAAGGGAACAGTGTGGGTGGATCGTGAGACGTCGCGCGTGTTGCGCATCGAGATGCAGGCAGTAAACATGCCCGGCGACTATCCCCTGGACGTTTCCGAATGGGTGGTTGAATACGGCGCGGTGAAGCTGGGCACGAGGGAATTCCTGGTTCCGGTGAAGGCCGAAGTGCTGGCGTGCTGGCGCGGCTCGGCGCAATGCAGCCGCAACGCGACCGAGTTTCGCAACTACCAGCGCTTCACCGGCGAATCGGATTTGTACCTGACCGAGTCGACCGTGGACTTCGGCGCCGAGCCCGCAACACCCGCACCAGCCACTAAGCCCGACAAACCGTGAACAACCCGGCGCGGCGAGAGGCTATAATCTCGCTTATGTCCGACACCAACCTACATCGCAGAGACCTGTTCAGAACCGCTGTCAGCGGTGCTACCGCCATGGCGGCGTCCTCCTATTCGCGTGTTCTCGGCGCGAACGATCGCATCGGGCTCGGTGTGGTTGGATGCGGCGGGCGTGGCTTGGACGTGATGTCCAAGTTCCAGATGAACGCAAGCGTGGAAGTGCGTGCGGTGTGCGATGTGTACGGCGAGCGGGTGGAAGAGGCGCAACAGAAAGCCAAGGGCGCGCGCGGTTTCAGCGATCATCGCAAGCTGCTCGAGATGAAGGAAGTGGACGCGGTGTTGATCGGCACGCCGGATCACTGGCACGCGCCAGTCTGCGTGGATTCGTTCGCGGCCGGCAAGGATGTGTACTGCGAAAAGCCCCTGACGCTGAAGATCGAGGAAGGTCCGGAAATTGTCAAAGCGGCGCGCCTGGCGAACCGCATCTGCCAGGTGGGCATGCAACAGCGCAGCGGCCCGCACTACATGCGCGCGAAGGCGGAATACATCAAGAGCGGCCGTTTGGGCAAGATCACGCTGGCGCGCACGTGGTGGCATGGCAACGGCGCGCACCTGCGGACGGCGCCCGCGTCGCTGCAAAGCAAGCCGTCGAACCTGGATTGGGCTCGCTACCTGGGACCGGTGAAGTGGCGCGAGTACGATCCGCAGCAATACTACAATTTCCGCGCGTACCTGGACTTCGGCGGCGGGCAGATCACGGACCTGTTCACGCACTGGATCGACGTCGTACACATGCTGCTCGATCAGGACGATCCGATCGCGGCGGTGGCCAGCGGCGGCGTGTACTGCTACAAGGACGGGCGCACGGCTCCGGACACCATCTGCGTGCTGTTGGATTACCCGAATCAGTGGACCGCGACATTCGAAGCGACGCTGGCGCCGGGTCTACGCGGCGCGGCGGTGGAGATCATCGGCACCGAGGGACGCTTGTTCCTGACGCGCGACCGCTTCGAATTCTGGCCCAAGGAGCGCGGCGCGCAGCCGACGGTGGTGAAGGAACCGCGGGAACTCACCGAATACCACGTCGAGAACTTCCTGGAGTGCATGCGTACGCGGAAACTGCCGAATGGCGATGTCTACATCGGACACCGCTCGGCGCAGGCATCGCACTTGGGCAATATTGCGTGTCTGGAAAAGCGGCGCATCAAGTTCGACCCGGCTCGTGAACAGATTCTGCCGCTGTAAACGCGGCCCTAGGACTTGGCGATCTTGCGGGCGCGCAGGAAAGAGAAGATTCCGAACCCCGCCATCAGCAGGGTAAAGAAACCTGAGAGCGCCAGGCGGAAGATGCTGTCGAGGGAGCCGTCAAACTGACGGGCATGCCGGATGGTTGACGGCGCGCTCCAGACAGCCAGTACGGCGAACAGGAAGCCGATAATCTCGTTCCAAAGCACACGCAAAGGCCGCAACACGTGCGGCACGACGTGGCCGAAAAACTGTTTGACAATCCCGGGCATACGCGGAAACGAATCCTCATGGTAGCAGAACGGCCGCCGGGCACTGGAAAACTACAGAGTGACGGCGAATGCGCCGATGAGAATGAAGAGACACCGGCGGGCTTGACTTGGCCCAGCGGTGCTATCCTGGAATTGGGCCTCAGGAAGGGGCGTATTTTGGACGACCAACTCAAAGAGTTGATGCAGGAACTCGGCAACGCGATTAATGAGTCGCTTTCCGATTCCGAGCGAATCGCGGCCGCGATTGGCGAGATCAAGCGCGCGGGCTACGACGTCTTCCTTGTCTTGGAGGCTACCATCGGATTCAATAAGCGGGAAGACGACGCTGAGGACGAAGACAGTGTCGAAGGCGAAGAAGCGCCGGCGGCGCCTCCGCCTCGCCTGAGCGCCGCGGGCAAGATCAAGTGGACTTCGCAGGATCACAAGTTCCTGCGCGCCCTGAAGATCTCGGTCGACGACGAATCACGATAGTCGCGTGCCCAGCAACTCGCGATAGACTTCCCAGGTTTTTTCGATAGCGTGCGCCCAAGTGAATTCTTGTGCGCGCTCGCGTCCTTGTTGACTGAGACGTTCCCGCAGCGCGGTGTCCGCCGCCAGGCGTGTCAACGCTTCCTCGATCGCTCCCACATCTTCGGGATCCACAAGCAATGCGGCATCCCCTGCAACTTCCGGCAGCGCCGAGCGTGTGCTGGTCACAACGGGAACGCCACTCGCCATGGCGTCGAGCACGGGCATACCGAAACCTTCATCGAGCGACGGGAACGCGAAGATGGACGCGGTGGCGTAAAGCGACGCAAGCTGACGATCGGTCACGTAGCCGAGCACGTCGATGGACGAGCGGCACGGGCTGCGTTCGATGCGCTCCATGATCTCCGCGGCTCCGTAGCCGCCGCACGCTCCCGCCAGCACCAGGCGCCAGCCGCCGGGCATGCGTTCGAAAGCCTCCAGCAACCTTGCGACATTCTTGCGGCGCTGGATGGCGCCGACGTGGAGGATGATGTTCTGGCGCGGCTCGGACGATTCAGCCCGCACGCGCACACCGTGGTGGATGACACGCAGACGTGCAGGCTCGACACCCAGCAGTTGTTCGACCTGCCGCGCGGTGAAAGCGGAGACAGTCACGATCAGATCGGCGCGCTCGGCCGCTTCACGGGCTTGTTGTGCGAATCGCCGTCGGAACTCCGGAGTGGAATAGTCGCCGGTGAGCACGAACAAATCATGGAACGTGGCCACCGCGCGGCGGAAGCGCTGCCGGGGAAGACGCTGGTTGAGACCGTGAAACAGGTCCGCGCTCCAGGGACCCCACGGGCGGTGGCAACTCGATTCGCCCAGGAGCGCGCGACGGACGTTACCGGCGAGCGGGGCGCGCACCGACCTTACGAAGCGATGCGTGCGATAGCAGAACAGAAACCGAACTTCCGGATGAGTTTTAGCCAGACCGTAGAGAATCTCGCGGGAGTAGACACCGACGCCTGAGACGTCCGGGTCCAGACTGTAGGTGGCGTCGAGAGCGAGTTTCAACGACTCAGACCGTATTCTTTCAGTTTCCTGTAGAGCGTGGTCCTTCCAATACCGAGGAGTTGGGCGGCCATCATGCGGTCGCCTTTGGTGTATTCGAGCGCCTGAATGATGGCGGACTTCTCCATGTCGGTGAGACGCATGATGGGCGGAGTCGGCATAGGACTCGAAGCCATGCGCGGGCCGATGCGAGGAGCGGGCGGCGGTTCGGGCACGGCGGCGCCCACCGCGGCGACGGCGGCCATGCCCTGCCCCCGGCGCATCAGAACGTGGTTCTGTAGCGCAGTGGGCATGTCGGCCGCGTGAATGAGCGGCCCGGAGTTGACGGCCACCATGTGTTGAATGCAGTGCTCGAGTTCGCGCACGTTGCCGGGCCATTCGTAACTGAGCATGGCGTCGAGCGTTTCCTGCGTGATGGTGTGGTTGTGGCCGTAACTCTCCAAAAAGTGCGCGATGAGCGCCGGGATATCCTCTTTGCGCTCGCGCAGCGGAGCCACGCGCAACGGCACCACATTCAGGCGATAGTAAAGGTCGCGGCGGAACGTGCCGCGCTCCACTTCCTTGGCCAGGTCGCGATTGGTGGCGGCGATGAGGCGGAAATCGGAGTGGCGCACCGTAGTGGCGCCGACGGGCCGGAATTCCTTCTCCTGCAGCACGCGCAACAGCTTCACCTGCATGTCGAGCGGCAATTCGCCGATTTCGTCGAAGAACGCCGTTCCGCCGTTGGCGTTCTCGATCAAACCAATCTTGGTATTCACCGCGCCGGTGAACGAGCCTTTGACGTGCCCGAACAGTTCGCTCTCCATCAGCGGTCCGACCAGCGCCGAACAATCGATGGGAACGAATGGGCCGACGGGGTTGGCGTTATGTATCGAGCGCGCCACGACTTCCTTGCCCGTGCCGGTCTCGCCAAGCAGGAGCACGGGCCAACGGCAGCGGCTGAGTTTTTCAACCAGGCGCAGAACCTGGCGCATGCGTGGCGACTGCCCCACCAGGTTGGTTGTGCCGTTTTTGCCGTGGACCATCATCTGAAGTCAATTATACGTGATAGTCGGGGAGACACTCCCCTCTCAATTGCATAGTGGCGCGAGGGGCCAAATTGTTGCGACAGAATTTAGTTGGCGTCGATGCGGACCACAAACGCGCCGGGAAACTCCGTCCGCAACTGGTTCGCGGCCGATGCCGCGGCGGCTGCGTCGCTGTATTCGCCGGCGAGCACACGCCACACGCCGGCCCGGCCCGGCTTCTCCAACAGGCGCGCGGCGCCGTAACGCTCTTCGAGACGTCGCCGTAGATCTTCCGCGCGAGCGCGATCCGAAAATGCGCCCACTTGCACCGCGAAGCCCGCACGTGGCGCAACGGCTTCCGCCGGCGTGGGAAACGGCGATGGTCTCGCACCGGGCGGCGTTGGAGTTGCGCGTGGAACGGCGGGTGCTTCGGCCACGGGTTCCTTTTCGCGCTTGGATTCCTTTTCGTGCTTCGGCTCGCTGGTGCTGATGATGCGCACCTTCACCGTGCCGGGCCCCAGCAGTTCGATGTGCCGCGCGGCGGCGCGCGAAAGATCGATGATGCGTCCGTGCACGAACGGGCCGCGATCATTGATCTTGACGACGACGCTCTTGTGATTGGAAAGATTCTCCACTCGCACCCACGTGTGAAACGGCAGCGTGCGATGCGCGGCTGTGAGCTTCTCCATGTCGTAGATCTCACCGCTCGCGGTGGCGCGTCCGTGATAGGGATTACCGTACCAACTCGCGATGCCGGTCTCAACAAATTTGCCGGGCGGAGGCGGCGTGCGCCACGTCTTCGCGCGCTTGGCGCAGCCAGTGAACGCGAGTGGCACGAGCAACAACAGCAGCAGCGCTCGATTTCGCATCTGGACCGATGCTAACGTGCCGCGCGCGTGTCATGCAAGCTCGCAACCCCGTCAAATGGGCCTCTCGTGCATTAAAACAATTTCAGACAGATACGTTTTTTCGCTCCGAAGCGCCCTCATCGGGTTCACGCGAAGGCCCTAGATGCATTTTTTTCTTGACATTCAACGCGGAACACCTTATATATGAATCACGAAGCGATCTTTCGAGATCGCAAATCTGATGTTAGGGAGAATCAATCGATGAAGAACGCGACCAAGAAAGCTGCAAAGAAAGCCCCGGCCAAGAAGGCTGCTCCGAAGAAGAAGAAGTAAGGGCTTCCCGAACAGGGATTGCACGCAAATAAGGTTCACTCAAGGCCCCGGTTCCACGGGGCCATTTTTATTGGTGTACGGCCTTCTCCAGCAGCAGCGTCCGGAACGTCTCTCCCATCCCAAACAACAGCGTCTTGAGCTGTAGTGTGCGCCGCGCGCGCTCGGCTTCGCTCACACCAGTGAGCACGGAAGCGAATTGATCCTGCTCTCCCTCTGCCAGCAGCGTCCGCGCGAGCGTCTCCAGGCTGATGCAAGCGAATCCCAACTCCGCGGCGCGGTCCATGAGCGCAGTGAAGTTCACGTGCGCGGTGATGTCGCGGCCGCCGGGTTCGGCAAGCACGTCGTCGTGCGCGGTGTGGCGGCGATAGCTCATGAGCGTTCCTTGCGGGAAGCGTATCAACTCACGCGCGGTGTATCCGTAGTCGATGGCGAGCACCCATCCTCGTTCGAGACACGCCGCGATGCGCTCCAACCAATCCAGCGCATCGAGATTCACTTCGAGCAGCACGCCTTCTTCCGGCGCCGGTTGATAGCGGCGCGCATAGTCGAGCACGCGCGGTGTCGCTTCGCTTCCTTCCGCCCACACAAAACGCCCATCGCGGAAGTCCACCAGCATTTGGAGCCACGTTCCGCCGCGAGCAATCACAAGATCCACCGGCAACGCATCGAAGAATTCGTTGGCGAATACCGCGCCGGTGAAACGCGCGGGCATTTCCCCGCATCCATTCTCAACAGGAATGTAATTGAATCCGGCGAGCGCTTCGGCCATCTCCATTCGGCCCGCGCCAAGCTCGACCACCGTGAATGCGGAAGATGACGCGAGTTGTTCGCGCAGCGCGCCAATCCGCGACGCGACGAGGATGCCGAAGACGGGCTGTAGTTGTTCGGCTGTGAAGAAGTCGCCGTCTTTTCCGAACGGGTCGCGCGCGCGGCGGTAATAGCCGTACTCGGCATGATAGAGCGCCACGTCCATGAAGCGCCGGAACGGGATGGGGCCGTTCGCGGCGATTTCCGCGGCCAGGATCGCCGTCAAAGGGGTCACCGTTGTATTGTATGATCCGACATGGCGGCGATGCGATGGATGCGCGCGACACAGTAACCGTCAAGATCAGCTCGGAGGCGGCGGAGTATCTGTCGATTTCCGAAGTAGTGGTTCAGCAGATACCGCTTGCCGAACTACTGGACACGATCCTGGTCGTAACGGGCAAGAATGCGGAGCGCGTGCGCGAGACATTGCAGCGCGGTGTACTGGTCTCCGGCGCGTCACGCTTCCGCTGGAAAGGCTGGGACGAGAGCGACGAAAGCGTCCGACGCCTGCTCAATGACTTTCCAGACTCCGACCCTTCCCGCGCATTTCGCCAGGAGCTCTGCCTTCGCGCCGTACTGGTGGGCCCGCGCTGCCGCATTGAAATCCTTCGCGAAACCGGCCAGGAGCGCCCATGGCTGCGGCGCCGCAGCTACTGGGACGCGTTGATGGAAGTGGCCGGTGCGTCGCAGCCGCGATACATCGAGTACTCTCACCAAGCGAAGGCAGATTGTTACCGCGTCGATCTGAGTGAAGAACGTTCCGCGGCACTACGCGAAGCAGCGAAGCGGCTGCGCTATTCCGCGCTACGAGCACGCATCGCGGCCAATCCAATCGAATGGATGGAGCTGCACACCGCACGCTGAGGCCGCTGAACAACAGGAACTGACTCGACACTGTTCATCACACGAGTCAAAGGACGTTCGATCACTGCTCAGTTCGATGTTGGGACCAGTTTTCGAGTGGTCGACGATCCGCTCGGAGACGGCTAGATGCTTCCACGCATCGGGAGTTACTGGTCAAATTGATGTGCCCCAGGTTTTGCGGGAGTTCGCCGAGGGGACGCCTTCAATCGCACTACCCTCGGCGCGCCCGATTTCTGGAAGTCGGAGTTCAGGCTGGTGTGGCTTGATCCGCCTCCTGCGCCCAGCAAAGCAGCCTCTCGATATCAGCGCAGGCACATAACTTCGCGAAATAGGCGATATCCGGGTCCCAGTTCTGCCGACTGATTCCTTCGCATCCCGTCGTAAACCTGCGGCGTAAGAAGTCAATCACGGCGCTGTGAAAAATCTGGGTGGCAGATGGTAACTTTCGCTTGAGGTCTGGGTTTTCCGTGCTGCCGATCGCAACAAACCGGACGGAGCAGCCATTCCTCACACTTTCACAAATCCCAGTCGTGTACATTTCCCGTGCTAACTGGCTTAGCTCGATTTCGTCGTTTTCAAAACCCATCCAGCGCATCGCATACTCGACGTTGTGGCGTTCCGTTTGCAGCCACGACTCATTCAAATCACACCGACCCGTCTTAACTTCGCAGACAATGAAGTCAATCTTGTCGCCATTGGTGACCAGAGCTGGATCACGGTCGAAATTGAAACGACGTTGGCATTCGCGCGAATGAGGGAACCTCACAGCCAATACGTCGGCGTCAGTCCCTCCTGACCTGTTGCGGTAATCCTTGTGAACTACAAAATCAGGAACCGTGAAATAGCCGTTAAACCGAAGGTACCAAGTAGCAAGAAGCTCATGACGATTCGCGGGCATGGACTGAGGATAGGGCATCGAAGAGCATTTCAGCAAGCCGCCTGGAGCGCAATGCATTCGACTGGCGGAATGTAGGCGCAACTCCCGAGTCCGAGTCCAGTTCGCGATGTCTTGACAGCGGGGATTCGGTAGACTTAGCAAGCTTCAAGCTGCATGGTAACAGCCACGTTAAGTCGGAATCTCAACCAATGACGGCTCAGTCACCACGCCGTCGCCATCTCGGAGAAGTGCTGCGTGCGGATTGCTCTCGGATCAAGCGCCATCCGGGACACCCGGAGCGACGTGACACGTCTATAGGTCCGCTTCAGAGATTGTCTTTGCTCCGACGATTCCACCTCGTGGCTCTCACTGAACTGCGCTGCAAACAGGCCACTCTGCTCTGCGAGGCGCTCTGATATGATCTGTTCGGGGGCTTTCCGCATGCTGCAAGTTAAATCTGGACACAAATTGGAGGAAATGGAGGCGATTCTGCGTCGCGCCGCGCAGAACCATGAAGCTTCCATTCTCGCCGTCAGTCACCTGGGCAACCTGCTGCGCGAACATCAACCCAAGGGCACGCTGGATGTCGTGACGTTTACCGTCTGCCAGCCGGATCTTTACGCGGCGCTGCTGGCCAGCGATGCGCGCTTCGCCGCGCTGCTGCCTTGCCGCATCGCGGTGACAACGGCGCCGGATGGCTCGACCATGGAGTCGATCTCGCCGAAAGAGTTCTGCCGCATGATCAACCGTCCGGATCTGGAACGGCTGGCGGCGCCGCTCGAAGCCGCGCTGAAAGGCATGATGGACGACGCGGCCCGCATGTCGGTCGCGGTAGCGCACGCCGGAGCGAGCGACCGTTCGTCCGGATTGGGCGCCACCGAAGGACAGGTGAGCGCGCGGGCCACTCTGCCGCAGCGTATCGACTGCCGGGGCTCGAAAGTCGAGGAACTGGGCGGCACCGGCAAGCACGACGCGCAGGGTGGCTGAACTTGGCCACGCGCTGATATATAATGGCCGCTCCTTGCACCTGATCGATTCGCACGTTCAAACCGAGGAGCGACCCTATGCTGCCTGCTTACATTTCCAAGGCGGTTCCGAACCCTGAATCGAACCGCGCACCCTGGTACGTCAACACGGCGCCTTCCTACGCCGGAATCTTTTTGTGGGTTGGTTTCTATCAAGCGATCGCGGCGGGCACGGTGGACCGCGCCACAAGCGGGGTCGCTATCGCGGCATTGGCCGTTGCCGGATTGCTTAGTTATGCGCTTTATTACTATGTCCCCGGCATGCTGGGAATGAAGACCGGCTATCCGCTCTACGTCGTCGGCAGTTCAACGTTCGGAACCAAGGGCGGCTACCTGATGCCGGGATTGATGATGGGCGTGCTGCAAGTCGGATGGTTCGCCGTCGGCACGTATCTGGCATCGCAATACATACTGACCGCGTTTGGCGCCGCCGCGACACCGGGAAGCCCGCAGTTCATCCTCATCGCCGTCCTGTGGGGCTACACGATGGCCTACATCGGCGTGAAGGGCATTCAGTTCGTCTCGCGCATTTCGCTGTTCCTGAACATCATTCCGTTCCTCATGCTGCTGGTGGTGCTGTTCAGCACGCGCGATGGTTGGGTGCGGCACGTGCCGTCGAATCCGAATCCGGCGTTGTCGTTCGCACTGCTGATTCAGATTGTCATCGGATTCTTCGCCACGGCGGGCGCGGCGGGCGCGGACTTCGGCATGAACAGCCGTAACGCGCGCGACATACGCATGGGCGGCCTGGTGGGCATTGCGGTGGCGGCTCTGTACGCGGGCGCGCTGCCGTGGCTATCGGTGGCGGGCGCGCGGGTGTTGAATCCGACGATGCAGTCCACCGGCTACGACGCGGCCATCAGTTCCATCGGCGGAGTGCTGGCGTCGGCCATGTTCCTGCTGTTCGCTGTCGCTTCCATCACGCCCGCGTGCGTGTGCGCCTTTGTCGCGGCGAACAGTTTTTCGACCATGATTCCCGGCGTGCCGCGTATGTCCTCCACCATGGCGGCCATGACCATCGCCATCATCCTGGCGGTGACTGGCGCGGCGGCGGACCTGATCGGATTCTTCTCCATCGTGGGTGCTTCGTTCGGACCCATCTGCGGCGCCATGATCGCCGATTACATCCTGTCAGGCAGGAAATGGGCCGGGCCGCGCGAAGGCATCAACTGGGCGGGCTACATTTCCTGGGCGCTGGGATTCCTGGTCGGCATCATTCCGTTCCTGCCGGTATCGCAGACACTGAAGGACGCCAGCCAGCCGGCGGCGGTCTACAGCACCATCACCGGGTTCGCCGTGTACTGGCTGCTGGCCAAGGCCGGCATGGAACCGAAAGTAGTGAGTGGTAACAAGCCGAAGACAAACGCCAAAGCGGCGGCTTGGCTGTAGTACGGCGCGGGGCGCAAAACCCGGGACGGACGGATCCGTCCTGGGTTTTCACTTGCCGGACTTCGTCTTGATGACGATCGGCGTACCGCGGAAGCCGAACTTCTCACGCAGGCGGTTGATCAGGAATCGCTCCGTGGAGAAGTGCAGCTTCTGCTTGCGGTCCGTGAACAACACAAAGGTGGGCGGACGAACGCCCGCCTGGGTGATGTAACGAATCTTGCGTTCGGGCTCGATCCGAAGCGTCTGCGCGAAGCGGTTCAGTTCACCGGTGGACACGCGCGATGATGCTGAAGCGTAGCCTTCCTCGATGTGCGCGAACAGGCGGTTGAGGCCCGCGCTGTTTTTGGCCGAGAGGAAGGCGACCGGAGCGTAATCCAGGAATTTCAGTTCGTCGCGCACGCGCTCTTCGAAGGCGCGCTTGCCGGTGCCTTCGACGGCGTCCCATTTGTTGACCACGATGATGACGGCGCGGCCTTCTTCGTGCGCGTAGCCGGCGATGTTGGCATCCAACCCGAGAATGCCCTCGGTGGCGTCCAGGACGATGAGCACGACATCGGCCAGTTCGATGTTTTTGCGCGCCATCACCACGCTGAGCTTTTCGGCCATCAGCTTGGTCTTTCCTTTGCGGCGAATGCCGGCCGTATCGACAAAAACGTAGCGCTTGCCACCGCGTGAAATGCTCTCATCGACGGCGTCGCGCGTGGTGCCCGCCACCGGAGACACGATGGCGCGTTCCTTACCGGCCAGTGCGTTCAGCAATGTCGATTTGCCGACGTTGGGGCGGCCGATGATGGCGATGCGTATTTCCGGCACTTTCTCGGCGGCTTCGCGCAGCTCGAATCCTTCGGTCACGTGATCGAGCAGGTCTTCGAGGCCGAGGCGATGCTCGGCCGAAACGCCAAACACATCGCCGATGCCGAGCGCATGGAACTCGTGGACCAAGTCGGCACGGCCGGCCGTGTCGATCTTGTTTACCGCCAGCGTCATCGGCTTGCCCAGACGGCGCATCAGCCGCACCAGTTCGCGATCCGAGGCGGTGATCTCGGCGCGCCCGTCCACCAGGAAAATGACGTGCGCGGCGTCGGCCAGCGCCACACGCGCTTGCTTGAAGATCTCGGAAGGAATCAGTTCGTCGTCGTCCGGAAGGATGCCGCCGGTGTCGATCAATTCGAAGCGCCGGCCGCGATGGACGGCCTCGCCGAGGATGCGGTCGCGCGTGATTCCGGGTTCGTCGCCCACAATGGCGCGGCGTCTCCCCAGAATCGCATTGAACAAGGTGGACTTACCAACGTTGGGCCGGCCAACGATGACCACCGTAGGCAAGCACGTGGGATTGGACATCGATGTTCATGATAGCATCGGCTCATGGATCGTCGAGAACTCCTACTCAGCCTGCCGGCGGCGACAGCACTCAGCACTTGTTCCACCCCCGCCGCGGCGGCTGCAGCCACCAAGGCCCGCTTGAAGCCCGCCGTCTGCGCGTACTCATACCGGGAAGCGCTCAAGGCCAAGACCATGACGTACGAAGACCTTCTCCGCCTCACCGCGGACATGGGCGCCGACGGCGTGGACATGACGGTCTACTGGTTTCCGGATACGTCGGATCAGTTTCTGAACTCGCTGCGCCGCACCGCCTATAAAGCCAACGTTTCTATCTACAGCATCGCCGTGCGTACCGTCATGACGCAGCCGACGCCGGAGCTTCGTTCACAACAAGTAGCGGACGTGAAGAAGTGGGTGGACGTGGCCGAGCGTTTGGGCGCCGGGCACATTCGCGTATTCGGCGGAAAAGTGCCGGAGGGAACCACGATCGACCAGGCATCTGAATGGGTCGCGGAAGTACTTACGCGCTCGGCCGAATATGCCGGCGCCAAGGGCGTGATCCTGGGCCTGGAAGACCACGGCGGCATCACGGAGAAGGCCGAGACCATCGTCAAGATCGTCAAGAAGGTCAATTCGCCATGGGTGGGCATCAATCTGGACACCGGCAACTTCGGCGAAGAACCTTACAAGCAGATCGAGATGTGCCTGCCTTACGCCGCCAACGTGCAAATGAAGTCCTTGATCCGCGACGAAGCCGGCAAGCGAGTCGAATCCGATTGGGAGCGCATCGTCAAGATGTTGGCCGCGGTCGACTATCGCGGCTACCTGGCGCTCGAATATGAAGGCAAGGAACCGCCGGACACCGCCGTGCCCCGGTTGATTTCCAAACTGCGGCAGTTGACCACGAAGTACTCGTCGTAAGACGCTCCGCTTCTATACTGAAGTTAGTGACCTCCACGCGAACCAAGGCGCCAAGTGTGCGCGAGTTCTTTTCTCGCCGCGGCACGCTTTCGCGTTGGCACCCCAGCTTCGAGTTTCGCGAGGGCCAGTTGCAGATGGCCGAAGAGGTCGCCGCGGCGCTCACCGACAAACGTCATTTGATCGTGGAAGCCGGCACCGGTACGGGCAAAACGCTCGCGTATCTGGTGCCGGCCATCCTCTCCGGCAAGCGCGTGGTGGTGAGCACGGGTACCAAGACGCTGCAAGAGCAGCTCTACTACAAAGACGTTCCGTTCCTCCAACAGCACTTCGAAAAGCCGCTGGCGGTCTGCTACATGAAGGGCCGCTCGAATTACGCCTGCCGCCAGAAGATCTACGACGCTGAAAAAGAACCGGTGCTCGCGGGCCTGGAAGAGGTCACCGACTTCCGCATCATCCGCGAGTGGGAGAAGACCACCGAGACCGGCGACCGCGCGGAGATCAAAGACCTGCCGGAAGCGAGCACCGCCTGGACCAAGCTCGATGCGCGCCGCGAGCTTTGCACGGGCCAGCGCTGCGCGCAGTTCGAACGCTGCTTCATCACACTGATGCGGCAACGCGCGGCCGAAAGCGACATCATCATCGTCAACCATCACCTGTTCTTCGCCGATCTGGGCGTGCGCGACGAGGACTTCGGCGGCGTGATTCCGGACTACGCGGCGGTGGTTTTCGACGAAGCGCACGAGATCGAAGACGTGGCCGGACAGTACTTCGGCGTTTCAGTGAGCAATCATCAGATCGAAGATCTGCGCAAGGACGTGGCGGCGATGGCGCGCCGCAAGTCGCTGGGCTCCACCGAACTCGATCACGTGCTGGAGCGCTTGGACGAATGCGCGCGCACTTTCTTCGCGCTGTTCAGCGCGCAGGACGGCCGCAGCCAGTTCGGACAACGCGAGCGCTTCGTGGATAAACACGAAGAACAGTACCGCGACATGGTGGGCGTGCTGGAGTTGGTCTGGAGCCACCTGGAGCTGATCAAGGAGTCGCTCGACGAAGTGCTACCGCTCGGACGTCGCGCGCGGGAATTGGCCGAGGCGCTCACATTCTGGATGGAGACGGGCAACCGCGGCTATGTGTATTGGGTGGAGCGGCGCGGACGCGGTTGCTTCCTGCAGGCGACACCGATTGACGTTTCCCCGATTCTTTCGAACCGGTTATTTGATTCCGTCGACACCGTCGTTCTCACGTCTGCCACGCTCGCCGTGGCGGGCACATTCGATTACGTCGAGCGGCGGCTGGGCTTGCGTCACGCCCGCGGCCTGATCGTTCCCGGGCATTTCGATTACGCCAATCAAACGCTGCTCTACGTGCCGCAGCATTTGCCCGATCCGCGCAGTCCGGCATTCACCGCGATGGCCGCCGATGAGATCGCCGCCATCCTGTCGCACAGCCGCGGACGTGCGTTCGTGCTGTTCACCAGCTATCAGCAGATGCAGGCGGTGCACGACCGTGTGGCCGCGTGCATCGAATATCCCACGCTCCTGCAGCGCACCGCGCCGCGCTCAGTGCTGCTCGATCGTTTCCGCTCCACGCCGAATTCAGTCCTGTTCGCCACCAGTTCGTTCTGGCAGGGCGTGGACGTTCCGGGCGAGCAGTTGAGCTGCGTTATCATAGATAAACTACCGTTCGCGGTGCCGAGCGATCCCGTGGTGGACGCCCGGATCGGTGCGATCCGCGACGAAGGGGGCAATCCGTTTTCCGACTACCAGGTTCCACAAGCCGCCATTGCCCTCAAGCAAGGTTTCGGCCGTTTGATTCGTAGCCGCACCGACCGCGGCGTGCTGGTGCTGCTGGACAACCGTATCACCAAGCAGCGTTACGGCCAGATCTTTTTCGATAGTCTGCCGGATTACCGTTTCACGACGGACCGCGCGGAAGTGGAGAAGTTTTTCGATGTTTGAAGTGACAGTGGAAGAGACCTTCGCCGCCGGACACGCCTTGCGCAACTATCACGGCAAGTGCGAGCACGTGCACGGGCACAACTACAAGATCCGCGCCACCATCGAAGGCGAACATCTGGACGCGGCGGGCCTGCTCATCGACTTCCACGACGTGAAGCGCGTGCTGAACGGAATCATCGACCGCGTGGACCACAAGTTCCTGAACGACATTCCGCCGTTCGATACTTTGAACCCGTCGGCCGAAAACATGGCGCGCTGGTTCTACGAGGAACTGGTCCAGGGCCTTGGCGCGGCGCTCGGCTCAACAGGCGCACGCCTAGCTGAAGTGCGCATCTGGGAGACCGATACGTCGATTGCGGCCTATCGGCCGTAGTGTTCGGCGTTTTTCTGGGCGAAGTGCGCCCACTTCTCCGGCAGATCGTCCAGCGTAAAGATAGCTGACACGGGGCACGCCGGCACGCATGCGCCGCAGTCGATGCACTCCACCGGATCGATGTAGAGCATCTCCGCGCCCTCGAATGCCGCTTCGTCTTTGCGCGGATGTATGCAATCCACCGGACAGGCGTCCACGCAAGCAGTGTCTTTGGTCCCGATGCAGGGTTCCGCAATCACATAAGCCATAAGTCGATCTCTCCCAGCAAGGTCTTAGTGTTCGCCGACAACGTAGTCTATACCATAATAGGACGAGCTTCGACACAAAAAAGATGCAACGGCCTTCGTTCGTGGTACTTGGCACGGTTCTGGTTGCCGTGCTGCTGTGGGTGGCATTGGGGTTTGTGGTGGTCCCTGGGGCACGGCACCACGACTTCCTGAATCTCTACACGGGTGCGAAGCTGGCGGGACAGGGCGATTTTGCTTCGCTCCACGATCCGGCGGCGCAGCTTGCCACCGAACGCGCGTTGGCTCCGCGCACGCAGCAACTGGTGCCATTCGTTCGTCCACACTTCTACGCCGCGCTGTTGGCTCCACTGGCCTGGCTTTCCTTCGACCGGGCTTTCGTCGTTTGGGTGGCGTTGCAGGCACTGCTGCTACTCGGCAGTTGGGTGTGGCTCTGGCGCCGCTTTGGCCCGGAAGCGCTGGTGTTCAGTGCACTATTCGCGCCGGCGGCGCTGGGCGTGCAACACGGCCAGGATTGCGTGCTGTTCCTTCTGGTCGTGATCGGCTTCTACGTGCTCGCCGGCCGCGGCCGCGAAGTGGCGGCCGGCACAGTCTTGGCGCTGGGCCTCGCCAAGTTTCATCTGTTTCTGCTGTGGCCGCTCGCGTTGGTCATTACGCGGCGCTGGCGTGCGCTGGGCGGGTTTGCGGCGGGCGCTGTGGTGCTCGGCGCGGTGTCGTTCGCGCTGGGCGGAAGCGCGGGTGTGAGC
Source organism: uncultured Solibacteraceae bacterium (assembly GCA_964505625.1). GTDB lineage: Bacteria > Acidobacteriota > Terriglobia > Bryobacterales > Bryobacteraceae > JAJFUV01. The sequence continues at coordinate 28,502 of CAZDIZ010000002.1, read as the reverse complement.
CAATACATCGCGCTGTTGCGAATGAAAGATCTCGAACGGCTCTCGCCTTCGCCCGAACTGATGGTGAACGTGTACAGCTTCGCGGCGAACTTTGGCATTCAGTCCGAAGCGCTGTCGTTCGCGTTGGGCTCGGCCGTGGTGCTAGCGGCCGTCGCGGCGGTGTGGCGCGCTCCGCTTTGGCGCATGGTGGCGGCCACTTCGTGCGGGTCACTGGTAGCCGCGCCGCACGTCTACGGTTACGACGCCGCGCTGCTATTGGTGGCGGTGTCGCTGGCGATTTTCCTTTCGCACGATCGCTGGACGCGCCTGGCGGCGGCGACCGCGGCGATTCCGATTCCCTATCTGGTCAGCCTGGCGGGGGCGCCCTGGTCGGCGATACCCGCGCTCACACTGGTACTGTTTCTGCTCGCGCTTGCGGTGGAAAATCTGCGGGACTATTGGACCAGCAGCTTGAGCCGGTGCAGTGCGACTTCGGCTTCCGAATAATCCGGTTCGATCTCGAGCGCCCGTTCGAAGCATTCCGCGGCACGTCTAAACAGTTCCTTGGCCGCATAGACTCGTCCCAGGTTGTACCAAGGAAAGTGATAGCTGCGATAGCGCCGGCTACGTGTGGCTTTCTCGAGCCACCCGATGGCGGCATCGTAGTCACCCTTCTCGATGAGGTACGCGCCGATGTCGTTGTAGGGATTGCCGAGGTCGGGATCGAGTTCCACCGCCTTCTTGCATTCGGAGATGGCATCGTCCAAACGGCCCTGATCGTGATAGATCCATCCCAACAACGTGCGCGCCTCGGCGGTGTCGTACAGTTCCAGCGAGCGGCGGCACAGATCCATCGCCAGATCCGAGTCGCCCTGCTCACAGAGTCGGTGTGCCTTCTCGTACAGCTCCACGGCAAACTCGAAGCGCTCGTCGGCCATAGCAACATTATCCATAACCAGACGCGTGGTAGGGATTCGCACGGATACAATGGAAGTGATGACCGCCAAAGTGAGGAAGGCAGTTTTCCCCGCCGCGGGTCTTGGTACGCGATTCCTTCCCGCGACCAAGGCCCAACCGAAGGAGATGCTCCCGCTGGTAGACAAGCCGCTGATTCAGTACGGCGTCGAAGAGTCCATCAACTCCGGAATTCAGAACATCATCATCGTCACCGGCCGCGGTAAGAGCGCCATTGAAGATCACTTCGACGTGAGCTTCGAACTGGAGAATCTGCTCGAACGCCGTAACCGCACCGATCTGCTCGAAAGTGTCCGGCGCGTTTCGGACATGATCGACGTCAGCTACATCCGGCAGAAAGAGGCGCTGGGACTCGGCCACGCCGTGCTGCGCGCGCGCGAACTGGTGGGACACGAACCGTTCGCGGTTGTGCTGAGCGACGACGTGATCGACGCTCCCATCCCCTGCCTGAAGCAGTTGCTCGACGTTCATGAGAGATACGGCGCATCGGTGTTGGCGCTGATGGAAGTGCCCCCGGAGAGAATTGCCGCTTACGGCGTGGTGGCAGCCGAACCGGTTCCGTTCAATGGCACATCGGATCGTCTCTATCGCGTTACGGACCTGGTGGAGAAGCCCGCCGCCGGCAAGGCACCGTCGAACCTGGCGATCATCGGCCGTTATATTCTGGCGCCGGAAATTTTCTCGTCGATCGAGCAGGTGCAGCCGGGCGCGGGAGGCGAGATACAACTCACCGACGCGTTGCGGCACCTGCTGGCGGAGAATCCCATCTACGGCTATCGTTTCGAAGGCAACCGTTACGATGCCGGCGACAAGCTCGGTTTCCTGAAGGCCACGGTGGAATTCGCGTTGGCACGGCCGGATCTGGGCGGGAAGTTCCGCGCGTACCTGAAGTCGCTCGAACTGTAACCGGCTTTTCAGCAATCCGCTGATATGGATAATAGTGGGATGCGCCGTCGAACATTTGTCGCGGCTGCCGCCGCCGGCACCGGCATGGCTCAAGCCATGCAACAGAAGCCTGCTTTACGAATCGGCATCGACCTATTCAGTCTGAGAAATCAGGGCTGGACTCCATTTGAATACCTGGATTACTGCGCCCGGCAGAAGGTCCAGGTGGTGCACTTCTCCGAGATTCGTTTCCTCGGTGGCATGGAAACGGCGCATCTCAAGAAGGTTCGCGAGCACGCCGACCGTTTGGGAATTCAGATTGAAGTCGGCATGCGAAGCATTTGTCCGACTTCCAACGCCTTCGATCCCAAACAAGGCACGGCGGAAGAGCAGATCGCGCGGATGCTGGACGCGGCCCGCATTCTCGGTTCACCCATCGTGCGCGCGTTTCTTGGTCACGGCGCCGACCGCCGCGGCAAGCTCTCGATCGACAACCACATCGAAAACGCCGTGAAAGTGCTGCGCGCTTCGCGGTCGCGCATACAATCCAGCGGCCTGAAAATTGCCATCGAAAACCACGCCGGCGACATGCAGGCGCGCGAGGTGAAGACACTGATCGAAGCGGCGGGAACCGACATCGTAGGCTCGTGTCTGGATTCCGGCAATCCGCTTTGGGCCATCGAAGATCCGCACCTCACACTTGAGACGCTGGCGCCGTATGTGCTGACCTCGCACTTGCGCGACAGCTACGTCTGGCGCACGCCCGAAGGCAGCGCGGTCGCGTGGGTGCGTTTGGGCGAAGGCAATGTCGGCATCGAAGATTACGTACGCCGTTTCGCCGAGTTGTGTCCTGGTAAAACTATTTCGCTCGAAGTCATCATCACCGGCCCGGTGGCGCAGCGATTCAACGAGCGCGACTTCTGGCAGGCTTACCGCAAGACGCCCGCCTGGGAGTTTGCTCGCTTCCTGGCCCTGGCCGATAAGGGAAAGCCGCGTCCGGCACCTGCCGCCGCGGCATCCAAAGAAGAAACAGCCGCGCGCGAACGCGAGGACCTGGAAGCAAGCCTGCGTTGTTTGCGCCAGTGGGGGAACACATGAGACTGCCGTTGGTTGTGCTATCGTTGTCCGCCGCGTTGGTGGCGGCTCCCGCGCCGAAATCGGCGCTGGTTACAGAGATTCGTTCGCTCATCGACCGCGATGATTTCACCGCGGCGGAAGCGCGCCTGCGCGAGTATCACTCCAAGCAGGGCGCAACCAGCGAGCTTGCCGCGGCCATGAGTTGGCTGGGACGCGGCGCGCTGGCGCGTCACCGTCTGGATTCGGCGGACCATTACGTCGAACAGACGCGCAAGCTGGTCGCGGATCTATTGAAAGGACGTTCCGTCGACGAGGACCGTTTTCTCGCCACCGCGCTCGGCGCCGCCATCGAGGTGGACGCGCAAGTGATGGCCAAGCGCCATGAAAATAGCCAGGCCATCGACATGCTGGAACGGGAATTCGAGAGGTACCGCGATACGTCGCTCGCCATACGCATCCAGAAGAATCTCCATTTGCTGAAATTGGAGGGGCGGCCCGCGCCGGCGCTCGATATGAGCCAGTACGTGGGGTCCAAGCCCGCGGCACTTGCGTCGTTGAAGGGCCATCCGGTGTTGCTCTACTTCTGGGCGCACTGGTGCCCGGACTGCAAGGCCATGGCTCCGGTGCTTGCGCGGCTGCAATCGGAGTTTGGCCCCAAGGGTCTGAAATTCTGCATGCCCACGGCGCTATACGGCTACACCAAGCGCGGCGAGGACGCCGCGCCGGCCGAGGAACTGCGCTACATCGAAAAGGTGCGCGATGAGGTTTACACGGGGCTTGGGGATGCTTGGGTCCCGGTGAACGAGAAGAATCTGCGCCTGTACGGGTCGAGCACCGTACCGACCTTCGTGTTGGTCGACCGTCAGGGCCTGGTGCAGCTTTACCACCCCGACGTGATGCGCTACGAAGAGTTGGCGACGAAGGTTGAAGCACTGCTGCGTTAGTCCGGCTGTGCTACAATCCACGCTCGTGGCCAAGCTATGAGCAGCGACCGGCGTGGGTTTCTTTCGCAATTACCAGCGCTCGGCGCGGCAAGTGCCGCGCCGAGATCCAGATCGCTGGTGGATCGTCTATTCGGCGTTTTCGACGCGCTCGAAATCGTCGACACACACGAGCACACTGCGCTCGAGCAGAAACGTCTCTCCGATCCGGCCGACTTTTTCACGCTGGCCTCGCACTACCTGCTGGGCGACGTCGTGAGTTCCGGCCTGCCGAAATCCGCGCAGGACGTCATCGCCGACCGGCGGGCGTCCGCGGCCGTGCGTTGGAAAGCGTTCGAGCCGTGGTGGCACAACTGCCGATTCACCGGTTACGGCCAAGCGCTCCGCATCACTATCCGCGACTTGTACGAAGTAGAGGACATCTCCGCTTCCACCATTGACGCCATCAACGAGCGGATCGCCGCGCGCATCCGGCCGGGCCTTTATCGTTGGGTATTCAAGGAGCGCGCACGCATCCGGCGCGCGATTGTCGACGACAACTACAACGCCGCGCCGATGAAGCTCGATCCGGAGTTTTTTGTTCCCGCGCGCAAATTCGACCGCTACATCACGCCGCAAACCATCAGCGCCGTCAGGGAACTGGAAGCGCTCACCGGCGTGAGCATCAACAATCTCGCGGGCCTCAAACAGGCCATGGAGAAGAGCTTCTCGCAGAGCATCGCGGTAGGCATGGCGGCGGTGAAGTCGACGATCGCCTACAACCGCGAGATCGAGTTTCGCGAGGTGAGTGAGGCGGAGGCGGCGCGCGATTTCGAGCAACTGCTGCGTGGAGCGCACGTTTTGCCGCAGGGCTTCCGCCGCTTGCGCGAACGGCCGTACCGCAATCTGGAAGACCACATGTTCCATCACCTGATGCGGTTGGCCGAGGCGCACAACTACCCCGTGCAGCTGCACACGGGGTTGCACGCCGGACCGAACTTCATCGCCAACTCGAACCCTACGCATCTGACCAATCTGTTTCTGCTCTATCCGAAAGTGAAGTTCGACCTGTTTCACATCGGCTATCCGTATCAGTCCGAATTGGCTGTGCTCGCGAAGATGTTTCCGAACGTCTACGTGGATTTCTGCTGGGCGCACATCATCGCGCCGGGCGAGAGCCGCCGCGCGTTGCACGAATATCTCGAAACTCTGCCGTTCAACAAGATCATGGGATTCGGCGGCGACTACAACTTCGCCGAGTTGAGTTACGGGCATGCGCGGATGGCGCGCCGCAACATTTCGCAGGTGCTCGCCGAAAACGTCGAGGCGGGTATTCACGACGAAAACGACGCCGTCGAAATCGGACGCATGCTACTCTGCGACAACCCGTTGTCACTGTTCCCCCTGGCGAAATAACACATGCATATTTCCCGCTCTCTCGGATCGCTCCCCGTTATCGCGCTCCTGATGCTAGCCGGTTGCGCGTCGGGGCCAAGACTGGATTGTTGGATGGTCGACTCGCTCGACAAAGTCTTTCCCGGCGATGCCGCCGGCACGGGGAAAGCAGGCAGCGAGCCTCGCCTGATCGCACGCAACGGGCACGCCAGTTTGCAGATCGCTCTGCGCTCGCGCGAAGGCGTGGCCTCGCTCAACGTGGCCGTCGATGCGCCGGAACTCAGCGGTACGCGCTTGCCAGTCGAAGTCCGCCGCGTGGGTTACGTTCCGGTTGGCTCAAATCCACCGAACACACCGCCGGATGAAGTGGTGCGCGCCGCGCCATCAATGTTCCCCGATCCGCTGTTCGAGGACTTCCCATTCAACCTGCCGGCGCGGGAAACGCATGCCGTCTGGCTCACGGTGTCTTGTCCCACCGGCGCGCGGCCGGGCGACTATCGCGGCGCGGTACGGTTTTCGCAGAACGGCACCGTGCTCGCGCGCAAGGATTTCACGGTGCGCGTCACCAGCGCTGTTGTGCCCGCGCGCCAGACCCTGCAAGTGACCAATTGGTTCAACCTGGACCGCGGGATGCTGAGCCGCTACTATCCCTCGCTTGAGCGCAATCCGGAAAACTACTGGAGGCTGCTGGAGAACATTGCGCGCGTCATGGCGGCGCACCGGCAGAACGTCATTCTGACACCGGTCCAGTCGCTGACGGACATGACGCCGCGCGGAGGCTCCATCGAATATCGTTTCGACCGGTTCGACCGCTGGGTGGAGATTTTCGAACGCGCCGGAGTCATCGGCACCATCGAGGGCGGGCATCTTCTTGGAAGAGCATCCGGCTACGACACCGAGTTGGTGGTGCCCACGCCTGTAGTGGAGCAAGGCAAGCTGGTGTGGCGAAGCCTGCCGCCGGAGGACGCGCGCGGAGAACGTTTTCTCGACTCGTACCTTTCGGCGCTTTACAAACACCTGAAAGAGAAGAACTGGACCGGCCGCTACGTGCAGCACATTCACGACGAACCGCACGGCGCCGAATCGGCTTCCTATCAACGTTACGGCCGCATCATCCGCCGCAATCTCCCGGGCATTCCGACCATCGACGCGATCTCGCTCGAAGAGGACGTGCGCTACTTCGACGTCACCGATATCTGGGTGACCATTCTAGGCAGCTTCGACCGCAAGTTCGACGTGCTCGCCGCGCATGCCGCGCGCGGCGGCCAGACGTGGTTCTACACCTGCATTTACCCTCAGGGCCGCTACCTGAACCGCTTCATCGATCAGCCCCTGTTGAAGACGCGCCTGCTGCACTGGTTCAACTATCGCCACAATCTGGCGGGCTTCCTGCATTGGGGCGGCAACTTCTGGGGGCCGAGCCCGTTTGAGAACGTGCAGCGCGTGATCAACGACAACCACACGCTGTTGCCGGCGGGCGATAACGCCGTGCTCTATCCGGCTCCGGCCACCGACGGCGTGCTGAGCTGCATACGCCTGGAGGCGATGCGCGAGGGGATCGAGGATTACGAACTGCTGCGCGCGCTGAGCGAGCGCGAAAAAGCTCGAGCGCTGGCGCTGGCGGAAAAGGCCGTGCCGCACATCAACGACTACATTCGAAGCACCGCTGAATTCCGCAAACTCGAACGGCAACTCCTGGAGGCATTCTGATGCGTATCCGTCTTTTCGCGGCCTTGTCGATCTTGATACTCGCCTCCGGCTGCTGCCGAACCCGGAATGTGGAAACCTGGCTGGTGGACCCGCTCGCCGCGGTGTTTCCCGACGATCCCGCGGGAAGCAACACGATGCGCGAAGCCACGTTTGCCGCCGCGCGCCGCTCTCACGTCAGCGTGCAACTGGCGCTTCGTTCCAGCACCGGTATCGGCGATCTGTACGTCGATGCGCTGGCGCTCAACGGCCCCGGCATGCCCATCGACCGGATACAAGTGCGCCGGGTCGAATACGTGGTGGCGACCACCAACACGCCCAACACTCACGACGGGTACCAATTGCGTAAGGCGCCCGCCTTGTTCCCCGACGCCTTGCTCACCAGCTTCCCGATGACGGTGGAGAAGAACAAGACGCGCGCGGTTTGGATCACGATTCCGATTCCCGCCGATCAGACGCCCGGCCGCTACAACGGCGTGCTGGTTCTGCGCCAGGGGTCCGAGAAGGTGAGTGAGGTTCCGTACTCGCTCGATATCACGAAGGCGACCGTGCCGGAGGAACTCCCGATCGATGTCGCCCTGCGGCTGAAGTGGGACGACGGGCACATGCAACAGTTCTTCCGCGCGCCGCGTTTTTCCAATCAGTGGTGGATCGTCGCCGGCAACGTGGCGCGATTCCTGGCGCCCTATCATCAGACGTTCATTCCCGCCCCTCCCATGGATCTGGTGGAAGTGAGCGTCAGCGGCGGGGCGTTGCGCTACGATTTTTCGAACTACGTCCGCTTCGTGCGCACGTTCGAGACCGCCGGAGTTCGCCTGGCGCTGGATGGCGGGCAATTGCTCTCGCACGGCACTCGCAAGTGCGATCCACCCACTCTGCGCATTTGGACGGTCGAGGAAGGCCGCGCCGTCGAGCGCCACGTCGCCGCCACCGATCCTCGCGTTCAGGCGTTTCTGGAGAGCTTCTACGGCTCGCTGCGTAAGGTGTTGGCGGCGAACAACTGGGAGCAACGCTATGTCCAAGGCTTGCTGGACTCTCCGAGCGCGTGCGAAGCCGGGGTGTGCGCTCAATTCGAAAGGGAAATCCGGCGCCTGCTGCCTGCCGCCGGCGTTGCCAAGGACGCTGGCAGCGGGAGTTACATCGACCATCCATTGGTTGAAACCCGCACGCTGGGCTGGCACGCTTACCAGCAAGGCGCGCGCACGCGCTTTCGCTGGGAAGCGAACCGTTGGAGCCCGGATCCGTTCAAGGACACACAGCCAGCTTTCGAAAGCGAATCAGGCTTCCCACCGCCCGGCGGCGCGCATCTGACGTATCCGAATCGCGACGGCCGGACCTTGTTCAGCTCGATCCGTCTGGAGCAACTGCGCGAGTCTGTGGAAGATTACGGCCTGCTGGTGGAACTGGGCCGGCGCAACCCCGCCAAGGCCCGAGAGTTAGCCCTACGCGCAGCCACTCCCGGGCCGGCACGAGATCTTGCAGCCTTCCGATTCGTATTGCGGGAATTACTCAACGCTTTCTAGCGTCCGGCCGCTACACGCATCCGGCGGGACACCAGAACAACAGGGGAACTCTTTGCTGCTCAGCCGCTCTTGCGCTTCGCCTTGGCGGCCGCTTGGTGAGATACGGGCGGCTTTTTGGGGATCTGGCGGCGAAGCAAACGGCTCACCGAACGCACTAGGTGGTTGACCTCATTCGAGCTCTTTTGTATGACAACGTCAGCGCCCGTGTTGGACTCGTTCAACCCCAGCGGATCGGCGAAACCGGAAATCAGAATGACAGGAACTTCTTTGTTCTGCTTGCGAACTCTTTCAATCAACTCGACGCCGTTCATGCGCGGCATCTTGTAATCGGTGATCACTAGGTCGAATGCTTCACCGCCGAAACATTCCAGACCTTCGTGCCCGCTGACAGCGGTTGTCACCTTGTGGCCGAATTCCTCCAACACCGACTTCCGCGCGGCTAGGCCTGCCTGGTTGTCATCCACCAACAGGATTCGCGCCACCGGAACGGTACTGGAAGACGATGAGGACTTCATGAGAACTCTCGAAAGGTAACAAAGCTGAAATTGAACTGTCAATCGTTTTGTATCGAATTGAAAAACAGAAAGATCGAATTCTTGACTTCCGCGAGTGGTGTTGTTCCGGTTTTTGCGGACAGATCCACTCGGGTGTACGCGCTGGAAATTGCGCGCTACTCCACTTCTCGCGGAGCCGTGTAGCCAGCTTTGGCGATGACGGTGTACTTGATCGGCTTCTTCTTTTCGTCGACGATGCGGAGCGGTTCGTTGGTGGCGGGATTCACCAGTTCGACCTTGATCTTACGGAACTTGCCGTCGCGAGCCTGGTTGGTTGGTTGGTACGCCAGTGAGTACTGGTTCCGCAGCGAATTCGCGATGGCGCGGAAGATGCCCGGAAATTCGCCGTAGAAACGCGGGAAGAAACTCTGGCCGCCGGTTTCCTTGGCGAAGGTGCGCATCTGATTGTCGGCCTGCAGGAAGTCCATGCGCACGATGCTGTCCATGGCGCCGCGTGCGTCGTAGTAATCCCTGAGTGCCTGCATCAGGCCAATCGCGTAAATCGGCACGGCGGCTTCCTGAAGGATCTTACGTGTTTTATCGAAGGTGATCTTACTGAAAGTGTCCACGCCGGAAGCGATCAGCACGATGGCCTTGCGGCCTTCGATGTCTTTCATACGCTCGGCCGTGTCGGTGACGGCGTCGTAGAGGTTCGCTTCCGAGTACGCGGCGAAGCGCAAACGCTGCATGGCTTCGTAGGCGGCACGCTTATCGGTCGAGAAATCCGAGAGGATCTCCGGCCGCAAGTCGTAAGCCACCACCGCAACGTAATCTTCGGGCCGCAGCGTCTCCAGGAACCCGTAGGCGGCGGTCAGGGTCTGATACCAGCTCTCAGTCCAGTAGCTCTGATAGAGATTGTTGAACTCCACCACCATGCAGACGGTCATGGGCGCTTCGCCCAAACCGAACGTGCTGACCTGCTGCGGAACGCCGTCTTCAAGTACGCGGAAATTGCCGCGCGGGATGCCCGGGATGAAGCGGCCCTTGTTGTCGAGCACAGCCACTTCGACGCTCACCGTGTTCACATCGCTGCGGAAGGTCGGCACGCCGTCGGGCAGGGCGGGCCGATCCTTCTTCGAGAGCTTGGAGGGAATCTTGGCCGCTTCCGCTTCAGCCTCGGCGCCCTTCTTGCGCGGGCGGGCGACGGTTTCGCTACCCTCCTTGCGCGGTCCTTCCTGCGCGAATGTCGCCGGAGTCCACACCAGTAGTGCGACTGCCAATAGGGAAGCCAAACGTGGGATATTCATCGCGAGTCCCTCATGCCCAAATATAGCACCGTCGGTTAGACGTGCCGGCCCGCACGCATGTTACGGCGTTAAATGTTAGTTAACGCGGCCGTTGCCGCCGCGGTGCTTGTGCAGGTAGCGCTGGAAGCGGCTCTTGGCGCGGCGGAACTTCCACGCCTCGTAGGCGCGGATGAAGCCTGCCACCGGGTCCAGCGCGTAGCGGCCGTGCTTGAGGTAGATGTAGCCCACCAACAACCCGCCCAGGTGCGCCACGTGGCTGACGCCGCTGTCGCTGGCGCCGAGCGAACTCAGGAAATCGATGGCGCCCAGGATCATCACGAAGTACTTGGCCTTGATCGGGAACAGGAAGCTGAACAGGACCACACGGTCCGGATAGAGCATCCCGAAGGCGAGCAGCAAACCGTAGATGGCGCCGGAACTACCAATGGTGCGCGCGCCCAGGCTGCCCGCAATCCAGTTGGCCACCACCACGCACAGGCCCGCGCCGATGCCGCACAGGAAGTAGTAGCGCAGGAAACGCCGCGTGCCCCAATCCCGCTCCAGGTCTACTCCAAACATCCACAGCGTCAGCATGTTGAACAGGATGTGCGAGAACCCACCCGGATCGTGCAGGAACATGTAGGTCACCAACTGCCAGAACGCCAGCAGATGAATGACCGCTCCCGGCACCAGGGCAAAGTGCTGGAAAATGTCGCCAAAATCGAAACGGACGGCGACGAAATACAGGACAAAAAGGGCAATATTTACGATCAGCAGCCACTTCACGCCGGGAGGGAACAGACGCGGCGAAAAGTAACTCGTGGTCCGATGTCTGGCAGGATAGGCCATTCCAGAAAGATTCTCAGCTCAACCTAACAAGTGCATCCAAGCGCCGCGTTCTCTCGCTTCTATCCGGCGGGTGTCCCGCCGCGTCCGTAACGGATCAACAGGGTGGAACTCATTTGAAGGACCGCCGCCATGGCCACCCAAACCTGCCAGTGCGAGAAGAGTCCCTCGGAAATCGCAAACTGCCCGGTCCAGTTGAGATCCGCTCCCAACCTCCACGCCCCCAATCCGGCTGCCATCAAGGCCAGCGGCGTCAGCAGGCTTCCCAGAGCAAGCGCGAGCTTCCGGTCCTTTCCCCGTCTTCTCCGGACCGCTGGGCCACGCCGCAAACGTATCCGAATCAGCATTTCTCCCTACCAACTTTCACTCTACCAGCAATTGCGATACATTGGCTGGAAGCAGCATTCATCGATCGAAGGAGAGACTATGCGAAAGATACAAACCGCCGTGATCGGCGCCGGGTTCATGGGCAAGGTACACGCCGAAGCTATTCGCCGGCAGCCGAATGTCGAAATCGCCGCCGTCTGTGGCGTCGACGCCAAGGAAGGCGCGGCGTTCGGAGAGGCCGTGGGTGTCGAACGCACCAGCGGCGATTGGAAGGAGATCGTCGCCGATCCGAAAATCGAGGCCGTGCACATTTGCACGCCGAACAATCTGCACTACCCCATCGCCAAGGCCGCCATGCTGGCCGGCAAGCACGTGTTGTGCGAAAAGCCGCTGACCAACACGCTCGACGAAGCCAAGGAACTGGTCGAGATCGCCAAGAAGCAAAACGTCGCCAACTGCACCAACCACAACCTGCGCTACTACCCGGCCGTCCAGCAGATGCGCCGCATGGTTCAGGCCGGCGAACTGGGCGACATCCTGGTGGTGCAAGGTACCTACTCGCAGGATTGGCTGCTCTATGACACCGATTGGAACTGGCGCATCGTGTCCAAGGAAGGCGGCGCGCTGCGCTGCATGGGCGACATCGGCTCGCACTGGATGGACATGGTCCAGCACATCACCGGCCAGCGCATCACTTCGCTCTGCGCCGACTTGCAGACGTTCCTGAAGAAGCGCAAGAAGCCCCGCGCCGGCGCGCTGCAGGCGTTTGAAAGCAAGATGGCGAAGGTGGACGACCGCGAGGAAGTCGACATCGACACCGACGACTACGGCGCCGTTCTACTGCACCTGGGCGACCGCACCCGCGGCGCTTACACCGTCAGCCAGATGTCGGCCGGCTGCAAGAACCGCTTGCAGATGGAAATCTTCGGCACCAAGTGCGGCGTGATCTGGAATCAGGAATCGCCCGACCAGCTTTGGATCGGCCGCCGCGACACGCCGAACGGCTTGTTGGTGAAGGACCCCGCGCTCATGCTGCCGGAAGCGCGCTCTTACGCCGACCTGCCCGGCGGACACTCGGAAGGCTACGACGACGCCCACAAGATGGTCTATCGCCGCTTCTACCGCACCGTGGCCGACCGCTCGGCCCCGGTCGAGTATCCGACCTTCGCCGACGGCCTGCGTGGCATGTATTTGCTCGGCAAGGTGCTCGAAAGCGCCCAGAAGCAAGCCTGGGTGGCCACCGAGGAATTCTAGGCTTCGCTCGTCTCGCTTTGTTGCTGCGGCCGCGCGCTGGCGTCCACCGGATGCCAGTTACCGCGGCCGCACATGTTTTGGCAGCTCGGAAACACCTGGCCTTCGGTGAAGCGGGCCGGCGTCTTACACACCGTGCACCAATACACGCCGGTCTTTTCTACTTTGGCTCCGGGTTTGAAATTCATACTCTCCTCAAGATCTCCTGTTCAGCTCTTTCCCAACAACATCGGCAGCAGCTCGCGCATATCGTCCACGCGAATGTCGGGCGGCGCCGCATCGAGCGTCTCCGGCTGAAAACCGTAGGTGACGCCGCAAGCCACAATGCCCGCGTTGCGCGCGGTGCGCACATCCACGTCGCTGTCGCCCACCATCATGGCGCGCTCGCGCCCGACGCCGGCCTCTTCCAGCAATTTGTACACGCCTTCCGGGTCCGGCTTCTTCTGCTCGAAACTGTTGCCGCCGTAGACGCGGAAGAAATGCTCGCCCAGCCCCAGGCCCTGCACCAGAAGCTCGCTGAAACGGACCGGCTTGTTCGTAAGCACGCACATGCGCATTCCGGCAGCGTGCAACGCGTCCAGCGCCTCGCGCACGCCCGGATAAAGCGTCGTGCAATCGAGCATATGGTCTTTGTAGTAGGCCATAAAGTACTCGAGCGCGGTTTTCACTTCCTCCTCGCTCGCTTCCGGCCCCATGACGCGGCGCATCAGCGTGGGCGCGCCATTGCCCACGTACGAATAAACAAGTTCGTCCTGGATCGGTTGAAGACCCATGTGGCGGCGCGCGGCGTTCACCGCGTGCGCCAGGTCTTGCTTGGAATCAATCAGTGTGCCGTCAAGGTCGAAAATCAGCAGTTCGATACTTCCGGGTTGAATCAAAACGACTAGGCTCCCTCGGGGGTTACGCTTTGGACACTCTTCTTCTTCAGTGTATCCGACCAGACCTGCTTCACTTTCTCGTACCCCCGCCGAACCCCGTCGCGTAATTCACGCGGCGCCGCGGCCGCCATCACATGCGCCGCTTCCAACACGTACGGCGCAATGCGCGAACCGACCACCGCATGCGGCGGAGGCGTGGTGGTGAACGCGAGCATCGCCATCACGATCACGGCCGCGATCAGCGCGCCGCGCACCAATCCAAATGCACCGCCCAGCAACCGGTCCAGCCAACCCAACCCCGCCCACTTGAAGACCATGGCGAGCAAGCGGCCCAGCAGCGCACCGGCAATCATCGCGCCGAAAAACACCAGAAAGAATCCGATGCAGTTGGCGATGCCGCGCGAGCTGACGTACGGAATCAGAAATGATCCCGCGGTGCCGTGAAACCAGAAGCCGCACAACAGACCGACGATGCAGGCCACAAAACCTACCACCGTGCGGGCCAATCCTTTCGCCAGTCCCGCCGCAACGCTCGCGATCAGGACAATTGCCAGGACGATGTCCAGCCAGTTCACAAATTCTTCCCGGTGAGAACCCGGTACGCCTCCGTGTACTTCTCGCTGGTTTTGCCGGCAACCTCTTCCGGCAGTGGGGGCGCGGGTGGTTGTTTGTTCCAGCGAATCGATTCGAGGTAATCCCGGACGTACTGCTTATCGAACGAAGGCTGCGCACCGCCGGGCGCGTAGCCTGCCAGCGGCCAGAAGCGCGACGAATCCGGCGTCAGCACTTCATCTGCCAGTATCAGTTCGCCGTCCACGAAGCCGAATTCGAACTTGGTGTCGGCGATGATGATGCCGCGCGTGAGCGCGTATTCGGCCGCGCGCGTGTAGATGGACAAGGTGAGGTCGCGCAGCTTCGTGGCGGTCTCGGCGCCCACCATCTGCTTGGCTTCCTCGATCGAGATGTTCTGATCGTGGCCGCTCTGCGCCTTGGTGGACGGCGTGAAGATCGGCCCGGGCAACTTGTCGCTTTCCTTCAAGCCCGGCGGCAGCGCGATGCCGCACACGCTCTGGCTCTTCTGATATTCCTTCCAGCCGGAGCCGGACAGGTACCCTCGCGCCACGCACTCAACCTCGACCATCTTGGCGCGCTTCACCAGCATTGAGCGGCCTTCGAGTTGATCGCGATAGCGCGGCAACGGGTCCGGATACTCGTCCACGTTCGCCGTCAGGAAATGGTTCGGCGCCAACTTACCGAGGAAATCGAACCAGAACACGCTCAGTTGCGTCAGCACACGTCCCTTATCGGGAATGCCGGTGGGCAGAATGTAGTCGAACGCAGAAATGCGATCAGTGGCGACGATCAAGACCTTGTCGTCGATCTCATAAACGTCCCTGACCTTACCCCGGGCGCGGCGTGTGACACCCGGCAAATCGGTTTCGAGGATGATCTTGTTTGGTTGAGCCATTCGGTACTCCGCGTCTCGCGTTATTCGTTTATGTTAGCGCGGCCCAGGCCTATTCTTCGACCGGCTTCATATCGCCCATCATGCGATGCACAAAGAACAGCGATATGAGGTGCAGCACTCCCATCAGGAAGAATACTGGCTTGTAGCCAAAATGCGTGATGACGAAGCCGGGCACCAACGCCGAAATAATCACGCCGCCCAAGCCGCCCGCGCAGCCGCCGATGCCGGTCACCGAAGCCACGGCGCGCTTGGGGAACACATCCGTCGTGGTGGTGTACAGATTCGCGGACCACGCCTGATGTCCCGCCGTTGCCAGGCTCACCAGCGCCACTACCAGCACGGCGTTCGGCGCGATGACGGCCGTGGCCGCCACTGGCATTACAAACGCCGCTATGGCCATGCTCACCTTGCGCGCCCGCGCGTGCGTCCACCCTATCCGGATAAAGTGGCCCGAAATCCAACCGCCGGCGACGCTGCCAAAATCCGCCATCAGATAGATCACCGGCAGGGCCCAGGCAATGTCGGTCAACTGGAACTTGCGGACGTCGTAGAGATACGGCGGCAGCCAGAACAGATAGAACCACCACACCGGATCGGTGAGAAACTTGGCCAGCGCAAACGCGAACGTCTGCTTGTAGCGCAGGACCTCGCCCCAACTCATGGGGATCTGCGTTTTCGATTCCTGTCCGTCGCTGCGTATGTAATCCAACTCGGCCTTGTTCACGTGTGGGTGCATTTCCGGAGTCCGGTACAGCAGCAGCCAGAGAATCAGCCACACAAATCCCAAGCCGCCGGTAATGGCGAAACTGCCACGCCACCCGAAGTGCGAGTTCATCCACACGAACATCGGCGGCCCGATCATCGACGCCACATTGGTTCCGGCGTTGAACAAGCCGGTGGCCAGCGCGCGGTCCTTTTTCGGGAACCACTCAGTCACGGCCTTGACCGCGGCCGGAAAGTTCCCCGACTCGCCCAAGCCCAACATGGCACGCCAAAACCCCAGCGAAACCGTCGATCGCGCCAGCGCGTGCAACATCGCCGCCGCGGACCAGAACGCGATGGCGACGCCGTAACCGAACCGCGTGCCGTACTTGTCGATCAACCGCCCCATGAACAGAAAGCCGATGGTGTAGGCCATCTGGAACGCACCGGTCACGTAACTGTAGTGCTCGGTGGTGATGTGCAAGTCCTCGCGGATGACCGGAATCAATACGCTCAGCACAATGCGGTCTAGATAATTAATGGTGGTGATGAAAAACAGCAGGGTCAGAATCCACCAACGTGTTCGTGTCATGGCAGGCATGGGTACTTCGCGATTATAGTGGATTCGTGAGGAAAGCCGTCGTACTCGCCGCCGGGCGCGGCACGCGCATGAAGCAGTTGACCGACGATCGCCCGAAGCCCATGCTCCCGATCGGCGGGAAACCGATGCTCGAACACGTACTCGATCGCCTGCGTGCGGCCGGCTTCAGCGAGGCGCTCATCGTCACCGGATATCGCGGCGAAATGATCGAGCAGCACTTCCGCGACTACCCGATGCGGATCGTCTATCGTGTGCAGGAGACGCTCGACGGAACCGGCGGCGCTACGCGCCTGGCGCGCGACTTCGTGGGCAGCGATAGCTTCCTTCTCACCTTCGGCGACATTCTAGTGAACGCCGAGGACTACTCAGGGATCGCGGCGCGTGTGGAATCCGATCCGTTGACCGAAGCCGTGGCGGGCGTGAAGTGGGTGGACGACCCTTGGCAGGGCGCGGCCGTCTACGAACAGGACGGCATCATCACGCGTATGATCGAAAAGCCGCCGCAAGGCACATCCACCACACACTGGAACAGCGCTGGCCTGTACGCTTTCCGCGCTTCGATCTTCGAAGAACTGGCGACCATTCGGAAATCGCCGCGCGGCGAATACGAGCTGCCCACCGCTGTCGAACAGTTGCTCGCCCGCGGCGCGCGTGTGCGCATACATCCCATCGAGGGCGCCTGGCGCGATGTCGGGCGCCCGGAGGATCTTCCGGAGGCCGAAAAACTAATCTCTTGACCTGTCTAAAACTGTAGGGTTGATAGTTGGAACTGGCCCCATGTTGACCGTGACTCAACTCGCGCGACGTTGTTCGCTCAGCCGCGGCACGCTGCTTTATTACGAATCCATCGGGCTGCTCAAGCGTCCTTCGCGCACCGCGGGCAACTACCGCGCGTATAGCGAAAAGGACGTGCAGCGGCTCGAACAGATCTGCGTCTACCGCAATGCCGGCGTCAAGCTTGCCGATATCCGCGAGCTACTGGACCGGCCGGGCGGAGGCGCGACGGACGTGCTGAAGCGGCGGCTGGCGGAGATCGACTTCGAAGTCGAGCGGTTGCGGGAACATCAACGGGCCATATTCAGACTATTAAGGTCCAGCAGACCGTTAGGGAGAAACGACGTGGTCACCAAAGAGAAATGGATTAGCGTGATGAAAGCCGCCGGCTTCACGGAAGACGACATGAAGCGGTGGCATGCCGAGTTCGAGCGCACGGCTCCGAGCGAGCACCAGGAGTTCCTGGAGTTCCTGCACATTCCAGCCGAGGAAATCAGCAAGATCCGTACCTTGAGCAAAAAGAACGCGGGCTAACAGCCGCGCATCTTGTAAGTCCTTGACAGCGGGCGGAGCGGGTTGATAGCGTTGTGCCCCATGGGGCCCAACCTGCCGGGCACACTCGCTCTGCCCGCCCTCTTCCTTTTTTGCGGTCTGGCCTCCTCCCACGCCGCCGAATTCCACGAAACCCGCCGCCTGCGCGAACAGTTGGAAAGCTCCGACGCACGGTCTCACCCGCAGGCACTGATCGGTTTGTCGAAGATCCCCGATCCGGCCGCCATGGAAGCGCTTGCGGGCGCGCTAAGCCACTCGAATCCAGACACTGCGCGCCGGGCCGGACGCTACCTGATCGAGGCCATGGATCGCCCCGGAGGTTTGGACCGGACCACCCGCAAGACGCGCGAATCCATTGCGCGGGCAATCGCCAGCTCTGACGCGGAAGTGCGCGAGTACGTGGTGCAAGCCGCGGGCAAGGTGCAACCGCCCATGGTCGAACTATTGAAGAAGCTCTCCGCCGATTCGAACGGTCGCGTGAGTTGGCAGGCCCGCGAGATGCTTGAAAAAGTCAACCCGCCTTCGCCCGGTGAACTGATCGAGGCTTTGGACAAGTCCCAGCCATCTGCTCAAGTGGACATCATCGGGACGTTGGCACGCCACCCCACTCCCGAAGTCGCCGCCCGGCTCACGCGATTTCTGGAAGACCGCCAGGCCGAACCCGCGCTGCAGACTGCCGCCGCGGCGGCGCTCGCACGTATCAACACCAGCGATCCAGGTGTAATTGGGCGTCTGTTGGCGCTGCTCGCGGCGCTCGAACAAGAATCCACGCCCCGCCGGCCGGATCTGGCCGCCGACGCGCTTGCGTTCACTCGCGACAACCGCGCCACCGAGGCCTTGGCGAACTACCGTCGCGAACGCGCTGCCTGGCAGGTGCGGCACGCTTCGAGTGAGCTTCCGCGGCTCCTCGGCGTGTTGAAGGACGGTGATTGGAAGCAGCGCCAACGCGCCGTGGAGGACTTGGGCCGGATCGGTGGGGACCAGGCGGTGGCGGCGCTGGTGGAGGCGCTGGGCAGCCAGAATCAAATGACCTCCCAGAGAGCCAAGTTTGTGCTGGAAGGCATGGACCCCGCTCTGACGCGCAAGGCGATGCTCGATGCCGCGATCAGTCCCAACGCGGCCGTGCGCACCGTGGCGGCCGATGCATTAGCGAAGGCGCGCCCGCTGGACACGGAACTGATGTTGACGCTCTCCCGCGATCCCGAAGCGAACGTCAGGAAGCGGGCGGCGGCGGCGCTGGCTGCTTGCAAGGAAAGCCGCTGCGCTGTGCGTCTAACAGAACTGCTCGGCGACGAAGGCCCCGTTCGCGCCGAAGCGACGGACTCCTTGAAGGCCATGGGCCGGGCGGCGACGGAGGCGTTGCTCGGCGCGCTGAGCCTGCCAAGCCAGTTGGCGCGGTCGCTCGCCGTCGATCATCTGGGGCGTCTGGAAGAACCGCGCGCAGCCGCGCCGCTTGTCGGCATTCTGGAAGACCAGCGGGCATCGGGTATGTTGCGCCGCTCCGCCGTGGACGCGCTCAAGCGTATCAAACCAAAGGACCCGCAACTAGCCAACCGCCTGATCTCGCTGTTATCCGACGAGAAGCTCTCGCCCTTCGCCGCCGAAGCGCTCGCGGCGTTACCGCCGGAGGAGCGTATCGCGAGCGCCTTGGCTCAATATGAAACTCGCCGCGCGGAATGGAAATCCAGCGAGCGGCAAGCCGGACTCAATCATTGGCGCGCCATTCTCAAAGGTGAAATCAAGGGCGACGGCACGGAAGCGATTCGAAGCCTCGCCGCCCTGCGGACGCCCGCGGCATACGAAACCATTGCCACGGCCCTGGACCACTCGGATGGCATCGTCGTGCGCCGCGCGGCCTCAGTCTTCTCGGGAGACTCGGGCGCGGCGCCACCGCTGGAAATGATGACACCGGCGGTCTGGAACGCCCTTGCGGCGGCCGCGACCAATCGGGACGCCGCTGTGCGATCGCATGTGGCGGGCGCTCTGGGACGCGCGCGGCCGGCGATGATGGAGCCGCTGTTGAAGCTCGCATCCGATCCGGACGACGCCGTGCGATGCGCGGCGGCTCGCGCTCTCGGCGACACCGGCGACGCCCGCGCCGCTGCGAAGCTGGTGGAAATGTTGTCGGATCAAGGACGCAATGTGAGCGACTTCGCCGCAGGCGCGCTCACCGCACTCGGTCCGGCCGCCGGCGAGACCTTGGTGCGCGCGTTCGACGGCGCCGGGGACGACCTTCAGAGCAAGTTGACCCGGCAGTTAGGCGAGATCCGCGATCCGCGCGTGGCGGACCGGCTTGTCCGGATCATGGAGGACGAAAAGAAGCCTCTCGCGCTTCAGTACGAAGCCGGCAGCGCGCTGAAGCGCGCCAAGTCGCTCAATCCGGCACTCACCGCCCGGTTGATCGCGTTGCTGCCGCAAACCGACATCCGCGAGGAGCCGCACCGGGCCGACCGCGTGGCGAGCGTGCTTGAGACCATTCCGGACGAAAGCGCGCAACAAGCCGTCAAGGCCTATCAAGCGCGGCGCGCGGTATGGGAGAAGGTGTCCGCCGGCAACCGCCGCAAAGAGGAACTCAAGCAGGCATCCGATATCCTCGGTAGTTACCTCTGCAAACCCTGCCAGGTTGATGCCGACTGTGTCAATCCGGCGGCCACGTTGACCTGTCAGACATTCCAGGCAATGAATGACCGGCGGCAAACGCGCCGGTTGTGCGCGCCTCCGGGCGCCGTCTCGTGCCAGGCGCCGCCCATTCCTCGCGGCAGATGAACAGTGTCTCGCCTTGCTCCGCTCGCTTGCGGCGGGTTAGTGTGGTCTGGTGGATTCACGTCGTGGGTTGTTGATCGTTTTTACCGGCAACGGCAAGGGCAAAACCAGTGCCGCCATGGGGACCGCCTTCCGGGCGGTCGGCCAGGGTATGCGCGTGCTGATGATCCAGTTCATCAAGGGAAGCTGGCATTACGGTGAACTGGACGCGGTGAAAGCGTTCGGCGATGACTTCGAGATCCGCGTGATGGGCCGCGGCTTCGTCAAAGTCGGCACCGAGAAGCCCGACGAGGAAGATGTCGCGCTGGTCCAACAGGCTTGGAAGGCCGCCGTCCAGGCCATGCATTCGGGCCGCTACGACATGATAATCTTGGATGAGATTAACTACGCCGTGCATTACGGCATGATCTCTCTGGAGCAAGTACTGGCCGATCTGGCCGCGCGGCCCGAGCCGTTGCACGTGATCTGCACGGGGCGCAATGCGAAAGACAAGCTGATCGAAGCGGCCGACATGGTCAGTGAGATCCGGCAGGTCAAGCATCCGTTCGAGAAAGGGATCCTCGCGCAGCGAGGCATCGAGTACTGAGAGTCATCATGGCTTGGTTTACCCGAAAAAAACCCCGAATCGCTGGAGCGCCGCCCGAGGACGCAGCGCGCAACGTCCGCACCGAAGGCTTGTGGCTGAAGTGCGACGGATGCCGGCAGATCATCTGGCGCAAGGCTCTCGACGAGAGCATGCAGGTCTGCCCCAAGTGCAGCTTCCACTTCAAGCTCGAAGCCGAAGCGCGGGTGCGCTCGCTGCTTGACGGCGAGTGGTTCGAGTACGACCGGGACATGTTCTCCACCGACCCGCTGGAGTTCTCCGATTCCAAGTCGTACAAGAAGCGCCTGGCCGACATGAGTAAAGTCACGTCGCGCCCGGATGCGGTGATCACGGTCGAAGGTAAGCTCAAGAATCGCGACATACAGCTCTGCGTGCTCGAACTGAAGTTCATCGGCGGTAGCATGGGCGCCGTGGTGGGCGAGAAGATCACGCGCGCGGTGGAACGCTCGATCGCCAAGCGGCAGCCGCTGGTGATTGTGTCCAGTTCCGGCGGCGCGCGCATGCAGGAAGGCGCCGTCAGCCTGATGCAGATGGCCAAGGTTTCGGCGGCGCTGATGCTGCTCGATTCGGCCAAGATTCCTTACATTAGCGTGCTCGCCGATCCGACTACCGGTGGCGTCACGGCCAGTTTCGCCATGCTGGGCGATCTCAACATCGGCGAGCCGGGTGCGCTGATCGGGTTCGCCGGTCCGCGCGTGATCGAACAGACCATCCGCCAGAAACTGCCCGAAGGCTTCCAACGCAGCGAGTTCCTGCTGCAGCACGGTTTCCTGGACGCAGTGGTGCCCAGACCGGAACTGCGCGACTACCTGGCGAAAGCCTTCGACTTTTTCCTGGGCCCGGTGATAGAGCAGGCCGCGTAGGCGGCTGGCGGCCTTTCCAAGCCGCCCCACCTGCTAATCTTGGGATAGACTCCCATGCGCGCACTGCTTGTCTGTCTTTTCGCCATCTGTCTACACGCCGCTGACTACGACCTGCTCATCCGAAACGCAAGAGTCGTGGACGGCACCGGCAACCCCTGGTTCCGGGCCGACGTCGCGGTGAAGGAAGGCCGCATCGCCGCTGTTGGCAACCTCTCCCGCGCCACCGCCACGCGCACCATCGATGCGCACGAACGCATCCTGGCGCCGGGCTTCATCGACGGCCACACGCACGTCGAAGGCGACATCGACAAGATTCCGTTCGCCGACAACTACGTGCGCGACGGCGTCACCACGCTGGTCACCGGCAACTGCGGCGATTCGGAAGTGGACATGGGCGCCTGGTTCGCCAAACTCGAAAAGATGGGCATCGGCATCAATCTGGCGTCGCTCGCCGGCCACAACGACATACGCATCCACGTGATGGGCCGCGCCGCGCGCCAGGCCACACCCGAAGAACTCGCACGCATGCGTGAGACGGTCGAAAAGACCATGCGCGACGGCGCCATCGGCTTCTCCACTGGCCTCATTTACATTCCCGGCACCTACTCGAACACGGAAGAAGTAGTGGCGCTGGCCAAGGCCGCCGCGAAGTACGACGGCATCTACTCGAGCCACATGCGCGACGAAGGCGAGAAGGTTCTGGCCGCCATTGAGGAGGCCGCCGGCGTGGGCCGCGCCGCGGGCATGCGCGTCGAGTTGTCGCACTTCAAGATCGACAACCGCAAGCGTTGGGGCGCAAGCGACAAATCCATCGCGCTGGTTGAGAAGTTCCGCCGCGAAGGCGTCGACGTCACTGTGGATCAGTATCCGTATGACCGTTCCAGCACCAACCTCGGCATCGTACTTCCCAGTTGGGCGCTTGCCGACGGCAAAGCGAAGATCAAGGAGCGGCTGGCCGATCCACCGACGCGCGCGCGCATCGCACGCGAGATGAAGCAGAACCTGAAAGCGCACGGACGCAAGGATTACTCCTACGCGATGGTGTCGAGCTGCCCGTTCGACCGCTCGCTGGAAGGCAAGACCATCCCCGAGGTTGCCAAGATCAAACGCGGCAAGAAGAAGTTGGACGCGCAGATCCAGACCATTCTCGATTTGATGGCCATCGACTGGGTCGGCATGGTCTACCACTCGATGAGCGTCAAAGACGTCGAGCGCATCCTGCGCTACCCGAACACGTCGGTGGCGAGTGACGGCGGCGTGCGCGAATTCGGAGCCGGCAAACCGCATCCACGCTCGTACGGAACCCGCGCCCGCGTGCTGGCCGAGTTTGTCCGCGGCCGTCAGGTCATCACGCTCGAAGACGCGATTCGCAAGATGACGTCGCTACCCGCGCGCGTTTACGGATTTCGCGACCGCGGCATGATTCATGAAGGCTTCTGGGCGGACCTGGTGCTGTTCGACCCGGCGCGAATACAGGACAAGGCCACCTTCGAAAATCCGCACCAGTATTCGGAAGGCTTCGACCTGGTAGTGGTGAACGGGCAAGCGGTGGTGGAGAACGACAAACTGATGCAAGTTCGCGCGGGACGCATTCTTCGTGGCGCTGGGTACGCCGCTGGACAGGCGCAATGATCCAGCTCACCAGCGCCGCCAAACGCTTCGGCCCCAAACTTCTTTTTGAAAACGTCGACTGGCTGGTCACCACCGAGGAACGCACGGGCCTGGTGGGCGCCAACGGCACCGGCAAATCGACACTGCTGAAAGTTCTGGCGGGCATGGACTCGCTCGACGGCGGCACGCTCACCTCCACCAAGGGCATCTCGGCCGGCTATCTGCCGCAGGATGGCTTATCGCTTTCCGGCCGCACGGTTTTCAACGAGTGCCTCACCGTGTTCGCCGACGTGCAGGCCATGGAGCGGGAACTGGAGACGCTCACGCACCGCATGTCGGAATGCGATCCGGCGGGTGAAGAGTATCGCGCGATCAGCGACCGCTTCCATCGCATCGAAGCTGAACTCGGTTCGCGCGACCATTACACCATCGACGCGCAGGTCGGCACGGTGCTGTCGGGCTTGGGCTTCGCGCGCTCGGATTGGACGCGTCCCACCGAGCACTTCTCCGGCGGTTGGCAGATGCGCATCGCACTGGCCAAGCTGTTGCTCGAAAAACCCAACCTGCTGCTGCTGGACGAGCCCACCAACCACCTGGACCTGGAAGCGCGCAACTGGTTGGAAGTTTACTTGAAGTCGTACCCCTACGCCTTCGTGCTGGTTTCGCACGACCGCTACTTCTTGGATGTGACCGTTGCACGCATCGTCGAGATCTGGAATCACGGCGCGCATTTCTACACCGGCGGCTATACGCGTTACATCGAACTGAAGACCGAGCGCCGCGCCACGCTCGAAGCCGCCTGGCGCAATCAGCAGGCGCGCATCCAGCAACTGGAAGCTTTCATCAACCGCTTCCGCTATCAGGCCACCAAAGCCAAGCAGGTGCAGAGCCGCATCAAGGAACTGGAGCGCATCGAACGCATCGAGATTCCACCCGAAGAAAAGTCCATCCACTTCTCGTTCCCGCAGCCCAAACCTAGCGGCCGCGTGGTGGCCGAGTTCCGCCGTGTGTCGAAGTCTTACGGCGACCACGTGGTGCTGAACAACGTGGATTTCATCATCGAGCGCGGCGACCGCGTCGCGCTGGTGGGCGTGAACGGCGCAGGCAAATCCACGCTCATCAAGATGCTGGCCGGCATTGAACCTCTCACAAGCGGTGACTACACGGTGGGGCACAACGTCGGGCCGGACTACTTCGCGCAGGACCAGTACAAGGAACTCACCGCGACGTCGAGTCTGATGGACGACCTCGGCGAGGTTTCGCCGCGCTCGACGCTCACTGAACTGCGCACCGTGCTCGGCTGCTTCCTGTTCAGCGAGGACGAGGTCTTCAAAACCATCGGCGTGCTGTCGGGTGGCGAGCGCAACCGCTACGCGCTGGCGCGCATGCTGATGCAGCCGTCGAACTTCCTGCTGCTCGACGAACCCACCAACCACCTGGACATTCGCGCCAAGGATGTGTTACTCGAGGCGCTGGAAAAATTCACTGGCACCGTGGTCTTCGTTTCCCACGACCGCTACTTCATCGACAAACTCGCCACCCGCGTTTTCGAAGTAGCCGATGGCGGCGTGCAGGTGTATCCGGGCAACTACGAAGACTACCTGCGACGCAAGGAAGGCGCGGCGGCGATGGAGAGCCTCTCCGAAACCGTCGAAAACACCGAGGCGGCTCCGGCCGCGGAGGCGTCGCGCGGCAAACGTTTGAACCCGCTCAAACTTCAGCGCATGAAAGACCGCTGCGCGGAGATCGAGCAGGAAGTCGCAAGCCTGGAGACCGCCATCGCGGGGTACGAAGCCGAGTTGGCGGACTTCAAAAGCGTCGACGAAACGCAGCGCCTGATGGGTTTGGCCGAAGCGGGCCGCAAGACACTCGATGCATTGATGCAAGAGTGGGAAGAGCTGTCGCGCGAAATCGAAGAGAACCCGTAGCCCGGCATCGCCTGTCACCGCTCGCGCGGTCCGGATATAATGGACCCGGACCTAATTGCCATGAACCGCCGTAATTTTCTCTCCACCGTTTCCAGCGCCGCCACCGCGCCGCTGTTTGTTCCGTCGCACGTGCTCGGCATGGGCGGCAAGCCCGGCGCCAATAGCCGTATCCAGGTCGGCTTCATCGGTGTGGGCGGCCGCGCACGCTGGCTGCAACGCTATTTCGACTTGCCTGAAGCGCAGCTAGTGGCCGTCGCCGATTGTTATCTCGCGCGAATGGATGAAGCCGCAGCCAAGCATCCGCAGGGCGGCAAGTGGCGCAAGTATCACGACTACCACAAGATGTTCGAGAAGGAGAAGCTCGACTGCGTCTTCGTCGAGACTCCCACGCACGCGCGCGTGCTCATCAACATCCATGCGTTGCAGGCGGGCCTGGACGTCTACTCCGAAAAGCCGCTGACGTTGACGGTGGCCGAAGGCCGCACACTCGTGAAGGCCGTCCGCAAGTACAACCGTATCCTGCAAACCGGCACGCAGCAGCGCTCCATGCCCATCAACATCCACGCCAGCAAACTGGTGAGCGAAGGAGCTATCGGTAAGATCAAGGAAGTGATTGCCTGCAACTACGAACCGGGCGTCGACTGGAAGCCGCAGCCCGCGCAGCCCATCCCGGCGGGGTTGAACTGGGATCAATGGTGCAACCAGACCGAACTGCGTCCTTACCACAACGACCTTCGCACCAAGTGGGGTCTCTATTGGGATTACGACGGCGGCGGACAGAGCTGGGGCGTAAGCGGCTGGGGCACGCACGGACTGGATCAGGTGCAGGCGGCACTGGGTACCAGCGAAACCGGCCCGGTCGAAATGTGGCCCGAAGAGAAAGGCGAGCAGGCCCGCGTCACCATGCGCTATGCCAGCGGCACCTTGCTCAAGCTCTGGCAACCGAAGATCAACGACCACGCGCAACTCGGCGCCATCTTCGTCGGCGAGAAGGGGCGTATCCAGATTCTACGCGGCAACTATATCGCCGATCCGGTGGAGTTGCGGCGCGACGCTCCCGAATACACGCCGGAAGGCCCCACGGAAGATCTGGCGCACTTGAAGAATTTCTTCGAGTGCATGAGGACGCGCAAGCGCCCGAACGCCGATGTCGAAATCGGCCACCGTTCGAATTCGGTGTGCCACCTGGTGAACATTTGCCGCCGCGTTGGCCGCAAGCTGCAGTGGGATCCGAATGCGGAAAAGTTCGTGGGCGACGACGAAGCCAACAAGCTCCTGTCACGCCCGCGCCGCAAAGGCTACGAACTGCCGTCGATCGCTTAGAAAGACTGCTGAAAAAGAAGGGACAGACCACTCTGCCCTCGCTTCGCGTGCGAGGCAGAGCAGTCTGTCCCGTTTTTCGGCAACCTGTTAGCCCAAAGGACCGCGCAACAGCGCCACGATCCGTCCGCCGACGCGCGCCTTCAGATCTTCCGGATCCAGGCTGACGCGGTCGCGTATCGCCGGAGGCATCTCCGCCGCGATTTGTTCGATGTCCGGTGTCTGGCTGGCGTTCAGCACGCTGAACCCCAACGCATCGGAAAGCTCACAGGCCATGTGCACCAAGCCGACTGCACCGGGATTCGGGCCCGTCAGGGGATGATGATGCCCGCCCAGGATGTCTCCGAACTCCGGCGGCAGATTCCATTGTCCGGCCAGCCAGCGGCCCGCTTCGCAGTGGTCGATGTCAAACAGTTGCCGCTCGCACTCCAGAACGTCGAAGGAATTCTCCTCGGCGACCTTCAGGAGGTTGGTGTATTCGGCGGGATAGGCCACCA
>CAZDIZ010000002.1:0-1176 GCA_964505625.1 uncultured Solibacteraceae bacterium | reverse complement strand
GAATTCTCCTCGGCGACCTTCAGGAGGTTGGTGTATTCGGCGGGATAGGCCACCAGGATGCTCAACCGCCCGATGTCGTGCAGCAAACCCGCTGTGTAGGCGTAGTCTTTGTCCACGCCGCATACCGGCGCCATCTCCTCGCACAAAAACGCGCACGCCAACGAGTGCGTCCAGCAACGCCGCAACGTTTCGCTCTTGAGTACCCCTTTCAGGTACCCCTTCATGATGGCCACCGTCATGGCCAGTCCCTTCACGCGCGACAAGCCCAGCAACAACACGGCGTGGGTCAAGCTATCGACCCGAGCTTCCAGACCAAACAACGCCGAGTTCGCCAATCGCAGGATTTCGGCCGAGAACGCGGCATCAGACGAGATCAGACGCGTAAGCTCTCTGATCTCAACATCTTCCTTGGACAGCGCTTGCAGCAGCCGCGTCGCAATTGGCGGGAACGACGGCAACTTACACAATGCCCACGGTGCTTCCTGCGCGCGTTCGTCTCTGTCAATAACCTTCGGCATTCGACCTCCCGCCAATATGATCGGAGCATCGCCAGAACTGGTACATATCTCCTCCCCCGAAGGAGGAATAGCCCGGGTAGCTCGACGTGGCTAGCCGAAGTGTTATGCCACGCGAAGAGGCTGTCGAACGCCGCTATTCGTCGTCGCTGGTGACGCGCAGCACCGCCAGGAACGCTTCCTGCGGAATCTCCACGCGCCCGACGCGCTTCATGCGGCGCTTGCCTTCTTTTTGCTTCTCCAGCAGTTTGCGTTTGCGCGAAATGTCGCCGCCATAACACTTGGCGAGCACGTTCTTGCGCATGGCCGGAATGTTTTCGCGCGCGACGATCTTGTTGCCGATAGCGGCCTGCAGCGCCACTTCGAACATCTGGCGCGGAATGAGCTTGCGCAACCGCTCGATGAGTGCCTTGCCGCGTTCGTAGGCGTGCTCTTTGTGGACGATCATCGACAGCGCGTCCACCGGATCGCCCGCCACCAGCACGTCCAGCTTCACCATGGGCGAGACGCGATAGCCGGCCAGGTGGTAGTCGAGCGAAGCATAGCCGCGCGAGCAGGATTTCAGACGGTCGTAGAAATCCAGCACGATTTCGTTGAGCGGCAACTCGTAGACCAGCAACACACGCGCCGCGCCAATGTATTCGAACTTCTTCTGATTGCC
>CAZDIZ010000001.1:94763-109866 GCA_964505625.1 uncultured Solibacteraceae bacterium | reverse complement strand
ACCGGCGCTGTCCACCTGGCCGGACCGCCTCAAGGATTGGATGAAGCATCGAGGCTTGCTGCCGTAATCACCTGATATGGGCACAGACCGCGAAAAGGGGACAGGCTCGAATTTCGCCGCGTTTGCGAAACTTCGTGCCTGTCCCCTTTTCGCTTTACCGCTGCTGCTCTCCGGGGCGCTGCAAGCGGCCGCCGTCAAGGGCATCGTCCTGGACGATCTGACCGGCCGCCCGCTGGCGCGGACGCGCGTCTCGCTCACTTTGGTGGGACATGAGAGCATTGTTGTCCACAACACCACCTCCACCGCCACCGGACAATTCGAATTCGAGAAGCTCCCCACCGGCTGGTGCATCGTGAGCGCCGCGCGCTTCGGCTACGCGATCAAAAGCCACGGCCAGAAGCTCTGGAACTCGCCCGGCCTGCCCGTGTATGCCGACGAAAACACGTCGCCGTTTCTGACGTTCCGGATGCACCGGCTCGGCGGCATCACCGGAACCGTGCTGGATGAAAACGAAATCGGCCTGCCCGAAGTGGAGGTGTTGGCGTACCGTGCCGCCAGCCCGCCCGCGCTTGTGGGAAAGACGCGCTCCGACGATCGCGGCGTCTATCGTATCGGCTTGCTCGAGCCCGGCCGCTACTTCATCCGAACGGGTCCGAAACAAGTGTCCGACGGCTTCAGTATCGTGCCCACTTTTCACCGTGAAGGGCGCCGCCTGGAGGAAGCGATCAACGTCGACGTCCGTCTGGACGAGACCACCGGCGAAGTGAACGTGAAGCCGGAAGCGGGAAGGCTGATCAATCTGGAAGGCGTCTGCGCGCACCCCACCGCGAACCCGGTCCCGGTGTGGTTGGTGTCAGAGATCGGCCGCCTTGAGACCGTTACCGATTCAGCAGGCCGTTTTTCTTTCAACGGTGTCACGCCGGGACTGTACGAGCTTTACGCTGGCAGCCAGGCCATCGATGAGTCCGCCTCCGCGAGCTATCGTTTGCGCGGGGCGTTCCGTAGCGGTGCATACACCAAATTGATGCTCGCACGCGGCCGCGAAGACGTGCAGGTGACCTTGCGTGACATAGCCTTCCTCTACGTGCGAGCGCGGACTGCCGGTGGCGGAGAGGTGAAGCCCGACACGCTGAAGCTCTGCATTCGCCGCAAGGACCTTGCCGGCACGCAACCCGCGCAGTGTTTCTCCACTTGGGCGCTCCGTCTGCCGCCGGGCCGTTGGGAGGCACGAGTCGAAACGCCGCCCGACATGTATCCGCTATCGGTTACTGCCGAAGCCGTACGCGGTCTCGCGCTTTCCCCCGAAGCAACTGGCGACGGCTGGACGGAACTAACGGTCGCGGAGAGTGCAATGTCGTTCCTGGATGTACGCGTCTCGCAGAGCCCCGCCACGATCCGCGGCAAGGTGACAGCATCGGGCGGTGAGCCCGCTCTAGGCGCGCCTGTGTATCTCGATCGTTGGGACGAAGGCAAGGGCAAGCGCATCGGCGAGCTTCGTCAGATGATCACCGACGCGCAAGGCACATTCCGTTTCCGCGGCCTCGCGCCGGGTTCCTATCGGATCGTTTCGAGCTTCGATTTCGGCGCACCCGACGAGGAGCTAATGGGCAACGTACACCCGAAGGTCATCCGCGTCTCTGAAAGCGACACCACCGAAGCGAATCTCTCGCTCTACGTGATTCCGTAACGAATACTGGGCGTAAGCCGATCGGCAGCACCCACGACGCGTCACTGCGCCCAGCTTCCGTGGGCAAGCGAATTTTCTAAACGCCAACGCGCCCTGCCACGTCAGTCTGGTAGGGCAACGCCCGACAGCCCACCTGATCCGACTTGGAGGAACGCCGTGCGCTTCGTACTGCTGTTTCTCGCCACCTGCACCGCGCAGGCGGCCGTAGTCAAAGGCATCGTCCTGGACGATCTGACCGGCCGCCCATTGGCGCGCACGCACGTCTCGCTCACTTTGGTGGGACGTGAGAGCATTGTCGTCCACAACACCACCTCCACCGCCACCGGACAATTCGAATTCGAGAAGCTCCCCACCGGCTGGTGCATCGTGAGCGCCGCGCGCTTCGGCTACGTGACTACAAGCCATGGCCAAAAGCGCTGGAACTCGCCCGGCCTGCCCGTGTATGCCGACGAAAACACATCGCCGTTTCTGACGTTAAAGATGCGCCGCCTCGGCGGCATCACGGGAACCGTGCTGGATGAAAACGAAATCGGCCTGCCCGGAGTGGATGTGATGGCCTATCGAGTTGCCAGCCCGCCGGCGCTTGTGGGAAAGACGCGCTCCGACGAGCGCGGCGCCTATCGCATCGGCCTGCTCGAACCCGGCCGCTACGTCATTCGGACAGGTCCGAAACGCGTGTCCGACAGCTTCAGCATCCTGCCCACTTTCCACCGAGAAGGGCGCAACCTGGAGGAAGCCATCGCAGTCGACGCTCGCCTGGATGAGACCACCGGCGAAGTGAACGTGAAGCCGGAAGCGGGAAGGCTGATCAATCTGGAAGGCGTCTGCGCGCACCCCACCGCGAATCCGGTGCCGGTGCGGCTGGTATCGGAGACCGGACGCATCGAAACCGTTACCGATTCAGCGGGCCACTTTTCTTTCAACGGTATCGCGCCCGGACCGTACGAGCTTTACGCTGGGAGTGACGCCGTGGAAGAGAATCCCTGGTCGCGCAAGGTGTCGGTCGGCGCGTACACGAAACTGATGCTCGCCCGCGACCGTGAGGAAGTGCAGGTCACTTTGGGTAGCTTTCCAAGCCTTTTCGTATACGCGCGCGGTGTCGGCGGCGCTCGCGTTAAGCCGGACGCGCTGAAGCTCTGCGTTCGCCGCAAGGACCTTGCCGGCACCCAACCCGCGGTCTGCTTCTCGACTTGGGGGCTTCGCCTGTCACCCGGCCGTTGGGAGGCGCGCGTCGAAACTCCGCCCGACATGTACCCGGTTTCGATTGCCCCTGACTCCGCACGCGGAGCCGTGCCGCCCGCCAACGCAGCCGGCGACGGCTGGACTGAGTTCATGGCTGTCGAAAACGCGGGTTTGATTCTGCGCGTGCGTGTCGGGCAAAATCCCGCCACGATTTACGGTAAGGTGACATCGTCGCTCGGCGTGGCTGCCTTGGGTGCGCCCGTGTATCTCGAACACTGGGACGAACGCGAAGGCAGACGCATCGGCGAACTCCGCCAGGCACTCACCGACGCACAAGGCGCATTCCGCTTCCGAGGCCTCGCCCCCGGTTCCTACCGGATCGTTTCGAGTTTCGATATTGCTGCGCCCGATGAAGAACTCATGGGTAACGTGCAACCGAAGCTCATTCACGTAGCCGAAAGCGGTTCCGCCGAATCCAACCTCTCGCTCTACGTGATACCGTAACACCTATTCGCCGTAAGCCAACCGGCAGAACTCGCCGCGCGTCACCGCACTTTGCGGCAATGGACGCTTCAACTTCTTCGACCACTCCGCGGCCACGGCGGGTTCCAGCGCATCGCGCGAACGTGCGTAATAGTCGGTGAAGAACCCCTTCGCACCGAAGTATTGCAGCGCAGCGTAGGCGGGGTCTTTGTGATCGATGTCTTTGAAGTATGTGATCACCTGCCCTTGTCCCACCAGAATGCGTTGCAGCTTATCGATGTCAACGCCGCGCGGCGCAACGTTGCTCGCGATGGATAGATGCGCCGCCACGCCCGCTGCCTGTCCCAGCGCCATCCAGGTCGGCTCCAGGCGAATCGTCGAGAACGCCACGTGTGTGGCCGACGCCGCCACTGGCACCAGCAGTCCCTCCACCTCGCGCGGCACCATCACGCGATACGGAATCTGGTACGGCTGCGTGAACTTGTCGAGCATCAGGATGTAACCTTCCAAGGCCGTGTTGTGTCCCGGCTGTCGCTTGCGCACCGGAAAGCTGTCGATGGGAAATTCGCCCGCCGCGATGCTGTCGGCGTGTACGCGCGTGCGCCCAAGCTCCGGCCCCACAATCACGTCGTTCTCACTCAACGTGTATTCGCCCACGATGCGCCGCGCCTCGCGCACGTAGAGCTGCCACGGGAAGTTGCCGTTATCCTGAAACTCGTCTTTCGCGAGATGGTACTGAGTGGCGAGCTTGCGATGCTCGGCCGGAATCGCCGGATCGTTTTGCAGAAAGTACAACAGCCCCAGCGTCAGGTTGCGTATGCGCGCCGTGATGCGTTCGCGTGTTTCCCAATCGGCTTCGGCGTAGCCTTCGTTTTCCTCGGCGAACGGAAAGCCCAGCGGGCGCGGGTTCATGTTGACGTCGGTTTTGCGGTTCGGAATTTCGGCGATCGAAAGCGCGCGCACCACGGTGTTGAACGTCGGCGCGAAGTAGCCCACGCCGTCTTTCATCACGCGCGGAGGCGCGAATCGGCCCGCTTTCCAATCGTCGATGCAGCCGAGATAGCGCGTGCGGTCGTAATCCGGCGGAGGCTCGCGGAGCACTTGGCTGTTGGCCGGATCCGAACTCAGGCATAAGCGGAACGTGTAAGCCTGCAAGCGGCGGTCGCCTTCGCCGGTGGTGCCGCGCAGGAATGTGCGCGTTTCGTAATCCTGATACACCACGCCCGCGTGCAGCTCGTTGTAGTCCCGGCGGCTCTCGCGCCCCACACGATACGCGACTCCGGCCGCTGCCGCGAGATCTCCCTCGTAGCTCGCATCGATAAACACACGCGCGCGAAACTCCGCCACGGCGCCCGTCGCGCGGTTGCGAACGCGAATCGCCGTCACACGCTTGCCGCTGCGCACCGCTTCCTCCAGACGATGATTGCGGAAGACCTCGATGCGGCGTTCTCCACTCACCATCTCGTCGAAGACACGCTCGGCGACCGATGGTTCAAAGTAATACCCATCGCGGCATAGCTTCACGTTCTCCGAAGCGGCGCCGTACTTCGCCACGTAATAATCGCGAACGCGCGTGACAAACTCGCGGAACATGCCGCCGATGGCCTCGCGGTTTTCGATGTCGGACTTGCCC
Organism: uncultured Solibacteraceae bacterium; assembly: GCA_964505625.1. Classification (GTDB taxonomy): domain Bacteria; phylum Acidobacteriota; class Terriglobia; order Bryobacterales; family Bryobacteraceae; genus JAJFUV01. The sequence goes on along the minus strand of CAZDIZ010000001.1, from coordinate 104,881 downwards.
AATCCACTTGCCGACATTCCGCCCAAGTGGCGATGGTATTCGATGAGCGCCGCCGTGCGGCCCATGCGCGCCGCCGCGACCGCCGCGGCCACACCGCCCGGTGTGCCGCCGTACACCACCACATCGAATTCCTTGCCGGCGCACAATGCAGCCAGCGCTGCAAACAGAAACGCGATTCTCATTTCCCGCCACCCAAGCCGAACGCGCTGAGCGGGATCTCGCTGATCTCGATGTCCTCTTTGTTCACCGAGTAGATCACCCACAGCGACCCGCCATGTTCCATAGCGTTCGGATATTGTATTGTGCCCGTGCCTTTGGCGCGGCCTTCGAACCGCCGCTCGCCGGCGCGCGTACGCACAATCATCGGTCCTGAGAAATTCCATCCGTCGCGGCTCACGGTGATAGCCAACGGGTCGCGCGACTTCGGCGCCGGGTTGTTGATCAGATGAAGCCAACCGTTCGTGAATCGCCCGATGAAGTTCTTGCTCGTCGCATCGGGATAGTTCGTGATCGTGGGCCGCGACCACGTGCGTCCGCGATCCCGGCTCACCACATGAATCAAATACCCTGACTTCGCGTTGTCGCGAATCACCAGGTGCACGGTGCCGTCCGGAGCTTCATACCACGTCGGCTCGTCCATGCGATGAAACGGCGGCTCGGCCGCGAGCGGCTGCCGCTGCCACGCGGCGCCGTCGAGCGTCGCCACGCTCACACGCATCCAACTATCGCGGCACACCATCATCAAACGCTCATCCAGACGTTCCGGCGCGAAGTTGTTCATGCAGTCGCCGGCAAACACGCCGCGCTCAATCCAATCTTTGCCGTTCCACTCGAAGCGCATCAGGCGCAGATTCTTCCACACCGCTTGTTTGTCGCGCAGACGGTAATCCGCACTCTCGATGTAAGCGCCCAGCGCGTACAGCTTGCCGCCTTCGACGAACAATCCGCGCGCGATCCAGCGTGCCGGACCCGCGGCGCCGTCCGGATCGGCGGCCAGCACGCGAACCTTCGCCCACGTGTGCCCGTCCCGGCTGGTCGAGTAGCGAATCAGTTGATCCGGGTCTTCCTCGCCCACTTTGCTTGACGACCAGACAGCGAAGAACTGTCCATCGTGAAACGCGATGTAGGAATGCAAATTGAATTGCGACTCGTCCTGTTCGCCGCGAAACACCACGCTATGACGTCCGGGAGCTTGCTCGAGCGCGGCCGGCTCTGCGAGCAACGACGCGTCAGCGAGCAATCGCGCCGCCTTCCGCTCCCGCAGAAAATCGTTCATCGCCGCGGCGACTTCAGCGGGCTTTTCATGCGTCAGCCAGTGCGAGACCCCGCTGATCCATTGCATGCGAATGTTCGCGCGCTCGGGAATGCGCAGTTTCTCGATCGGCGGTTTGGCTTCGCCACGGTCGCCATAGATTTCGAGAATCGGAAGATCCGTCGTTTTCAGAAACTCCGCTCCGTCCCAGCAGCGCCAGCACGTCGCGAAGGCCCGCTTCTGTTCTTCGCTCCACTTCGCCGTCACCGCGTTTCGCTCGGCGTCGATCGACGCCTTGAGCGCCGGAGTTAGCGTGTTACTCATCTTTCCAGAGAACGCCTCGCGTGCAGCAAGAGCGTTGGTCCATCCTTCCACCGACAAAACACCGAGCACACGCTTGGGTTCAACGCGCGCTACTTCCAGCGACACCATGCCGCCGATGCTGTGCCCGCCGATGAAGAACTCCCGCCAACCTGCCGCGTCCGCCACGCGCAGCACGTCGCCGGCGAATTGTTCGATGGAACCCTTCATCGTCGGCGGCCAGCTTCCACCATGCCCGCGCAGTTCCACTAGCACCAGCGGCACTTCCACATCCAGGTGCTTGACGATCGCGTCCCACTCGCGATTGTCGTGGAAGCTGCCGGGGATCAGGATCAAACCCGGCCCGCTCTTGCCCGCGCGCACTTCATAAGATACGCGCCCCTCGCCGGTGGCAATGCTCTTGCGCACAAACGCCGTGCGTAGAAACGTGTTGATCGCCGTGGCCAACTCGACCGGCTTTTCCAGTGGCAGCGAATGCGAAGCGCCCGCAATCCACTCGACGCGTATGTTGGGACGTTCGGGAATGTACAGCTTATCGAGCGTTGGCCGCGCGCGCCCGCGATCGCCATACGCTTCAAGGATGGGAAGATCGGTGGTCTTGAGAAACTCGATGCAATTCCACTGCCGCCAGAGCTTCACGAACTCCCTGCGCTGCGCGTCGTTCCAGCGCCCCGTGGCGTGCTCGCGCCGCGCCATCCGCAGCGCATTCTGCGCGGGCGTCAGCGTGCTGCCGGTATCGCCCTGAAACGCGTCACGCAGCGCCTGGTGCGTGGTCCAGCCTTCGCTCGAAATGATGCCCAGTACACGCTTCGGAAACGCGCGGCCGATTTCGAGCGCCACCATCCCGCCGATGCTGTGCCCGCCGACGAAGAATTTGTCCCAGCCTTCCGCATCGGCCACGCGCACCACATCGGCACCGAACTGTTCGATGGATCCATGCGCCGGCGGCGGCCAACTCTGCCCGTGTCCGCGCAGTTCCACCATCATTAATTGAATGTTGGCGTCCAGCCGCGCCACCACTTCGTCCCACTGCCGGTTGTCGTTGAAGCTGCCGTGAATCAGGATGAGCCGCGGCCCCGCTCCCGCGCGCACTTCATGGGAGATGTGCCCTTCATCGGTCGAGATCTGTTTGCGAATCAAAGGCGCGTCCGCGCCGAACGCGGCATACACTACGAGCGCGAGGACCGCGAGCGTACGCATTGAGTTCTACCCCTCCATTCCCATTTGCGACAAACGGTACCGCAGCGCATTGCGCGTGAGACCCAGCAGACGCGCCGCCTGGCTCTTGTTTCCGTCGGCGCGCCGCAACGCTTCGCGAATCAGCGCCTGTTCGTATGTGTCGAGCGTCATGCCTTCAGGCAGAAACGCTTCGGCGTTGTTCGCCGCGCGCGACCGCGGCGACAGATCCAGGCGAATATCGGCGGCGTCCAGCTTGGTGCCGGAGCACAGCACCAGGCTGCGCTCGATCACGTTCTCCAACTCCCGCACATTGCCCGGCCAGTGGTACGCCATCAACTTTTCGATGGCCGCTTCGGTGATCGACTCGACGCGGCTTCCGGAATCGCGCGCCAACTTCTTGACGAAGTGTTCGGCCAGCGGCGGGATGTCCTCGCGGCGCTCGCGCAGCGATGGAATGTTCATCGGCACGACGTTGAGCCGGTAGTACAGGTCCTCGCGGAACGTCCCCTGTTCCAGCGCCGCGCGCAGATCCTGATTGGTGGCTGCGATCACGCGCACGTCGATGCGCTTGGTCTTGTTGCTGCCCAGCCGTTCCAGTTCGCGCTCCTGCAACACGCGCAACAGCTTCACTTGCGTGGCCGCAGGCACGTCGCCGATTTCATCCAGAAACACCGTGCCCGTATCGGCCTGCTCGAACTTGCCGGGCTTCGGTGTCACCGCGCCGGTGAACGCGCCCTTTTCGAACCCGAACAGCTCGCTCTCCATCAGGTTTTCCGGAATCGCCGAGCAGTTGATTTTGACAAACGGACGGTCGCGTCGCGGCGAATGAAAATGCAGCGCGCGCGCAATCAGATCCTTGCCCACGCCGCTTTCGCCCGCCAGCAGCACCGTCGCGCGCGTCGGCGCTACACGCATCAGCGTCGCGAAGATTTCCTGCATCGGCTGACTGCCGCCGATGATGTTGTCGAATTCGTAACGCCAACCCAGTTCCTCGCGCAGCTTGCGGTTCTCGTCGCGCAACGCCCGCATTTCGAGCGCCTTGTTGACCACCGCCATCAAGTGGTCCAGCGAGAACGGCTTCATCAGAAAATCCACCGCGCCCGCTTTCATCGCTTCCACCGCGCTCTCCACCGTGCCGAACGCCGTCATCACGATCACCGGCACCTGCGAGTTTTGCCGGCGCAGCAGCCCCATCAGTTCCAGGCCATCCATGCCCGGCAGCCGCAGGTCGGTCAACACCAGATCCGCGCGGTCCGCCAACTGCAGCCCTTCTTCAGCCGTGCCCGCCTTGTCCACATCGAAGCCCGCCGATTGAAGCTGTAGCTCGACAACGCGCCGGAGTTTTTCTTCGTCTTCGACAACCAGGATTCTTTTTTTCATTTCTCGATTTCAGTTTTCAACGGAAGAAACACGCGGAAGATGCTGCCGCGGCCCGGCTCGCTCTCCACCACGATTTTGCCTCCATGCTCATCGACGATCTTCGATACGATCGCCAGCCCCAGGCCCACGCCGTCGGGCTTGGTCGTATAGAACGGATTGAAAATGCTCTCCAGGTCTTTCACGTCGATGCCCGAACCACGGTCGATCACACTGGCTTCCACGCTCGAATCCACCTGCCGCGTCTTCACCGTGATGGCGCCGCCCGCGGCCGAGGCCTGCGCCGCGTTCACCAGCAGGTTGTACATCACGCGCTCGATCAACTCCGCGTCGAAGCTGAATGGCGCGATGTCCGGTGAGTAGTTCTTGTATACGCTGACGTCGAGCGGAGGATGATGCCGTTCCAGTTGCGCCACCGCGCGGTCGATGACGTCGGCAATGTCGGCGCGCGCCATGCGTAGATGAAACGGCCGCGCGAATTCCAGAAAACGCGTGATCAGCGCGCTGGTCCGGTCGACTTCGGTTGAGATGTAGCCGGCGAGTTCGCGCACCACGCCGTTTTCCTCGCCCACGTTCTTCACCAGCATTTCAGCCGATGCGCGCATAGTGCCCAGTGGATTGCGCAACTCGTGCGCCAGTCCGGCCGTCAATTGCCCGAGCGCCGCCAACCGTTCCGAGCGCCGCACCGCCGCCTCGGCTTCGCGCAGGCTGCGGTTGGCCGCCGCCAATTGTTCGGCCGCCAACTCGTGCTTGCGCGCTTCGACGCGCGTCGATTCGGCCAATCGGTACGTCAGATAGCCCACCGCGCTCAGAAACGCCAATCGCAAGCCCAGTTCATAGACTTGGTCCGGGTCGATGGTCAGCCGCTCCCAATCGAAAAACACCGGAAGCAGAAACGACACATACGACCCACAGGCGAGCAGCGTGTACAGGAACACGCCCAGCGCGCCCAGCGTTGTGGCCGCCGACAGAATCGGAATCAATAGAATAAGGTAGTAGCTGCTGGTCACGCCGCCCGTGAAGCCGATCAGCAAGTATCCCAGCCCCAGCTTCACCAGGATCGACACCATCACGCCCCGCGAGGTGTTGAGCACCGGCACCTTGTATTCGACAACCTGATAGATGGCCAGCGCGAACAAAATCGCCACCGCGGGTGGATTGCGCTCGGGACTCAGCGCGGCAAGGCCCGTACACAGTAGCAACCACACGAAATCCTGGGGCCGAACAAAAGAGAGCCAGCGGCGAAAGTCCACGCTGCCATCTTAACCGGAGTTATGCCACAATGGTGATTCACCCCATGAGTTCTCCGAATACTCCGGATATGTCCGTGTTGGGCGAGACCGCTGCCCAGGACACGGCGTCGTTTGCCGACATCCTCTCTGAATACGAGCGTTCGCACAAGGCGGACGCGGCCACCCCCGCGCAAGCGTTGCAGGGTACCGTTGTCGCCGTCTCCGACGACGGTGTCGTAGTTGATGTCGGACGCAAGATGGAAGGCGTGCTGTCGCCCGAGGGTCTGAAAGATCCAAACGGCGAGTGGACCGTGAAGGTCGGCGACACCGTGTTGGTCGCCGTCACCGGCCGCGCGCCGGAAGGCTACTACCAGCTTTCCACCATCACCGTGAAGCGGCCCAAGGATTGGAGCTCTCTCGAGAAGGCTTCCAAAGAAGGCCTCGTCATCGCCGGTGTGGTGACCGAGGTGGTCAAGGGCGGCCTGCGCGTCGATGTCGGCGTGCCCGCTTTCATGCCCGCTTCGCGCAGCGGCGCTAAGGACCCGGCGGAAATGGAGAAGCTCATCGGCCAGGACATCCGCTGCAAGATCATCAAGCTGGATATCGAGGACGAAGATGTCGTCGTCGACCGCCGCGCGGTGCTGGAAGCCGAAGAGGCCGTCGCCCGCCAGAAGGCTTTCGATGATTTGCAGGAAGGCGCGGTCGTTCGCGGTACCGTTCGCAGCCTCACCGATTTCGGCGCCTTTGTCGATATTGGCGGCGTCGATGGTTTGCTGCACGTCGCCGACATGGCCTGGACGCGCATTGCCAAACCGGCTGATGTGCTCAGCGTCGGCGCCGAAGTGCAGGTCAAGATCCTCAAGATCGGCCGCGAGAATCGCCGCATTTCTCTAGGCATGAAGCAGTTGATGCCGGACCCGTGGTCGCTGGCCGCTGAGAAGTTCACCGTGGGTTCGCGCGTGCATGGCAAGATCACGCGTACCACCGATTTCGGCGCCTTCGTCGAACTCGAACCCGGCATCGAGGGCCTGATCCATCTCTCGGAGATGTCCTGGTCCAAGAAGCAGCGCAAGCCGTCCGACATCGTCAAGCGCAACGAGATGGTGGACGTCATCGTGCTTTCGGTGAACGCCGCCGAGCACCGCATCGGCCTGGGCCTCAAGCAGGCTCTCGGCGATCCGTGGGAAGAGGCCATCAAGAAGTACACGCCCGGCACCGTCGTGGACGGACCTGTCTCCAGCCTCACCAAGTTCGGCGCTTTCGTCGAACTCGAGGAAGGCATCGAGGGCATGATCCACATCGCCGACATCACCAACGAAAAGCGCCTCGAACATCCCAAGGATGCCCTCAAGGAAAAGCAACAGGTCCGCGCCATCGTGCTCGAAATCGATCGCGAACGCCGCCGCATCCGCCTGGGCATGAAGCAGCTCGAACCCACCACCGTCGATGAGTACCTCGCCGATCATAAAGTCGGCGATGTGGTCACCGGACGTCTGGTGGACGTTTCGCGTGAACCGGCCAAGGTGGAGCTCGGCGACGGCGTGTTCGGTTTCTGCCGGATGCCCAAGCCCGCCAAGTCCGAATCGAAGCCGGCCGAAGCCGCTCCGGTTGCGGACGTAAGCTCGCTGTCCGCGATGCTTTCCGCCAAGTGGAAGCAGGGCAAAACGCAGAGTGCGGCCGCACCCGAAACGGCCCGCTCGGGCCAGATCCGCAGCTTCCGTATCGCTTCGATTGAAGCCACGCAAACCCAGAAGAGGATCGACCTGGAACTAGTCAGCTAAAAGGTTGCTGAAAGACGGCGTCAGTCCAGGTTGAGAACCTGCCTGACCGTGCCGGTTTCTTTCTGAATCTTCTGTTGCAGCAGGCGTAAGGCGTAGATGAGCTGTTCCGGGCGCGGCGGGCAGCCGGGCACGAACACATCCACGGGAATGATCTGATTGACGGGGACCAGCGCGTAGTTGCTGAACACGCCCGTCGACGTGGCGCAGGCGCCCATCGAGATCACCCATTTCGGTTCGGGCATCTGCTGGTAAAGCTGGCGCACCACGGGAGCCATCTTGTTCGATAGACGTCCGGCGATGATCATCAGGTCGGACTGGCGCGGGGAGCCGCGGAAAACCTCGGCGCCGAAACGCGCGATGTCGAAGCGCGATGCGGTCATGGCCATCATCTCGATGGCGCAACAGGCCAGACCGAACGTCATGGGCCAGATGGAACTCTTGCGCGCCCAGTTGATGGCTTGATCGAGCGTGGTCAGCAGGATTCCTTCCGAGCCGTCCGGGACAAACTCGCGATCAATGCGTTCGAATAGGTTTTCGTCCGCATCCCTGAGTGCAGGATTCACTTTACCCTCTTATTCACTAAGCTAACACAGGAATCACGCTAGAATCGGTATGAGTAAACAGGAGCGGATGCCTAAACCTCTGGTTACCTATCAACCCCTCGCGACGTACGAAGAAGCCGTTGCGCGCGCGGCCGAGCTCTGGGGAATCGCGGCCGGCTATCACGACATCTGGGGCAAGTACCACGCGACGAGTCTGGACGGGAACAAAGCCATCCTGCGGTCGCTTGGCGAGCAGGTGGAGACCCTGGAGGAAGCCTCGCGCGGCGTGGAGCGGCGCCTGCTGGCCGAGTGGGGCGTGCTGGTGGCGCCGGTGGTGGTCCAGACGCTCGATTCGAGCGGCGCAGGCGTGCCCGTGCAGATTCCGGTGGAGCGTTTGGGATCACGCTTGCGGCTCCGCTACCGCTGGGAAGATTCCACTGTAACCGAGCAGGAGTGGAGTGCCGACGCGCTGGAGACCACGGCGGGTTCCGAGTTGAACGGGCGCGTGTATTTGCGCAAGCGTGTGCCGCTGCCGGATGCGGCACGGCTGGGTTATCACGCCGTAAGCGTCGAGCTATCGGGCGGTAACGGGCCGGACGTAACCGCAAGCACGCGACTGATTCTGGCGCCGGAGCGCGCCTATTCGCCGCCGGCGTTGGCCAACGGTGGACGGCTGGGCGGCATCGCCGTGAGCCTGTACAGCATACGCAGCCAGCGCAACTGGGGCTGCGGCGACCTGACGGATCTGAAAGCCTTCATCGACTGGGCGGTTGAGGAGGTAGGCGCCAGTTTCATCGCGCTGAATCCGCTGCACGCCATTCATAACCGGCAGCCGTTCAATACCAGTCCGTATCTGCCGAACTGCGCGTTCTATCGCAATCCGATTTATCTGGATGTAGAACGTGTGGCGGGTTTTGCCGCTTCAACTCGCGCGGTGGCGGAGCTGAAAACGCCCGAGACGCGCGCCGAGTTGGAAGCGTTGCGGCAAGCTGAGTTCGTCGAATACGAGCGCGTCTGGGCCGTCAAGAAGCACTTCCTCCGGCTAGCGTTTCTGGAATTCATGAAAGCCCTGCGGCGCAGTGCGCCGGAGTGCGAACCGTTCCGCGAATTCATAGCGGCTGAAGGCGAGCGGCTGGACCGCTACGCGTTGTATTGCGCGCTGGATGAGTGGATTCATGCCCGGAATCCGGACATATGGACCTGGAGAGAGTGGCCGGAAGCCTATCACGATCCGGATTCGGCCGAAGTGGCGAGTTTCGAGCGGCGCCACCCCGTGCGGATCATCTTCTACAAATTCTTGCAGTGGCAGATGAGCCTGCAACTGCACGAAGTGCAGCGGCACGCACTCGCGCGAGGCATGGAGATCGGTCTATATCACGATCTGGCGTTGGCCACGGACCGTTGCGGTTCGGACCTGTGGGCCTACCGTCCGTTCTACATTTCCGGATGCCGTGTGGGCGCGCCGCCGGACGATTTTGCGCCCGAGGGGCAGGACTGGTCGTTCCCACCACCGAATTCGGAACACCACCGGCGCACCGGTTACGAGTTGTTCGCCGACTCGATCCGCAAGAACGCGCGCGCCGGCGGTGCGCTGCGTATGGATCACGTCATGCGCTTCTTCCGCCTGTTCTGGATTCCGGACGGCTGGAAGGCCACCGACGGGGCGTACGTGCGTGACAACAGCGAAGACCTGCTGCGCATTCTGGCGCTCGAAAGCGTGCGCAATCGCGTGGTGCTGATCGGCGAAGACCTGGGCACGGTGCAGCCGGCGATTCGCGAAGCGTTGGAGCGGTTCGGTGTGCTGAGCTACCGCTTGCTCTACTTTGAACGGGCCGGCGGCGGACGTTTTCGTTTGCCGAACGAATACCCGAAACAGGCGCTGGTTTCGGTGACCACGCACGACCTGCCGACGCTGGCCGGTTTCTGGAAAGGCGTGGACATCGAGGCGCGCCGCAGCGCCGGGTTGCTCAACGACGACCGCGCATACAAGGCGCAGTTGGCCGACCGCGCCAAGGACAAGCAGCGGCTGCTCGAAACACTCATTGAGTTGGGTCTGTTGCCGGATTGGTTGCCGCAGCAGGTGAGCGGGCTGCCGGAGTTGACCGGCGAACTGCACAACGCCATCGTGGGATTCCTGGTTTCAACGCCGTCCATGTTGATGGCGCTGAATCAGGAAGATCTGTTCAAGCAGGTGGAACAACAGAACCTACCCGGGACTACCTGGCAATACCCGAACTGGCGGCGGAAAATGTCCGTCCGCCTGGAAGAACTACGCGCGAACCGGATGACCCGGGACTGTTCGGCAATGCTGCGAAACTGGTTCGAGAAAACCGGCCGGGTGAAGCGGCGCCGCGGGTAGGTGGACGCTGAAAAGCCAGGTGAAAAGCCAGGGAGAGACCACACTGCCCCCAATGCGGGCAGAGCAGTCTGTCCC
>CAZDIZ010000001.1:89329-94663 GCA_964505625.1 uncultured Solibacteraceae bacterium | reverse complement strand
TGAAAAGCCAGGGAGAGACCACACTGCCCCCAATGCGGGCAGAGCAGTCTGTCCCGCTTTTCAGCAACCGGGCATCACTCTCAAGTAGTGAAAGAGAAGGCTGTTGAGCCTTTGAATTGTACGCGCGCGGTGGCTGTGTTACCGTGAAGATTACGTCGGTTATCATCATAGCCGGAATCTGGAGGCATGCATGGAAGCACTTGGAATGGTAGAAACCAAAGGTCTGGTTGGCGCGATTGAAGCCGCCGACGCGATGGTTAAGACGGCCAACGTTACGCTGACCGGGAAAGAGTATGTGGGCGCCGGTTATGTCACGGTGACCGTACGCGGTGACGTGGGTGCCGTGAAGGCCGCCACCGACGCTGGTGCCGCTGCGGCGCGCCGCGTGGGCGAACTGATCGCCGTACACGTCATTCCGAACCCGCACAGCGAAGTCGAGAAGATCCTGCCGGGCGCGAAGAAAGCCGAGAAGTAGGACGCCCCAGACGCGCCGCGGCATTTGACGGCGCGCGGATGTGAGCCATGCTTCAGGATCAAGATCTCATTTCGATACAAGAGGTCCGCACGAAGGTCGCCAAGGCCCACGAGGCGTTCCTCCAGTATCGCAACTACTCGCAGCAGCAGATCGACACGATTGTCGAGGCGATGTCGTCGGCCGCGCAGGCTAATGCCGTGCGGTTGGCCGAGCTAGCCGTGGAAGAAACCGGTTATGGCAACGTGAAGGACAAGATTGCCAAGAACCTGCTCACTTCCAAGTGGCTCGGCGAAAACATACGCCCGATGAAGACCGTCGGTGTGCTGCGTGAGTTGCCGGACCAGAAGATCGTCGAAATCGGCGTACCGATGGGAGTGGTGGCGGCGATCGCGCCGACCACCAACCCGACGTCGACGGCGAACTTCAAGTCCATGATTAGTCTCAAGGCGGGCAACGCCGTGGTGCTGAGCCCGCACCCGCACGCCAAGCGTTCGACCGCGGAGGCGTGCGATGTGCTGCACGCGGCGGCGGTGGCCGCCGGTGCGCCGGAAGGAATCATACAGTGCCTGACGGCTCCGACCATGGAAGCCACGCAGGCGCTGATGAAGCACGAAAAGACCGCGGTGATTCTGGCCACGGGCGGATCCGGGCTGGTTCGCGCGGCGTATTCGAGCGGCAAACCGGCGTTCGGCGTGGGGCCGGGCAACGTGCCGGTGCTGATCGACCGGTCGGCCGATATCGCCGAGAGTGTCGCGAAAGTCGTGCTTGGCAAGTCGTTCGACTACGGCACGGTGTGCTCGAGCGAGCAATCGGTGGTGGCCGAAGCCGATCTACGCGACAAGATCATCGAGGAACTGCGCAAGCAGAAAGCGTTCCTGTGCAACCCGGCGCAGCGCGACGCGCTGGCCAAGATTCTGTTGACGCCGGCCGGGACCATCAACGCGCGCTGCGTGGGCCAGGCGCCCACGCGCATCGCCCAGATGGCGGGCTTCGAAGTACCGCCGGAGACTTCGATTCTGGTAGTCGAGATCGAAGGCGTCGGCAAGTTCCATCCGCTATCGGCGGAGAAGCTCTCGCCGGTGCTGTCGCTGCTGTTCGTGAAAGACTGGGCGTCGGCGCTGGATACCTGCGAAGGCATTCTTAAGTTCGGCGGCATGGGACACACGGCCGTGGTTTTCGCGACCGACGACGGACGGGTGCGCGAGTTCGGTTTGCGCATGCCTGCCATGCGTGTACTCGTGAATACCGCTTCGCCGCAGGGTTCTGTGGGTATCACCACCGGGTTGTTGCCATCGATGACGCTTGGTTGCGGAGCGATGGCGGGCAACATCACTAGCGATAACGTGGGCCCGCTGCACTTGGTGAATATCAAACGGTTGGCGTACGTTGTGCGCAAGCCCGAGGAGGCTTTTGTCGCGCCGCCGTATACGCCTGGCGCCAAGACGCAGGCAGCGCCGGCGAGCGTCGCGGCTCCGAAGCCAGTTCCGGTGGCCGCTTCGGCGGCTGCTCCGGTGAGTCAAGATGCCATCGCCGCGGCCGTGGACAAGTACCTGGCCAAACGCGGCATCACTGTGGGTGCATCCAAGCCGTCGCCGGCCGTCGCGGCCAGCACGGTGACGAACGTTACCGCGCAGGTGGTGGACCGTTTCCTGGCCGCTCGCAAAGCGAGCGCGCCGCCCGAGAGTTCCTGCGGTTGTTCGACGCAGCCGGCTCCGACCGCTTCGCCGGCCAGTTCGTGCGGTTGTTCCGTGCCACCGGCCAGCGCATCGAAGGCTGCCGCGACTCCCATCGTGATCGCCGATTTTGTTTGCGAGCAGGACGTGCGCACGGCATTGGCCGCGGGACGCAAGATTTACATCGGGCCGAAGACCATCGTGACGCCTTCGGCTCGCGATATGGCCGCCGCCCTTGAAATTCTGGTGGTGGCCACGCGTTCATGAATACCGATCTGGGTGCCTTGAAAAACGAGGTTGTCGAGTACCTCTCCGCGCAGGGGATGATCGCATTTCATTCCTACCTGCGGCATCACGAAGGCGGACAGGCGATCGGCTGGGATAGCAAGCATCATCCGGACTACCGCGAGTTCATCGATACGGCCAAGCGCGCCGGCGTCGACATGGTTGTGCTTCGCACCGAATACTTCTCCGATGACGACATCGAAGAAGCGCTCGGCGAGTTGGAAGACGCGGATCTGGAAAAGAGTGACCGGCGGCGCATCGAGCGGCGTCTCGCCGAACTGCGCGGATACGCGGGCTTCGTTTCCGGCATCGAACTGTCCTACGACTATCAGGGCCGTCTTTACTTCTTCAATCTGCACACCGACTGGTACGACGAGTATCTGGACCTGCACGACGATATCATCACCGCGCTGCCGGATCCGGGTGAGGAAGAAGACGACGGTCCCGTCGGCGGTTACTACTCGCGGAACTGACATACGCAGCGGATGTCCAAGCCGGCACATTGGCAGTCGCCCACGCTGGACGAGAGCGAGGTATCGCGTCTCGCGGCGGCGCTTGGTATCCAACCACCGGCCGCGCGCGTGTTGGTGAACCGCGGATACTCCGATCCAATCGCGGCGCGGCGTTTTCTGGATGCATCAATCGCTGATCTTTACGACCCGTTTCTGCTGAAGGACCTGCGCGCCGCGGTCGCACGCGTGCGTCAGGCCGTCCGCGCGGGCGAGAAAATCCTGCTCTACGGCGATTACGACGCCGACGGCACCACGGCCGTGGTGTTGCTGAAGACCGCCATTCAACTTGCCGGCGGTGATGTGTCGCACTACGTGCCCAATCGTCTGAAAGACGGCTACGGAATGCGCGGCGAAGTGATCGAAGAAGCGGCCGCGCGCGGCGTGCGTCTGTTGATCAGTCTGGACACGGGGATTCGCGCGGCCGAAGCTGTGCGCGAAGCGACGCGCATCGGCGTCGACGTAATCATCACCGATCATCACCTGCCCGAAGCCGAGTTGCCGCCGGCGTTGGCGGTGCTGAATCCGAATCGCGCTGACGATACCTACCCGGACAAGAACCTGTGCGGCGCGGGTGTGGCATTCAAACTGGCGCAGGCGCTTCTGGGCGGGCTGGGCTGGACGGAAGCGAAGCTGCGGCGGATTACCTCGTCGCTGGTGAAGTTGGTCGCCATTGCAACGGTGGCCGATGTGGTGCCGTTAGTCGGCGAGAATCGCATCCTGGTCCGGCACGGTTTGGAAGGGTTGGGTTCGTTGCGCAGTGCGGGACTGCGCGCGCTGTTCGAAGTGGCCGGTTTCACCGAAGGCGAAGTGCCCACGGCGGGGCAGATCGCGTTCCGCATCGCGCCGCGGTTGAACGCGGCCGGGCGCATGGCGGACGCCAACGACGTGATCGAACTGCTGATGACCGGTGACGAAACCCGTGCGCGGGAGATTGCCGCGCAATTGCACGCGTTTAATCAGGAACGGCAGCAGACCGAACAAGACATCATCCAGCGCATTCTCGAAGAGTGCTCGCGCGTGCCGGTCAACGACGATCAGGCGGCGCTGGTGGTGAGCGGCGCCGGTTGGCATCGCGGCGTGGTGGGCATCGTGGCCAACCGTCTTGTGGAGCGTTTTCACCGGCCTGTGATTGTGCTCAGCGAGAGCGCCGAAGAAGGCTTGGCGCAGGGCAGCGGGCGCAGCGTGGCGCGGTTCCATCTGCTGGAGGCGCTGGAGTCCATGCCGGATCTGTTCACGCGCTTCGGTGGACACAAGCAGGCCGTGGGCGTGACGCTGCCGCTTGAAAAAGTGGACGAGTTCCGAGTGCGCCTCAACGCTTACGCGGCCCAGCGACTGAGCAGCGAAGATTTCTGCGCGCAAATCGATCTGGACGCCTCGCTCGGACTCAATGAGTTGAACGACGAGAGCGCCGCCGAAGTGCTGAAGATGGCGCCGTTCGGGGCGGGGAACCCTGCGCCGCTTTTCGGCATCTTTGAAGCCGAAGTGGCCGCCGCACCGTTGATCTGGAAGCAGCGGCATTTGCGCGTGCGCCTGCGTCAGAACGGGCGCCTGCTCATGTGCCGTGCGTGGAACTTTATCGAGCGTATCGGCGAAGTGCAGGCCGGCGCGCGCGTCGATGCGGTGGTGCAGATCGAGCCGGACCCGTATTCGGAAGCCCGCGGATACGCGCCCTGGTGCGTCACGCTGCGCGACGTGCGGGCGGTGTAGCCGCCTACTTCGGCGGCAGGCCGGTGGTGAAGCCTCCGTCGGCGGCGATGGCGGCTCCGGTGATGAACGAGGCGTCGTCGCTGGCGAGAAACGCCGCCACGCGCGCGATTTCCTCGGGTTGGCCGATGCGCCAGAGCGCGTGTAGTTTGCCGGCTTCGGCTCTTGCGCGTGCCGGATCGGATTGCACGTCGAAGTAGGCTTGTGCCAGACCAGTGTCGATGTAGCCCGGGCAGATGCAGTTCACGCGAACGCCGTCTTTGCCGTGATCGATGGCCATGGCTTTGGTAAGCCCGATGATGGCGGCCTTGGTGGCGCAGTAGCCGGCGCAACTTGGTTCGACGAAGTAGCCGTTGGCTGAACTCATGTTCACGATGGCTCCTCGCCTTGCGCGCAGGTGCGGCAGAAAATGCTTCGAGGTTAGGAAGATTCCTCCGACGTTCACCGCCATCTGGCGGTTCCATTCCTCGAGTGTGGTTTCTTCAACCGTCTTGCCGTAGAAGATCGCCGCGTTGTTGATGAGCGCGTCGACAGCTCCTTCGTGGCGCATGACATCGGCGGCCAGCGCGGCGACCGCAGCTTCGTTCGATACGTCGGTAGGAACTGCTCTGGCGTTCGTGAGTTGAGCCAGGCCCTCGGCGTTAATATCTACCGCCACCACTCGCGCGCCCTCGGCGGCGCATTC
>CAZDIZ010000001.1:77148-89229 GCA_964505625.1 uncultured Solibacteraceae bacterium | reverse complement strand
GGCCCTCGGCGTTAATATCTACCGCCACCACTCGCGCGCCCTCGGCGGCGCATTCGAGAGCGCAGGCTCTTCCGATGCCGCTGGCCGCGCCAGTCACAACTACTACTTTGTCTTTCAATCGCATCGTTGTTCTTCTTTCGCGCTGAAAAACCGGGGACAGACAACTCTGCCCCCGATGGGAAACGCTGAAAACGTGAGCTTCTCGCGCGGGGCAGAGCAGTCTGTCCCCGGTTTTTCAGCAGCCTGTCGAAAGCCGGCTCTACCGGGCCCATTCGGGAAACGCATGGATGGCGTCCAGGAAGTTGTGAATCTTGTCGGTGTGGGCGTCTTCCTGCCAGCCACCGCGCGGTTTGTCGAAGCCTCGATCGGCGGGGCACCCATCGTCGTCCGAACCGTAGAGCACGTAATTCAACGCCTGGTAGGCGATGGCTTCATACATGTGCGTGCCGGTGGCTGCTGCGTATAGGGCGAGCACGCCGCCGTATGTCGACAGTATTCCGCTCCACGGCGCCAGGTCGTAAGTCTGCTCGCCGCACACGGCCACTCCGTTGTGCACCGTGATGAAGCGGCGGTTTACGAACTCGATGAGGGCTTTCGCGTGTTGTTTCCAATCGGCGTCGAGCGCTTCCTTCTTTTCGATGAGGTAGCGCGCCGTGTTGAGCGGAGCCCAGGCGGTGCGGTTGTCCAGTTCTTCGTGATCCTCGAAGAACTGCACCCACAACAAGCCGTCCGTCGCCAGATTCGGGAACTGATGTTCCAGCATCCACTTCCACAACTTCTCGCGCGGCGCGCGGAATTCGCTTTGCCCGTGTTCGATGAGTTTGTCGAACAGGCGCAGGATGAAGCTCATGTTGCCGGAGACTTCGCCGCGCGCGACGCCCGTGCGGTAGTCGGCGCGGAAGGGCCAGGGCGAGTGCGTCTCATCGCCCGCGCGCATATTGGCGGCCAGCACGCGTGCATTTTGCAGCGCCTGATCGAAGTATCGCCGGTCCTTGGTCTCCTCGAACAACAACAGGAGCGCGAAACCCGCGATACCGCCCTTGTCGGGTTCGATCTCGTATGGCTTGTCGGCCTGCGAACCGCAATCGGCGGGGAAGGGCATCTGCGCGCGCCAACCGGTGGAGCGCGTGAAACGAGGGTACTTGCCGGTGTCGGGCGTAAGGGTTTCCTTCACCAGGTAGTCGCCCATGCCGCGCGCGAATTCAAGCACCTTCGGATTGGCCTGTTTCGAATAAGCGTGGTACTTCAGATACGAGATGATGCCCATGCCGTTCTGCGTGCAGGGAATGAACGATGGCGCGCGCTTCTGCGGATCGTAGTTGCCGTCCATGAACGTGGTGTAGACAAAGCGCGGATAACCGTGCTCGATGGGGCAGCGCAGATACCAGTTCATCTCACGCTCGATCAACTCACGCCAACTCGCCCAGGGCAGCAGAACGCCATGCGGGCCGTAGACGGGTTTGTGGAAGATGGGAGTGAGGGGCGGTTGGTTTTGCATCGGTTCACCTGACTACAAGTTCTTGATGCTAGCAGGAACGCGCAGCGAACTGCCGATCACGAACAGGCTGCTCACAAGCATCAGCGCGGCCGCCAGGATGGGCGCGAGCACGCCGCACGCGGCGGCGGCGAGCGCGATCGAGTTGTAGGCGGCGGTCCACAGTAGATTCCGCACGGCGACGCGATGGGCGCGGCGTGCCAACCGAATCAGCCACGGCAGACGGTGCAGGCCGGAATCCAGGAAGACCACTTCGGCGATCTCACGCGCCACATCGGTGCCGCCGGCCACGGCGATGCCAACCTGCGCGGCGGCCAGCGCGGTAGCGTCGTTGATGCCGTCGCCGGCCATCGCCACGACGCGACCCTCGCGTTCCATCTCGCGAATGCGCGCGGCTTTGTCTTGCGGAGTGAGTGCGCCTTCGTGGCGTTCGATGCCGAGCGCGCCCGCGATATGTTCCACCGTTTCCCGGCGATCGCCGCTCAACAGAAGTGTGCGAAGGCCGAGCGATGCGCAATCGGCGACGGCCGTTGAAGCTTCATGCGCCAAAGAGTCTTCCAGCAGCAACACGCCCGCGAGCCGTCCATCCACGGCGCAGTAGACCATGCCGTTCGATGCGGCGGCGCTCCGCTCGGCTGCCTGAAGCCATTCTTCGGGAATGTGCTCGGTGTTGCTTCGCACCCAGGCTGGTTGGCCGAGTAGGACGCGGCGTCCATCTTGAAGCTCGGCGTCAATGCCCACGCCTGCCAGCGTCTTCACCGCCCTGCACCCGGGGACCGATAGCACGTTGGCTTTCGCTTCTCGGGCAATGGCGCGCGACACTGGATGCAGCGATTCTTCAGCGGCAGCCGCGGCAAGTTCGAGCAGTGTCCGCTCTTCAAACGGTTCTACCGGAAGGACGGCCGCCACACGCAATTTGCCTTCGGTGAGTGTGCCGGTTTTATCGAAAGCAATCGTGTCAACGCGCGCCAACCGCTCCAGCGCTTCGGCCGATCGAATAAGTATGCCGTTTCGCGCGGCCGCGCTGATCGCGATAACGTTTGCCAGGGGAACGGCAATGCCGAACGCGCACGGGCAAGCCACCACGAGTACGCTGAGCCCCGCCATCCAGGCCTGTTCGGCGCCGCTGTTCCACCAGACGGCAATCACCACCGCCGCCAGCAACACAGTGGCGGGAACAAACAGCGCGGCGGCGCGGTCGGCCAGCCGTTCCATGTGGGAGCGGCGTTCGACCGCATCTTCGACGCTGGAGACAATGCGCGCGAGCGTTGAAGCATCGGCCGGGTGCGTCGCGCGAATCTCGATGGTGCCGTCAACGACCAGCGCGCCCGCGCTTACGCGCTCGCCCGCGCCGCGTCCGGCGGGCACCGGTTCCCCAGTCAGCATGGATTCATCGACGGCGGATGAGCCGTGATCGATGACGCCGTCCACTGGAATGCGCTCGCTGGCGAGCACCTGGACCCGATCTCCAGCGCGCACGGTGGATACATCCACCACCACCCAGCCTTCCGGCCGTTGAATGCGTGCGGTGGATGGCGCCAGTTGCATCAACTCGCGCACGGCGCGCCGGCCGCGGCGCCGTGCATGCGCTTCGAGCAAGCGTCCCGCGGTGACTAACAGCAGCACCATGCACGCGGTGTCGAAGTAGACGTGGCCGGTGCGCCGGATCACCGAGACAGCCGAGAACAAAAACGCCGCGCCCGCCCCCAGCGCGATCAGGCTGTCCATCGAGAAGCGCAGCCGCCGCACGTCGCGCGCCAGGCCCGCCGCGTATGCCGGGAACAGCAATCCAAATGCCGGCGCGGCGAACAGCAGCACGAGCCAGCGAATGAATTCGAGTACGCGCGCGGGAGGCACGTCGGCGCCGGGTGCGTCGAGCGAGTAGAGAAACAGGCTCAGCACCATGACGTTCGAGGCAAAGAAGGCGCCGAGTCCCAGACGCAGAATCAGCGAACGCACCACGGCCGCGTTCGAGGGACCGGCCGAGACCGCCGAACCAAGCGCGGCCGCCATGATGGAGCAGCCTACGCAACAGTAGGCGGGCTCACCTGCCTTCGATGATGCCGCGACCGGCAATCCACAGTGGGCGCAAGCGAGCATCGGCATTCGATTATGTCTAGTCCAGCTTCTCTTTGAGCGTGGCAGTGAGCGTGCGCAAGGTCTCAACGCGCGCCACCCACTTGGAGTTTCCCGGGATCACGCTCCACGGCGCCGTGATGGTGCTGGTTTTGAGCAGCATCTCCTCGACGGCGGCCTCGTATTCACCCCACTTCTTGCGATTACGCCAATCCTCGTCGGTGAGTTTCCAGGCTTTGTAAGGATTTTCCTTGCGGGCTTCGAAGCGCCGCAGTTGCTCGTCCTGGCTGATGTGAATCCAGACCTTGACCAGGATGATGCCGAAGTCCACCAACTGACGTTCGAATTCGTTGATCTCGCGGTAGGCGCGGCGCCACTCTGGTTCGGTGCAGAAGCCCTCCACGCGCTCCACGAGCACGCGGCCGTACCAACTGCGGTCGAAGATCAGAACCTGCTTTTCCTCCGGCGGCTCCAAACGCCGCCAGAATCGCCACAGGTAGTGATGCGTCTTGTCTTCGCCCGACGGCGCGGCGATGGGCAACACCTCGTAGCCGCGCGGGTCCAGCATTTCGGTGACGCGCCGTATGTTGCCGCCCTTGCCGGCGGCGTCCCATCCTTCGTAGACCATCACCAGCGACCGCTTCTGACGGTAAAGTTCGAGAGCACGCTCGCGCAACTCGAGTTGCAGTTTGAGCAGGAGGCGGTCGTATTGAGGCCGGGTGAGAGTGCGTTTCAGATCGACGGTTTCAAGCATGACGGCGCCTCCGAGCTTGCGTGGGCTTCTCCGTTTCCGGCAGCGGCTTGCCGCGATCGCGAAGCGCCTGTTCCAGACGCGCGACGATGGTGGAGAAAACCCTGTGGCGGGTCCAGCGGCGGTCAGTGGCTTCCACCACCGTCCACGGAGCCCACTCGGTTTCGGTGCGTTCGAGCATGGCCTCGATGGCCTCCACGTAGTCGTCGTAGTGCTTGTGGTGTTTCCAATCCTCTTTCTGTACGTGCCAGGCTTCCAGCGGATCATGCTCCAGCCGGCGGAAGCGCCGCTCCTGTTCCTTTTCACTGATGTGCAGGAAGAATTTGATGATGATGTAGCCGTCGTCGGCTATGGTGCGTTCAAAGTCGACGATGTCCTGATAGGCGCGCTTCCATAGCTTCGGAGCAACCAGCCTTTCGACGCGCTTTACCAGGACGCGGCCGTACCAGCTACGGTCGAAGATTGCCATCTGGCCGTAGTTGGGCAGCTTGAGCCAGAAGCGCCACAACCAGGGCAAATGCTGTTCAAAGGTGCGTGGCCCGCGAATCGGGTAGAGGCGGAACCCGCGCGGCTCCAAATGCTGCGTGAGAGCGTTGATGGTGGATCCTTTGCCGGATGCGTCCCAGCCTTCGAAGACGATCACGCTGGGAATGCCCGCGTCCCAGCAGGCTTTTTCGAGGTCGTAGAGGCGTCGCTCCAGCCCCGGCATCTCGGCCTCGAATTGCTTTTTAGAAAGCTTTTTGGAGAGGTCGATTTTTTCCAGCACTCGCCGCTTATTCTACTATTATGAGAACGAGGTTAGCTCATGCGATTGTTCACTTTGTTCTTGCTCACAGCTCTACTCATGTCCCAGACACCGGAACCGGTCATTCGCGTCACCACTCGCCTGGTCACGGTGAGTGTGGTGGTTCGCAGTAAAGGTCAGCCGGTTACCGACCTCACAGCGCGCGATTTCGAGCTCATGGATCGCGGCAAACCGCAGAAGATAGCATTCTTTTCCATGAATTCCGCGAAAGCCGCGTCACCGGCGGCGCAGACCCCCAAGAACGTATTCACCAACCGCGGCGAAGCGCGGGCGGAAGCGCCCTCGACCGCGACCGTGGTCCTGGTCGATGGTCTGAATACCGAATTCGCCGACCAAGCTTACGCGCGGGATCACATCCGGCGCTTTCTCGGCGGCCTGAGTTCCGCCGAGCGGATCGCTATCTACACACTAGGCCACCGCCTCAACGTGCTCCACGATTTCAGCGACGACCGCGATCACCTGGCGAAGGTCATCGCGCGCTTCCGGGGCGAGACCACGAGCGAGTTCTCGACGCCGGAAAACGATCTGGGCGTCATCCAGATGCTGGACAAGCTCGGCACGATGGAGCACGCCGACAAGAACGAACGAGTGTTTCGCGAAGGGTTGCGCGTGCAGAAGACCGTAGCCGCGCTCGACGCCATCGCCAATCATCTGGCGAAGCTACCGGGGCGAAAGAATCTGATTTGGATTTCCGGTAGCTTCCCCATTTATCCGGGATTCCAGGTGGTGACAGGGCGGTTTGAGACTTCCCGGATGAAGTCTTTCACCGAGGACGTGGCGCGCACGACGCGCTTGTTCAACGACGCGAACATGGCCATCTATCCGGTGGACGTTCGCGGTATGTTCAGCACCACTCGTTACGGCGCCGACGCGGGGCGAGGCGGCCGGCCATTGATGAGCGACCCCAAGAGCCCGTTCCATGCCGACAATCGCGACTCCATGAAGTTGCTGGCCGACGGGACCGGCGGAGTGATGTTCAAGGACACCAACGATCTGACCAAGGCGCTGAATCAGGCCATCGGCGATGCGCAGGTGACTTACACGCTGGGTTACTATCCTGACGCGGAGACGCTGGACGGCAAGTATCACGAGCTGCAAGTGAAGGTCGCGCGCAAGGGGCTCGACGTGCGCCATCGCAGGGGCTACGTTGCGGTGACGGACACCGCGTTGGGAGCCGAAGAGCGCAAGGCGATGCTGCGCGACACGTTGTGGAGTCCACTGGACGCATCCGCCATCGAGATTGTGGCGCGTGTGGACGCGAATGGCGGCGCCTTCGATCTGTCGCTGGCCATCAATCCGGAGACGTTCTCGCTCGAACAAAAGCAGGATCACTGGGTGGGTGGCCTGGACGTCTATGTGTCGCAGTGCGACACGCAAGGAAAGGAACTTGAAACGACGCGGGATGCCATCGACTTGAAGTTGACGGCGGGCCACTACGCGAAACGCCAGGAGAACTGGCTGGCGCTGACCAAGAACGTACAGCCCAAACCCGAAGCCATCCAGTTGAAAGTAATCGTGCAGGACCGGCTCACCGGCGCGCTCGGTTCGGTGCACATTCCGCTGAGCAAATTCAAAAAGTAACCGCATCCGCGGCGAGGTATATCATGCGAATCCTCTCTCTCGCTTTTCTTACGCTCATTCTTCTGGCGCAGGAACCGGTAATCCGGGTGACCACGCGGCTAGTCACAGTTAGTGTGGTCGTCCGCTCCAAGGGCCAGCCGGTTACGGATCTTACGGCCCGCGATTTCGAGATCCTCGACCGCGGCAAGCCGCAGAAGATCTCGTTCTTCGCGATGAACTCGGTACGAACCGCGTCGTCGGCGGCCGCGGCGCGAACGCCCAAGAACGTATTCACCAACCGCGGCGAAGCGCGCGCGGAAGCGCCCTCGACCGCCACCGTGATTCTGGTGGATGGTCTGAATACTGAATTCACCGACCAGTCCTTCGCGCGGGATCACATCCGGCGTTTCTTCGGTGGGCTGGATTCGAACGAGAGGATCGCCATCTACACGCTGGGCCGACGCCTCAACGTGCTCCATGATTTCAGCGACGACCGCGACCACCTGGCGAAAGTCATCGCGCGCTTCCGAGGTGAAATCGTCGGGGAGTTTTCGACACCCGAAAACGACCTGGGTGTCATCGAGATGCTGGACCAACTCGGCGCGATGAAGAATGCCGCGAAGCACGAGCAGGTGTATCGCGAAGGGTTGCGCGTGGAACGGACCATCGCCGCGCTTGACGCCATCGCCAACCACCTAGCGAAGCTTCCGGGGCGCAAGAATCTCATCTGGATTTCTGGGAGCTTCCCGATTTATCCGGGATTCCAGGTGACCACGAAACAGTATGGGACTTCCCGGCAAAGATCGTTCATCGCCGAGGTGGAACGCACAACACGGTTGTTCAGCGACGCCAACATGGCTATCTATCCGGTGGACGTTCGCGGAGTCTTCACCGTCGCACGCTATGGGGCGGACATGGGCCAAAAGGCCCGAAAACGTTTGGACGGTCCCGACAACCCGTTGAATGCCGACAATCGCGATGCCATGAAGATGCTGGCGGACGGGACCGGCGGAGTGATGTTTAAGGACAACAACGACCTGAGCAAGGCGCTGCGGCAGGCGATCGACGACGCGCAGGTGACCTACACGCTGGGCTTCTATCCGGATGCGGAGACGCTGGATGGCAAGTATCACGAGCTGCAAGTGAAGGTGGCGCGCAAGGGACTCGATGTGCGCCATCGCAGGGGCTATGTTGCGGTGAAGGATACCGCGCTGGGAGCCGAAGAGCGCAAGGCGATGCTGCGCGACACGTTGTGGAGCCCACTGGATGCCTCGGCTATCGAGATTGTGGCGCGTGTGGACGCGAACGGCGGCGCCTTCGATCTGTCGCTGGCCATCAACCCGGAGACGTTCTCGCTCGAGCAAAAGCAAGATCACTGGGTGGGCGGTCTGGATGTTTATGTGGCGCAGTGCGACACGCAGGGCAAGGAACTGGAGACGACGCGGGATGCCATCGATCTGAAACTGACGGCGGGCCACTACGCGAAACGCCAGGAGAACTGGCTGGCGCTGACCAAGAACGTACAGCCCAAACCCGAAGCCATCCAGTTGAAAGTAATCGTGCAGGACCGGCTCACCGGCGCGCTCGGTTCGGTGCACATCCCCTTGAGCAAGTTCAAAAAGTAGTCCAACCCGGCGCCGGATGGTCCCGACGCCCGTGCCGGGTTTAAACTCAAAGTACCCGCGGATAGACTTTTTTCGGCCCGTGGGCGTCACTATACAAGGAGCCGGCGATTTGATCTTCCGGGAAGTCGAGGACCGCGACCTCATCAAAAAGGCGCGCCGGGGCCAGGTTGAAGCGTACAACGTGTTGGTTTCCCGTTGGGAGAAAAGGGTTTACAACTACATTCTCCGGCTGGTGGGAAATCGCGAAGACGCTCTCGACTCGACCCAGGACACCTTTCTGAAGGCCTACCAGAGTCTCGGCAAACTGGAAGACGCGGACCGTTTCGCCCCCTGGCTGTTTCGCATCGCGCACAACGAAGCGTTTTCGCTGTTGCGCAAGCGGCGGCCGGAAGGCGAGATGCCCACGGACGTAGCCGAAGGGCCCGAGCGGCCCCGGCTGTTTCCGGTCGAATTGAGGCTGGCGGTGGAAGGCGCGCTGGAACGTTTGAGCGACGACCAACGTGAAGCCGTGGTGCTGAAGATCTACCAGGGTTTCAAGTTCGAGGAGATGGCCGAGGTGCTGGGCTGTCCGGTCTCGACGGTGAAGTCGCGGTTGTACACGGCGCTGGAACTGCTGAAAGCCTCGTTGGCTCCGGTTGACGCACGGGGTGTCGAATGAAGTGCACGTCGTTTGATTTGAATGCGTTCTTTTTCGGCGAACTCGCGGCCGGCGAGCGCCGTGGTGTGGAAGCTCACCTGGCCGAATGCGCCGCATGCCGCGCCGAACTCGAACGGCTGCGGATCACCCAAACGGCGCTCGGGGCGATTCCGGACGAGGAAATCCCGCAACGCATCGCTTTCGTCTCCGACAAAGTATTCGAACCAAGCTGGTGGCAGCGTTTCTGGCGTCCCGGACCGCAATGGGCGCTCACTTCAGCCGGACTGGTGGCGGCGGCGATTCTGCTGCACGGTTCCATGTCGCGGCCGGTGACGGCGCCGGTGATCGAGGCGCGCGTGATCGAAGCGCGTGTGGAAGCCGAACTCGAACGCCGGTTGCCTGCGGTGCTTGAACAGGCCGTCGCGCGGTTGGAAGCGCGTCACCAAGCGCAGATGCACGAGGCGGTGGCCGCCGTGGAGAAGCGCGCCGAATTGGATCGCAAGGCACAGTTGGTGGCTTTTGAAGAAAATCTCGAAGTTTTGCGCAAGCGCTTCAACGTGATGTACCTGGCCAGCGCCAACCTGGGAGGCAACCGATGAGACGCCTGCTATCGCTCGCGCTATTGTTGGGCGGCGCATTGTGGGTGGGCGCGGCGGATGCTCCCCGCGTCAGCCGCGCGGCGCTCGCTCCCATGGAAAAAGCTTTTGACCGGCGGCTGGAAAACTGGAACGTCGACGAGCCGGCGATGCTGCTGGGTAACACGCGTGGAGTCTACCTGCAAGGCTACGGCGTGGTCTTCACCGCCGAAATCAATCTGTTGCTCGGCGCCACCATCTCGCCGTTTCAACCGACGGTGCGCAAGGAGCAGGTGGATCGCGTGCATCAGAAGAAGGTGGCGCGCCTGCCGCAGTTGCGCGAGCAGATGACGGAAATGTTGATTGCGAGCGCGCAATCGCTTGACACGGTGCCGCCCGATGAGCGGATCGTCGTCGGCGTCACGCTGTTTCATCATCGTTGGGAGGACGTGAACGGTTTGCCGGGTCAGATCGTCATGCAGGCGCAACGCAAGCTGCTGTTGGATTATTCCCTCAAGCGAATCGATCGCGCGGCGCTCAACGCCGGCATCCGGACCGAGGAACTGTAACCACCATGCGTTTGGGTGAGATGCTCATCGAACGGCGGCTCATCGAGCCGGAGGATCTGGAGCGCGCGCTGGAAATTCAGAAAGAGCGCGGCGAAAAGATCGGCAAGATTCTGGTCGATTCGGGCTTCATCGCCATGCGCGATGTGCTGGCCGCTTTGGCCGACCAGCTTTCCATTCCTCTGGTGGCGATCGAAGCGCCGCCGCCCGCCGATCCGGGGTTGGACGGCCTGGCGCCGCGCTTCCTGCGCCAATCGCGTTGCCTGCCCGTGGCACTTCAGGATTCCACGCTCACGCTCGCCATGGCGGACCCGCTGGATTTCGAAACCATCTCGGCCGTGCGCGGATTCACCGGGCTGCGCGTCGAACCGGTGCTCGCGGGCGAGCAGGAGATCCTGGATTCGATCGATAAGTATTACGGCGAAAGCGAGAAGCAAGGCCCGGATATTGAAGGCGACGCAGCGGCGGCCAGCGAGGACCTCGAGCACCTGCGCGACATGGCCAGCGAAGCGCCGGTCATACGCCTGGTGAACGCCGTGATCGCGCAGGCCATCGAAAAACGCGCCAGCGATATTCACATCGAGCCATTCGAAAAAGAGTTCCGCATACGCTACCGCGTGGACGGCGTGCTTTATCCGCAGGAAGCGCCGCCGCGCGAACTCAAGGCCGCCGTCATCAGCCGCGTCAAGCTGATGGCCAAGCTCAATATCGCCGAGCGGCGCCTGCCGCAGGACGGCCGCATCAAGATCAAGATCCTGGGCCGCGAAGTGGACCTGCGCGTTTCGACGCTGCCCACGCTGTACGGCGAAAGCGTCGTCATGCGTTTGCTGGACCGTTCGGCCGGCGACTTCTACGACCTGCTCAAGCTGGGCTTCGACGATCACATGCTCGCGCGCATGGAGCACTACACGTCGATGCCGCACGGCATCTTTCTGGTCACCGGGCCCACCGGCAGCGGCAAATCGACCACGCTCTATTCGGCGCTGAAGCGCATCAATCAAACCGACAAGAAGATCATCACCATCGAGGACCCGGTTGAATATCAGATGGACGGCATCAACCAGATCCACGTGAATCCGCAGATCGGGTTGACGTTCGCCAGCGGCCTGCGCCACATCGTGCGCCAGGACCCCGACGTCATCATGGTGGGCGAAATCCGCGACCGCGAAACCGCCGACATCGCCATACGCGCCGCGCTCACCGGCCACTTCGTGTTCTCGACGCTGCACACCAACGATGCACCCAGCGCCATCACGCGCCTGACCGATATGGGCGTGGAAAGCTATCTGATCACGTCGTCGGTCACCGCCGTGCTCGCGCAGCGGCTGGTGCGTATGATCTGCCGCAACTGTAAAACGCCCTCGGGTGAGCGCATCACGCCCTTCGGCGAGCGCATTACCACGTATCGCGGCAACGGCTGTGAACACTGTTTCGGCTCGGGCTTCACCGGCCGCGTGGGCATTTTCGAGTTGATGGAAATGGATGACGAAATCCGCAAGCTGGTCATGCAGAACGGCGATGCGGTGGCCATCACGTCGGTGGCGCGGCGCAACGGCATGCGCAACCTGCGCGAAGACGGCTGGCTCAAGGTGCGCGACGGCGTGACGACGCCCGAAGAAGTGATGCGCGTCACACAGGACTTCTGATGGCCAGTTACTACTTCAAGGCAGTGACTTCGGTTGGCGGCGTCCGCACCGGCGTGCTGGTGGGCGACACGGAAACCACTGTCGCCAAGGAACTGCGCCGGCAGGGACTGACGCCGGTCTACATCGGCCTGGAACCGAAAAAAGGTCTTCAGATCAAGCTGCCGAAGTTCGTGCGCGGCAAGCGCCGCGACGTTCTGTTTTTCACGCAGGAACTTTCGACACTGCTCAACGCGGGCGTCCCGCTCGACCGTGCGCTGTCGATCACCAGTGAACTCACCGAACACGAACGTTTCCGCTCGATTGTGCTCGACGTCCTGCGCGTGCTCAAGGGCGGTAAGAGCCTGG
>CAZDIZ010000001.1:63935-77048 GCA_964505625.1 uncultured Solibacteraceae bacterium | reverse complement strand
TACATCATCAGTTCGATGATTTACCCGGGGCTGCTTACGGCGGTGGGCATCTGCTCGATCATTGTCTTACTGACGTTCGTGGTGCCGCGATTCGCCGCCGTGTTTGAAGAATCGCGCATGCGCATGCCGCTGCCCACCAAGATCCTGGTCGAAACCAGCCGCGTGGTCGAGCGTTACGGACTGTTCGCGCTGGGCGCGATCGTGGCCGCGGTCGCAGCTTTGTATTCCTACATTCGAACGCGAGCCGGACGGTTGTGGTGGGATACGCTGCGTTTGCGCATCCCACTGCTCGGCGATGCGCTGCGCAAGGCTGAAACGGCGCGCTTCGCGCGCGCCATGGCCACGCTAGTTGCCAATAGCGTGCCGCTGGTGCAGTCAATCGGAATCGCGGGCGCCATCCTCAATAACAAACGTATCGCCGGGTCGCTCGAAGTGGTGACGCAAGGCGTCAAGCGCGGCGAGGGCATCGCGAATCCGCTGCGCAAGGCCGGCGAGTTTCCGCCGCTGGCCGGCCATTTGCTCAGCGTGGGCGAGGAAACCGGGCGCTTGGATCAGATGTTCGGCCGCATGGCGGAAATTTACGAAGCAGACACGCGCGCGGCCATCAAGCGCTTTACGTCGCTGTTTGAGCCGGTGCTCATCCTGGTGATGGGCGTGGTGGTCGGAGCGTTTATCCTAAGTATGTTGCTGGCTATCACCAGCATTAACGAAGTGGCGGTGTGAACCATGAGGCAAAAGGGGTCAGACAACTCTGCCCCACGGAGCAGGATCTTGACCACAAACCGCCTCTCACGCGGGGCAGAGCAGTCTGACCCCTTTTGCGACAACCTATGAATAAGAAACGAAGAGACCGACGCCGAGCTGGTGTCACGCTGATTGAAATGCTGGTGGTGGTGACCATCATCGCGCTGTTTGCGGCGTTGGTCGCGCCGAACATGTTCAAACAGGCCGACAAGGCCAAGGTCACTCAAGTCAGAGTCCAGATGCGTAACTTCGCCGGCGCCCTGGGGCAGTACAAGCTGGACGTCGGCGTCTTTCCGTCGAGCGAGCAGGGGTTGCAGGCGCTGCGCGCGGCGCCTTCCGGCGTGATGAACTGGCAAGGGCCGTACCTGCAGCAGGAGATCCCCGTTGATCCGTGGGGTCACGCCTACGTCTACAAGTTCCCCGGCGAGCACGGCGACGAACCCGATATCCTCTCGCTCGGCGCCGATGGCCAACCCGGTGGGGAAGGCATCAACGCCGACGTGGTCAGTTGGAAGAACCAATAGTGCCATTGATGCCCAGTTCGCCCGCGCGCCGGCGCGGCGTGACCCTGATCGAATTGCTGATCGTGGTCGCGCTGCTCGGGCTGCTGGCGAGCGTCACCTATCCATCGGTGGCCGCGGGGTTGGATTCGTTGCGGTTGACTTCGGCCGCCGAGTCCGTTGCCAGTCTTCTCAATGCCGGATTGAATCACGCCGATCGCAGGCGTGTGCCCGTGATGGTGGAAGTGTCCAGGGACGACAACTCGGTACGTTTGAGCTCTACTGAGCCCGGCTGGACTAAGAAACTGCCGATGCCGGATGGTGTCACGGTGGAGAGCGTGGAACCGGCACCGCCGGCGCCGCCGGAATATGAAAATCGCCTGTTCCGCTTTTTGCTCTATCCCGGCGGCTCGCCGCCGCGCCTCGCGGTGACTATCGCAAACCAGCGTCATGCCAAGCGGATCGTGCGGCTCAATCCGGTCACGGGCGTTCCTGAAATCGAAACGGTGGTGACGCAATGAACCGCCGCGGATTCACGTTACTCGAAGTGATCGTCGCCAGCACCATCATGGCGGTGGCGGTGGTGGGATTGCTCGCGTCGATCAGCACGTCGCTCGAAGGCGTCGCGCGAATCACCGAACACGATCGCGCGGCCTTGGTGGCGCGCCGCAAGATGGATGAACTGCTCGCCAATCCGAATCTGCGCCCCGGCGCCGCTTTGCAGGGACAACTCGAAGCAAGCGAGGCCGGCGGCGCGCAAGGCGGCTGGATCGCGCGGACCAGCGTCTTCGAGAGGCCTCCGGACGCCGGGCCGGGCACGCCGTTTCTGATGCGCATCGAGATGCAGGTTTGGTGGGAGCGCGGCGAAAAGAAACGTACTTTCAATCTGGAAGCGTTCCGCCGCGACATGTTGACCCGCTCCGACGGTGTGGGAGTGCCGGTGCCATGAGGTTGCGTCGCACAAGCGGGTTCACGCTGATGGAAGTGATAGTGGCGGTGTCGCTGGTGGGGTTGATGTCGCTGGGCATCCTGATGTCCATCCGCATGGGCCTGAATGCCATGGACAAGACCAACAAGCGGCTGGCGGCGACGCGGCGTGCATTGGGCGCGCAACGGATCTTGGAACAGCAGGTGATGGGTCTCATTCCGGCCAAGGCGGATTGCCGCATGGATCCCGCACGGCCCGGCACCCTCATGATGTTCTTCGAGGGCGAGCCCCAAACCATGCGCTTCGTGAGCAGCTACTCAATTCAGGAAGCCGGACGCGGCTATCCGCGCATCCTCGAGTTCCAGGTGATCCCGGGCGAAAACTCGGCGGGCGTGCGTCTGGTGGTGAACGAGTATCTCTACTCCGGGCCGATTTCAACCGGTGCGGCTTGCCTGGGTATGGCATCTGATCCCGCCTCGGGCAGGCAGATGCCGCGCTTCCGGCCGGTCGAGATCGGAACGCAATCGTTCGTGCTGGCGGACCGTTTGAGTTACTGCCGGTTCGTTTACGAGGAGCCGATGCCTGAGCCGATGCTGGCGCGCTGGACGCCGCGTTGGACCTGGCCCAAGCTTCCACTGGCTATTCGCGTCGAGATGGCGCCGCTCGAAGAGAACCAGACGAAGATACAACCGGTAACGGTGACGTTGCCCTTGCGTGTGAATCGTGATGTTCTGGCCAGTTACATACAGTAGAAGCGGGCGCGCCGGCGGGGCGCTGCTCACCGTGCTGTGGCTTTCGGCCGCGCTGGGAGCCATTGCCTTCGCGGTGGCGAATACCGTGCGCGCCGAAAGCGAGCGTGCTTCCACCTACACCGAAGGCGTGCGTGCGTACTTTCTGGCCGCGGGTTCGGTGGACCGGGGGCTGCTCTATATGCTTTGGGGCGGTGGGGCGCGAAAGCCGGACGGCAGCGCGCGCTACTACGGTCCCGGAGTGGCGCGACTGCGCTTTGCCTATCCGAGCGGAGAAGCGGTGACGGAGTTGATTCCGGAATCCTCGAAGATGAACATCAACTCCACCCCGCCCGAGGATTTGATGCGGCTGATCGTCGCCGCGGGTGTCCAACCAGACCGAGCGCAAGGCATCGTGCAAGCGATTGTCGACTGGCGCTCGCCCGCTCCGGCTGGCCTGGCCACGATGTTAGACCAGCATTATCTTTCGCTCACGCCGTCTTTTCGCGCGCGCCATGCGTCTTTTGAAGAGATCGAGGAATTGCTCCTTGTGAGAGGCATGACCCCGGAATTGTTCTACGGTGGCTACCATCCCGAGCCCGACGGACGCCTGCTCCCGCACGGCGGCCTGCGCGACTGCCTGTCTGTGTATGGCACGACCAGCCAGTTTGACGTGAATACGGCCGATCCGATTCTGCTCGCGGCCGTCGGGCTATCTCCCGCGCAGGTGGAGATGGTGGTGAACATGCGCAACCAGATGCCGTTCCGGGATGCGAGCCAGTTGGCGGTGTTGGGGCCGGCAGCGTCGCGGTTGCGGGTGGGCGGCGAGACGTTTTTCACGATAAGGGCCACGGCGTGGCTGCGAACGCCCGACGGACGGCCCTCCGATACACGGCGGACGGTGGCTGCGCTGGTGAAGTTCCTGGCGCGCGAATACCTGGACCGCTATCACATCCTACGGTGGTACGACGACGTATGGGTTCGGTGAATCGAACGGACCTGGGCCGGTGGCTGGCCATTGGCTCCGGAGTAGGGATCGAGATCGCGGGCGACGACCTGCGCGTGGTGGTGGCGCGCGTGCGGCCCGGCGGCGTCGAAGTGCTGGGCGCGGCTTTGATTGGCCGCTTCCGCGCACGGCCCGCGGCCGAATGGGGCGCCGAATACGCGGAGTTTCTCCGCAAGACTGGCGAGTCCTACCTGGCTGCGTCCGTCCTTCTGCCACGTAGCGAACTAGTGGCGCGGCACCTGCTGTTGGCGGGTGTGGAAAGCAACGACCTGGCCAACGCGGTCCGCTATCAGATCGATTCGCTGCATCCGTATCCGGAGGACGAAGTTGTGTGGGACTCGGCTCCGCTCGCCGGCGCGGGTTCGGCGCTGGTGGCGATCAGCCGGCGCGAGACCGTGGAACGCTACAGCGAATTGTTCGTGCAGGCCGGCATCAAAGTCGCGGGTTTCACGTTTTCAGCCGCGGCGCTTTATTCGGCGTCGCGGTTGCTGGCACGCCCCGATCCGGATGGCTTGGTCGCCCTGGACCAGCGCGGCGAGGAAGTTGAAGTCTACGGTGAGAGCCCTTCGCAGCCGGTGTTTTCGGCGCTGTTCGAGGCTGAGCCGGAACGCGCTGCGACGCTGGCGATTTCCCAATTGCGCGTTTCTCCGGACGTTCAACTCACGCCCTTGACGGAGTTGCTTCCAGTGCCGCGGCGAGTGCCAGAAGAGTTTTCGGTGGCCGAATGGCCGCTG
The DNA here is from genome assembly GCA_964505625.1 of uncultured Solibacteraceae bacterium. Lineage (GTDB taxonomy): Bacteria > Acidobacteriota > Terriglobia > Bryobacterales > Bryobacteraceae > JAJFUV01. The sequence continues at coordinate 72,408 of CAZDIZ010000001.1, read as the reverse complement.
GCCTATGCGACGGCGCTGGCTGCCGCCTGTCCGCGCCAGGGGTTGAAGATTAACCTGCTGCCGCTCCAGAGCCGCAGCGCTTCCTCGCGCGCCATGTATATCCCGACCGCGGTTTTGGCTGGCGTGCTGCTGATCCTGTCGGGCATTCTTTTGACGCAGTCGCTGCTCGCCGACCGGCGGTATCTGGCGGTTGTGGACGCCGAGATCGCGCGGCTCGAGCCTCAGGTGAAACGCTCGCAGGCGGCTGAGAAAGCCACTGAGCAAGCGCGCGGTCGCGTGATTCAGCTCGACGGGTTCCGTAATCGTCCCAAGGCTGACCTCGATATGCTCCTTGAGCTGACGCGGCAGCTTCCGCCGCCGGTCTGGATCGAGGGCATGGATCTAAACCGTGAGATCGTCAACCTGAGCGGTCAGGCCGATCAGGCCGCGGAGCTGTTGAAGATCCTGGATCAATCGAAGTTCTTTCGTAATTCGGAGTTCACCAGTCCGATCTCGCGCGTCGGAACCGGCGAAATCTTCCGCATCCGTACGCAGCGCCGGGGAGCCGCTCAATGAAGCTCACCGCGCGGGACAAGAGAACGTTGAAGCTGTTCGCTCCGGTGGCGGTGTTGCTGGCAATCCTAGCGGCGTACCGTTGGATGTCGGTGTGGCAGACGAATGGCGAAGCTTCGCCGGCCGCGATTCAGTCCGTGGACATGGCTGAGAAGCGTTTGACGCGCTACCGGCAGTTGGCCGCGCAGATGGAGGCGCGGGAAGCGGCTCTCAAGCGCGTAAACGCGGTGCTGGCCGATCGCGAAAAAGGCATCATTCGGGCCGATACCGCCGCGCAGGCGCAGGCGCAACTGCTGCAGGTAGTGCGCCGTATCTGCAAGTCTCAAGCGCCCCCCATCGAACTGCGTTCGACCGAACTCGGACAAACGCAGCCGTTCGGCGCATACGGCCAGACCTCGGTGAGCGTCGCTTTCGACTGCCGCATCGAGCAGTTGGTGAATCTGCTGGCCGATCTGACCGCGCAGCCGGAGCTGGTAGCGCCCGGGGACCTGCGTATCACCAGCGCCGATCGAAGACAGAAGAGCATGCAGGTGCGCTTAACCTTCTCGGGTGTGGTGCCACGAGCGCTGGTTCCGGAGAAGAAGGGAGGGCCGGCGTTTTGAAACAGAGGCTTCTGTTGCTGGACGTGCTTTTGGCCGGCCTGATCGCATTCGTCGGCTGGCGGTTGCACTCGATGGGACGGAGCACCGCCGAGCGTGAGCAGGCGGTGCGCGCGGCGGGCCCGGCGCGCGTCACTGCGCGGCCCGAAATACCGTTGCCCAAAATGGTGCCGCTGGTGGCGGGCGAGTATATCGAGGTGGCGCAGAAGATGTTGTTCGCTCCGGACCGCAATCCGAACGTGATTGTGGAAGCCGCGCCCAAGAAAGTGATGCCGCCGCTGCCGGTGGCCCACGGGACATTGGAACTGGGCGGCGCCATCATGGCCCTGCTGAGCGAGAACCCGTCGGCAGCGCATCGCGCCTACACGGTCGGAGATAGCGTCGGGGCGTTCAAGCTGATCGCGGTCTCGCGCGAGGATCTGACGCTGGAATGGGAGGGCGAGCGGATCACTCGCCGTCTGGTTGAGTTGATGGCTGCGCGCGCGCGCGCCGGTTCTCCGGGTTCGGCCGCGGGAGCCGACGCGGCGCCCACAGCCGCCAACACGGCGCCGACCACCATACAGACCACCGCGCCGGGCCAACCGGGCATCCAACTCGATACCGACATGCGAGCCTGCCAGCCCGGCGATACGTCGCCCGCCGGCACCGTCAGCGACGGATACAAGAAGATTGTGCAGAGCACGCCGTTCGGTAACAGTTGCCGCTGGCAGGCGATTAAGTGAGGACGCTTCAATGAATATAAGGATCTTGATTCTTGCGATAGCTATCTGCGCCGGTCTCGCGGCGGCCGAAGGCGGCAAAAAGACCGCCCGCGGAAAGACGGCGGCCGCGGCCAAGACATCCACGCCGCCCGGACCGCCCAAATCGGCCGTTGAAACCGCGCCGGGCGTCTTTCGTGACGTGGATGCGCGGGGCAAGGTCTGGATCTACCGGCGCACTCCGTTCGGGTGGATGAAAGCCGAGGAACAGGCGACTCAGGCGGCCGCGGCGGCAACGACGGCGCCGCTGCCGCAAACGCGCGTCACCGAAGACGGCGACAGCGTACGCTTCGAGCGCAACACTCCGTTTGGTGTGCAGCGTTGGACCCGCAAGAAATCGGAATTGACCGAAGAAGAGAAACGGATTTTTGAAAGTGCTTCACCGGCGGCCGCGGCGAACCCAAACGCCAAGCCCGCCACCCAGGAGTAGCGTGATGAAGACGATCTTCGTGAGTTTGCTTGCCGTTGTGTTGATGGCGCCCGCCGCAGCCGATGCCGCGCAGGTTCAGCAGCGGGGCGTTCCGCCGGGATTCGGCGGCACCGCGCAACCGCCACCCGCGCCGGAGCCGCCGGCGCCCACGGCCACGCCCGCGCAACCGGCCCCGCAGCCTGCCGCGCAGTCGAAAGCGGCCGGCACGAATCCGGCCGCGCAACCTCCAGCGGGTGCGCCCGCCACGTCCGGTTCGTTCCTGAATCTGCACAATGCTTCGCTCACCGAGATCGTGGACATGCTGGCGCGCATGCTCAAAGTCAACTACATCATCGATCCGAACGTCAAAGGTTCGGTCACTATCAATACCTATGGCGAAGCGAAGGCGCTGGACGCCCGCGCTCTGCTCGATACCATTCTGCGCATCAACGGCGCAGCCATGGTGAAGACGGGTGATGTCTATCGCATCGTCCCCATCAAGCTGGTTCCTCGTCTGCCGGTTTCGCCGGTGGTCAACGAGAAGAAACCCTCCGACGAAGAGCAGATGCTGCTGAACCTGGTGTTCCTGCGCTACTCGGTGGTGACGGATCTGTCGAAATTGCTCGAACCGTTTCTGGGTGAGGGCGCGACCATGGTTACGCACGAGTCCGCCAACCTTCTCATCCTCCTGGATAACGGCCGCAACATGCGGCGCACGATGGAACTCATCGCTCTATTCGATAGCGAGACCTTCGCCAGTCAGCGAGTGCGCTTGTTTGAGGTGAAGAACAGCCGGCCCTCGGATCTGGCCAAAGAACTCGAGAAGCTCTTCAAAGCCATATCGCTGAGCGAGAAAGGTGGGAGTCTCAAGATTCAACCGCTGGATCGGATTAACTCCATCCTGGCTGTGGCGCCCAATCCGGGAATCTTCGAGGACGTGGAGCGCTGGATCAAAAAACTCGACGTGACGGTGACGCAGTCAGCCGGTTCAACCAACAACTATGTCTATCGGGTGAAATACGGGCGGGCGGAGATGTTGGCCATGGCCATTATGGCGCTCTATTCGGGCAACCCCATGGCGCTGATGGGAATGATGAGCATGATGGGTGGCGGCATGTACGGCGGCATGGGCGGCGGCATGTATGGCGGTGGCGGCGGTATGTACGGCGGGATGGGTGGCATGTACGGCGGCATGGGCGGTATGTACGGTGGCATGGGTGGCATGTACGGCGGCATGGGCGGCTACGGCGCCATGGCGAGCATGGGGGGCATGTATGGCGGGATGGGCGGCATGTACGGCGGCATGGGTGGCTACAGCGGCAACATGCTGCCGCCGATTTCCGGTGGCGGACCGGTCTACACGGGAACGGCCATCACGCCCGCAGCCTCGGCCGCGGCCGTGGCTGCCACCTCGGACCAAACGGGATCCTATCTGGCTCCCGGTTCGCAAGGCGGCGGCTGGAAGGGCCCGCGCGTGGTGCCGAATCCCATGGATAACACCTTGCTCATACAGGCGACCGCGCAGGAGTACGAGCAGGTATTGAAGCTGCTGAAGGACCTGGATGTGTCACCGCGGCAGGTCCTGATCGAAGCGAAGATCTACGAAGTGACATTGAGCGACGCGCTGTCGAGCGGCGTGCAGGCATTCCTGCAAGCCAAGGGAACGAGTTCCTCCGGAGACAACGCCGTGGGCCGCCAGTTCAAAGGGGCTCTCTCGTCGGTGGACAACGCGCTAAACACGTCGTTGTCGGCCGGGATGGTGGTGGGCAAGAGCCGCGAATTGATGGCGTACCTTTCCGCCGCCGCCGATAACCGGAAGGCCAAGGTGCTCTCGGCGCCCAGCATCATCGCGACCGACAGCGTGCCGGCCACGTTGAATGTAGGCGACGAAGTGCCTACCCTCACAAGTCAGGGCTACTCGTCGGCGCAGACCAACTCGCTGTTCACGAGCACAGTGCAGAACCGCAGCAGTGGCATCACGCTTAACATCATGGCGCGCGTGAATCCCAGCGGTGTGGTTACGCTCTACATTAATCAGGACGTAAGCGCGCCGGTGGCCCCCGCCGCCAGTTCGGCGATTCAATCGCCGTCATTCTCCCACCGCAGCATCTCGACTCAGGTCACCGTGGAGGATGGAGACACGGTGGCCATTGCAGGCGTGATCCAGGAGAGCAAGACCATTTCAAGCGCGGGCATCCCGGTGCTGCACAAGATTCCGGTCTTCGGCGGGCTGTTCGGGAGCCGCTCCTATTCGACCGGCCGGACCGAACTGGTGGTGCTGATGACACCGCGGGTAATATATGACACCACGCAGATTCGCGACGCCGCAGACGAGATCCGGGCGAAGGTGAAGGGCCTGAGCCGAGACATTAGGGAATGATCCGTTGACTTCGGTTTGCGGGCATGTTTAAATCACCAAGAGTACAATTTGGCTTCGGGCTTCCAGGTCCCAAACCAGGGGTAAACGAAAGTTAGCTCTTGACTTGGGGTGCGATGCGATGGTAAGAATGGAGATGTCCGCGTCCGGTGGAAGTGTAGCGGCATTCATCGTATGTGAATCCCGCAAGCACAAGTGTTTAAAAGAAGAACGAGATAGTCGAACGTGAGCCCAAAGGCGGGCAGTAGTGAGGCGACGATCAGCGGCTGAAGGAAGGCCGAGATTGGACGCCGGGACCCGTGAGAGGCCGCAAATCGACAGAGCATCTGAGGTTCAGGTTGCAAAAGAAACTCGTCAATTCGATTTCAATTTCCACAAGGAGAAGGAAATGGTAGCTTTTCGCAAAGTTTTACCGGTACTCGCGCTGGTGGTCATGATGGCCGCTGTGGCGAGTGCTCAATCCTCTACATTCTCGTGCCAGGCCAACTCTGGCGTTCCGCCAATCCTTCGCGCTGAAGGTCTGGCTGAACCCGTTGGCGACCTGACGCTGGATTGCAAGGGCGGCCCCGAAGGTGTGACGACGCCGATGTTCGTGAACGTGCAGATCTTCTTGACGACGAATATCACGAGCAATGTTCTCGGCAGCAACGTCGAAGCCGCTCTTTTGATCGACGATCCGGCTCCGGCCGCGCAGTGCTTGGGCCCCTCGCCCAACACCGCCCTGGTGACCACTGGTACGAATTCCGTGTCTGGTAGCGGTGGTTGCACGGCCAACATGTGGCTCGGCCAGCAGGTGGCCGGTTCGACTAATTCGGTAATCTGGAAAGGTATTCCTGTGATTCCTCCGGGTTCGGTGGGGAGTCGCATCATCCGGATCACCAACGTTCGGGCGAATGCCACTGGCGTTCCGACCGGTAGCTTCATCCCCGGCACGGTGAACGAGTACATTTCGATCACTGGCTCGACGTCGATTTCGGTTGGGAATCAGCCTCAGTTGGTTGGCTACGTTCAAGAGAGCTTGAAGGTTACGGTGGGCACGGCCTCGGCGAAGCAGTGCAGCGATACGTCCAAGACCGTCAACATCACCTTCGAGGAAATCTTCCCGTCGGCCTTCCGCAAGAAGATTGAGACTGACAGCAGCACGATCCCCGCTGAGGTCGAACAGAGCACTGTTGGCTTCAACTACACGACGGAGAGCATTTTCACGAACCAGACGCTGGTTCCTGGCATGAGCACGGCCGGTAAGGCCAACCAGGGCACCCGCTTCATCGTGAAGGTGTCCAACGTCCAGAATGGCGTTGGCGTGTCGGTCCCGTCCTGGGTTACGCCGTCCTCGTCGGCTCTGAACATCGTTTACGTTCCGGGCGCGGCCAGCGATGGTTCGGGCGGCACTGTGGATCTGACGATCTCGGGCAGCAAGTCGATCACCCTCTCCGGTGGCGCCGGCTACGCTGTGTACGAAGTCGTTGGCGAAGGCACGGGCATGAACGGCCTTGCTGAAGATCAGGTGTTCACGGTTCCGGTTACGTATTCCTGGACCACGAACATCGGTTCGGGCGTGCCGGGTCTGGGCACCAACCAGATGGCTGGTGGCTACGGTCCGATCAGCTCGACCACGACGATGAGCTCGACCGCTCCCGAGCCGCGGTTCAAGGAGAAGTTCACCTCTGGTGACGCTCTGACGATTACCGCGTGCCGTACGATCCTGCTCTTCCCGTTCTTGACCAACCAGATTGGTTTCGATTCGGGTATCGTGATCGCGAACACCTCCTCCGATCCGCTGTCGAACAGCTCCAAGCGCCAGCAGCAGGGTGCTTGCACGCTGTACTACTACGGCGGCACGACAGGTGGCGGCGCGGCTCCGAGCGCCCAGACCACGCAGATTATTCCGACGGGTCAGCAGTTGGTATTCACGCTGTCCGGCGGCGGCAACTATGGCGCTCCTGGCGCTCCTGGCTTCCAGGGCTACATGTTTGCCATCTGCGACTTCCAGTATGCGCATGGCTATGCGTTCGTCACCAAGATGGGCGCTGTGGACATCGCACACGGATATCTGGCGCTGGTAGTGCCGGATCGCACTCGCGAAGCGCAGGCGTTCTCTGTGAACGCTGTGATCAACGAGGGCGAGCAGCTCGGCTACTAGTCCGAATCTGTAGTTACCTGAAAGGGAGGGGAGAAATCCCCTCCCTTTTTTATTTTGTGCGGGCAATTGATCGCTCTCTTTAGTGGTGCGTCATTTTCGTGTTAGAATATTCAGTGTCCACCCGCGCCAAGGGTCTACTCTTGGGTCATCGTCCCGTTGCGTCCCACCCCATTCTTCCGGAGAGGTGTTTATGAGAACTGAGCGTTTCTTTCAGCTATTGGTCCTAGCCGTCTTAGGTTTGACCTCGGTGCTCTCTGCCGGCACGATCTACCTGTTGCCGACGGGGAGCGCCAATCAAGTGGCCTCCTCCTACGGTCAGGATCCCTTTCAGGTTTTCGGCTCGTTCAACATCCCAGCAAATGCGGTTTCTGTGTATGTGAATCCGTCCAACACGAAGTTGTACAACGTCACGAATAGCTCCGTCGGGGCCATCGTGGTGCAGGCTGCTGGGGCATCGAGCACTATCCGGACCATTAATCTCGGCTTCATGCCTACCTCGTCGCTGATGACGCGGGACGGACAGAGGTTGGTGGTTCTGGCCGGATCTCTGCACGTTTACGACGTCAACAACGACAGCGAAGTGAGTCCCTCCTACGGGATCGCTGTGGGCGACAATCCGACGTCAATTGTGTCGGACTTGCGCTCATCCCGAATTATCGTATTGAGCCAGTTTGACCAGACAGTAACTTCCGTCGACCTCAATACCCAGGCGGTGGGGGTGCCGCTGCAACTAGCCACCGCACCCAACGCCATGGCGGTTGGCCCCAACGGACTGCTCTATGTCAGTGCCCTCAATAAGGTCTATGAGATTGACACGCGCAGCATGACGCTGCGAGGCGAAATGACGGTGCCGGGAACGCCCGGAAAACTTGTCTTCACACCGGATGGCACGAAAGCTCTGGCAATCAACACCACACCGTCCTCGGGAGCCATCCTTTACGCTTTTGACCTGACCACTCGCACCGTCAGCGGCTCAGTCTCCAACAGTCTTGGCTACACCTTGGATCAAGTTGTGGTAGCGAGCAATTCCGCCGCATACGGAATGTCGAGTACCACAGGCCGCCTCTATCAGGTGACAATCAATCCCCTGAGTTCATCCATGGCGAGCTTCACCGACCTCGGTACTCCGACCAATCTGGTGGCGATCGCCACTTCGAATGAACTGCCAATCACCAAGCAGCTCTATCTGGTGACCACCACGAACTTCTACGCAATCGACTTGCTGAACACTCGTGTGGCCAACAGCTTCTCGTTGACCCACCCGACAACTTCGGTCATGTTCCACGAGGCGAACTTCGGGCAGCCTACCAGCCTGCAGATGATCGGCAATAATCAGTCCGTGTCGGCCGGCGGCACGTCCGCGCCACTGGTGGTACGCGCGGTCAACGCGAACGGTAAACCCGTGAGCGAGGCCGGCATAGTGTTCTCGACGAGCACCGCGGATGCCACCTTGGTCTCGTCCACAACGACAACGAACATCGATGGGTACGCTGTGACGCACGTCAAAGTCCCGAATGCCAGTGGGGCCGTAACGGTGAACGCGCGCACAACAGGTGCTGATGCGATTAGCGTTGACTTCACCGTGACTGTAGGCACCGCCAATCCGGGTGGTGGTGGCACACAAACGGGCACCGG
>CAZDIZ010000001.1:61395-63835 GCA_964505625.1 uncultured Solibacteraceae bacterium | reverse complement strand
AAGTACCCGATCATCGACATAATCACACCTGACTCAGCGACCGCCAAGATCAGCGGAAAACTAGGCCAAACGCTGACAGGCGCCATCAAGATCCGAGCGACTGCAAGCGTGGGTCCGCAAGCTGGGTACCCCATTCCGAACATCGGACTCTTCCTGTTATCTGAGCAGGACCCGACCACCGGGCCGGTGCCTAAGTGCGTTGGCGGAACTGCTCTCAGCGACGACAGCGGTGTGGCTACCTGCGATGTGGTCGTCACTGGCAAGCAAGGGACATCGCGCTTCCTTGCCAAGATGGGCGGCAGTCGCGGTTGGGAACTCGAGGTTACGGCGACGCCGGGAGATCCTGGGCAGATTGCCGTCATCCAGGGAAGCGGCCAAAGCGGCAATCCGGGTGCGGCACTCCCTCTAGCGCTGGTTGGCGAAGTTACCGATGGATTCGGCAACAAGCTGCCTGGTGCTGAAGTGATCTGGGAGGTTGTAACTGCCGGGTCCGCTACCTTGAGCAGCGCTGTTACCACTGCGGATTCGAACGCGCGTGTATCGGCTCGAGTCACCCTTGGCAGTACTCCGGGAACGTATCAAGTGCGAGTGCGTAGCAAGCAAGGTTCTGCGGTGGCGTTGTTCAACGTGACCGTCAACCTGAATGCTTCAGGCCTTAACAAGGTAAGCGGCGACGGTCAGAGTGCCGTCATAGGGACGACGTTTGCCCAGCCGCTCGTCGTGCAGGTTCTCAACGCACAGAGCGTGGGTATACCGAACGCAACGGTGACCTTTACGGTGGCCAGCGGCCCAGCCACGCTGAGCAGCTCCACAGCCACTACCGACGCCAACGGTAGAGCGTCGGTGAACGTAACCGCCGGTGCAGCCGAAGGAACCGTTGTCATCAATGCGGCAGTTACCGGGTTCACCACAACCTTTACACTCACTGTACGGCTCCAAGGCCCCGCCGTGACATCGACAGGCATCATCAACGGCGCCGGTGGCCAAGCCGGTGTAGTGCCTGGCGGTATCGTGACCATTTACGGAACGGGTATCGCGACCGGCATTTCCGGCAGTATCACCGCCGGCAACGTGATTGGGCCGCTGCCATTGAAACTAGCCAATGTGGAAGTGCTCTTCGGCGGTACGGCTGCGCCGATTTTCAACGTATCCAACATCAACGGGCTGGAATCGGTGACGGTGCAGGCGCCATTTGAGTTGGGTGCGCCGGGCACGGTGACCGTGACGGTGAAAGTGGGCGGCGGCTCGACTTCGGTGCCTAATGTCCCCACGTATCCGCTTCAGCCGGGACTGTTCGAGACCGTGAACTCCAGCGGCGTACGCTATGCTGTTGCCATCGGCGACGACGGACGCTACATCGGTCCGGGGCAGGGTGCGAGGCCGGGCGAGATCGTCCGCGTCTTTGTGACCGGCATCGGGCAGACTATTCCTACGACGGGAACCAACCGTGCGGGAGTGCCGGGACAGACCGTGGCAGCCAACTTGGTGATGGGCTTCAACAACGAGGGCGTTCGATTGGTGTCGGCCGAGTACATGGTCGGCGTCGTGGGCGTCTACATCGTCGCCTTTGAAGTTCCCTCCACGGCGACCTCCGGGAGCAAGCCAATCGTGGTTGCGGCTGTCGGCTCGGACGGAACCAGTTTGATCTACAGCAACGGATCGACCCTGACGGTCCGATAGCAGTGAAGAGGGGCGCGCTCTATCGGGCGCGCCCCTTCGTATTTCCCCAGTCACGCCTTCCTGCCAAGAATTTCCTTCCCCGTTTCAACTGCTTGCGCTAAACGATAGTCCTGAGCGGGCATACGCTCCGGCTAGTTTGAAGGGGAGGGTATTGTATGTCCGCTTTGAACTACCCGATCTATTCGATCACCAAGCTCTACAAGTTCCCCGTCTACATGACGAGGGATGAATACCAGGCCGCATTCGGCGAAGAGCCTCCGGCCTGGAACCCCGACCGCGCGCCGAAGTATTGGTTCGATCCTGCGGCCAAGAACGCGCCCAAGATGAGCGTCGTGTACGACTGCGTCATTGCTACGGCTGCCAACGGAGCTGCTCTTGTCGGCGACGACGGTAAGCCGGTCACCGATCTGATGGTCTTGTCGAAGAGCGAAGCCTCGTCCGTCAACATTCCGCCCCATCTCGCAAACGTTCCCGGCGCCGATGTGCCTGCGATTCCGGTTCCACTTCGCGCGTTGGAAACGGGCGAGGAGCTGTTCTTCTCGCTTGGCGGTGTTGTGTCGGTCAAAAACACCGCGCTCTACTCGCAACTCGACAACGGGTTCACCGTGAAAGACCGGGAAATCCTGCTGGCGATCGCTTCAAAACTCGGCTTGTAGTCGGGCGGGGCTGTAATAATCTAGAAGAGAAGTCGGACCGCCATGAAACCAATCCGGATAGGCTTCTCTTCTTCTTTCCTCTGTCTTCTCGTCTGTCTGTCTTC
>CAZDIZ010000001.1:50945-61295 GCA_964505625.1 uncultured Solibacteraceae bacterium | reverse complement strand
TCTGTCTTCTCGTCTGTCTGTCTTCGGCGCGCGCCTCGGATTCGCTCAAGGAACAATTCCGCGAACCACCGCGTGAGTACACCCTGCAAGCCTTCTGGGCCTGGAACGGCACACTGGACGACGCCAAGCTGCGTCAACAGATGGACTGGATGATGCAGCAGGGCGTCTACGGTGCCTACCTGCATTCGCGAGCGGGATTGGACGAAAGCGACACGCCGTACTTCTCGCCGCGTTTCTGGAACGCTGTCGGCGCGACGGTGACCTACGCCGCCAAAACCAACTTCCAAGCCTGGCTCTACGATGAAGACAAATGGCCGAGCGGTGCAGCCGGAGGGCGCACCGTGCGCGCGAATCCCGAGCGCTTTCGTGCCACGGGTCTGCTGCTGAAGACGACAGACGTCGAAGGCCCCAGCCAAGTCGCACTGAAGCTCGGTGGCGCCAAGTACATCCTGGCGGCGCGAGCCGTGGGAGACCGCGATATCGACGGCACGACCATCGTGGACCTGACCTCGGCGGCCTCGTGTGGAGAGCACTGGAGCGTCCCGCAAGGCCGCTGGCGCCTGCTGGCGTTTGCGGCGACGCACGGCGCCAATGTCCTGCCCAACTATCTGAACCCGCGGGCCGTCCGCGAGTTCATCGACAACACCTACGAACAATACGCCAAACGCTTCGAAAGGCATTTCGGCACCACCATCCCTGGCGTGTTCTTCGACGAAATCTACAACGTCACCCTGGCCTGGGACCCGCTGCTCGAAGAGCGCTTCAAAGCCGCCAAGGGCTACGAGTTGCGTAGCATCCTGCCGTTGCTTTATCTCGAGGGCGGCGCGCGCACCATCAAGGCGCGCTGCGACTACTTCGAGGTCTACACCAAGCTCTACGAGGACGCATGGTTCCGGCAGATCTCCGAGTGGTGCGCGCGGAACAAGCTCGTCTGGACCGGCCACACCAACGAAGGGCTCTCCAACATCAAAGATCAGGGCGACTACTTCCGCACCATGCGGCACCTGCAAATGTCGGGCACTGACAGCGAGGACTTCCGCTACACGTTTCCGCGCGTGATCGGGTCGTGGAAGCCGAAGCAGATCGCGTCGATCGCGCACCTGTACGGGCGCAAGCGCGTGCTGGTGGAAGCGCTGGGCGGCGCGGGCTGGCCCATCACGCTGGATGAAACGCGCTACGGCGTGAACATGCTGGCGGTGTACGGCATCAATCATTTCCTGTTCCATTTGTTTCATTACCAGATGGAAACGCCCGAGGCCCAGGACGACTGGCCGAATTCGTGGTTCTATCAAAACCCCAACTGGACACACTTCCACAAGCTGGCGCAGCACACCAGCCGCCTCAGCTACATGGGCAGCCAGGGCGAGCACGTGGCCGATGTCGCGGTGCTCTATCCGGTTGAGGAAGTATGGAGCATGGGCTTGGAGCCGAAGCGGCCGGTAGAGGTGCCCGGCATCGAGTCGGACCACTCCACTGTGCGGATGGTGGCGGGCAAACTGGTGGACACGCTGGCGCGGAATCAGATCGACAGCGATTTAGTGGACACCGACAGCCTGCTGAAATCTGCTCCGGCCGCCGGTGGACGCGCGCGCATCGGCACGGAAACCTATCGCGTGATTCTGCTTCCCGCGGTGACCACCGTATCGCTCAATGCCTACCGCGCGATTGAGCGGCTGGCGGCGAGCGGCGTGAAGGTGGCGGCGTTGGGTGTCGTGCCGCGGCATTCGGCCGAAAACGGCGCGGACGATCCGGAAGTGCTTCGCATTTCCGCAAAGCTGTTTGGAGAAGCGGGTGCGCTAGCCGACGCGGCTTCGACGTTCCGTTTCATCGATGCGGCTCTCACACGCGACGTACGCATCGTGAATGGAACGAAACCGCGAGATTTGCGATATCTCCACCGGCGCGTGGGTACGCGTGATGTATACCTGCTGGTGAACAGCGAAGCTGGTCCGCGCCGGTGGCGAGTCAGTTTCGCGCCATCGGGAAGCGTGGAGAAATGGGACCCGGAGACCGGTGAGATCACGGTGCTGCGCGCCGCGCGAACGGCCGCTGGCCGCACCGACGTTGATCTGAGCTTCAGGCGGTGGGGCGCTTACTACGTGGTCTTCGACCGAACGGCAGCGCCAACGAAAGCTCCGGCGCCGAAGCGGCCCACGGTGTTCAAAACGCTCGACGGCGATTGGACGTTGGAGTGGGCGCCTGGCGATTTCGCTACTCCTTGGAAACAGGCTAGCGGGGTCACGACGCTGGAGGTGCCGGTGGCGGAGGCTCGCTTCGAGCCGGCAACGCGCTGGCGTCAGGTGCGAATCGTCGACCCTCTAAGCAAGAAAACCGGCGCTTCTAGGTACGCGACGAGTTGGAACGCCGCCTGGATCACGCGCTACCACTACAACCGCAACTTCCCCGGTGAGTTGGGTGGTGACGAATTGGAGTTTCGCCGCGTGATCGAGTTCGCGGACATTCCGCCGGTATCGCGCCTTGTGGTGGCCGCCGATGGGAAGTTCGAACTGCGCGTGAACGACGTGTTAGTCGGTTCGGGCGAGGGTTGGGAAAAGCCAACCGTGATCGAGCGTCTTCCTTTGCAGCAGGGACGCAACGACGTCATAATCACGGTTCGCGGCGGCGGCTATTTGCTGGCCGAAGGCGAGATACTCGGAACCAGCGGCGCTTGGCGGGTGCGCAAGCCGGGCGACGACTGGGAGGGCGCCTACGTTTTCGCTTCGCCGCCCATGGGCAAATGGGGTGACGTGCCGCTGCCGGGTGCGCCCGCACCGAAGGCCGTATGGTATCGAGTGCGAGTTCCACACGGCGCAACGCAAATGAACGCGCCTCGCGTGAAGGGCGCGTATCGCATCGAAGTAGATGGCCGCCCCGTGCAGGCTCCCGTGGAAGTGAAAGCCGGCGAGACGGTGTCGCTTCGCGTGGAGCTTGGCGCGCCGGGTGACGGATTGCTCGCGCCGCTCGAATTCCGGTGCGAACGAGCGCCGGCCGCTTTGCGTGAGTGGAGCGAGTTGGGGATGACATGGTACTCCGGCCGCGCGGCTTACAGCACCAGGTTCACGCTCGTCGCGAAACCAAAGCGGTTGTTCGTTGACCTGGGACGGCTGAACTACTCGGGCGAGGTCTGGCTCAACAGGCGCAAGGTGGATACGCTGGCGTGGGCGCCGTATCGCGCCGATATCAGCGGCTTCGCGCGAGTGGGCGAAAATCATCTCACCGTGGTGGTGGCGAACCTGCTGGCCAACCGCATGCGTTGGGAGATCTTCGATTCGCAAATATCCAACATCCACGGGCGCTGGTGGCACGACGGCAACATCCTTCGTGAACCTGATAAACTGCGGAGCGGACTGTTCGGTCCGGTAAGATTACTCCAAGCGGAGGAATGAGATGCCCCACACGTTGGGCGGGTTGACGCGACGTGGGTTCGCGTGCGGATTGACGGCGGGCGCCGCCGGGTTTGCTCTGGATTCCAGCGCGGTGAATGCGCGCGAAAAGCCCTATCGCGCCGCAGCCAACGGGCGCACCGACGACACCGCCGCCATACAGCGCGCCATGGACGACACGCGCAAGCGCGGCGGCGGCATCGTGTTTCTCCCGGCCGGCGAATATCGCATTGCGGGGCACTTGACGATCCCCGGCGGTGTGACGCTGATGGGCGTGGCGCGCGCGCCGCAGACCTGGAAGCGCGGCGGCGGTGGCAGCGTGTTGTTGGCGACCGAAGGCGCCGGCAAAGAAGACGGCACGCCGTTCCTCACGCTCGACGGTAACAACGCCACCATCGAAGGGCTGGCGGTGTTCTATCCCGACCAGGTGCTCTCCGAAAAACCCGTTGCGTATCCCTGGTGCGTTGCCAGCGGCAAGGAGGCCGACAACGTCGCCATCGTGAATTGTCTGCTGGTGAACCCTTACCAGGGCGTGAACTTCGCCACTAACTCCGCGCATCGACACTTCATCACCGGGCTTTACGGGCAGCCATTACTGAAAGGCATTTGGGTGGATCAGTGCTACGACATCGGGCGCGTGAAGAACGTTCACCTGTGGCCGTTCTGGACACAGGACAAACGCATTGTCGATTTCACCATCGCGCACGGCACCACGTTCATCTTCCAGCGCACGGATTGGGAAGTAGTTGAGGACATCTTCTGTTGGGGCTACAACGTGGGCGCGGAGTTTTCCAGTTCCACGCCGCCGAAAGAGCATCCCGGTATGAAGGGCATCAACGGCATGAACGGCCAGATGACCAATGTGAACTTCGACAACGTGAACATCGGCATCGACATCAGCGGGACACAGCCGTACGCGATTCACATTACCAATTTGAACATCGCCAACGCCGGCGCCGGCGACGATCACATCGGCATCTGGGGCCGCAACAGCGAGCGCAGCGCGGACCTGAGCGTGCGCGGCGCCAGTTTCTGGGGCGAGATCAATCAAGCGTTGCGCTGGGAGATTCCCGGCACGGTGACCATGTCGGAATCGCGCGTGGTCTCGTGGAATCATCGTCTGCCGGCCGTGGAGCTGCTCGCGGGCTCGTCCATGATCCACGACATCTCGTTCGCCAATCCGAAGCGCCGCTCGGGAACGGTGGTGCGTATCGGCCCGGAAGTCGAACGCGCGATGGTGTACAACAATCAACTCCAAGGCCACGCGATCGTGAACGAAGGTGGAGATCGCACGGCGTTGTCGAATAATCAGGCTTAGGACGCACATGAAAAGAATCTCGTGGGTCGTGTTGTCGCTCGCCGCGGTGGTGTGTTTGCGCGCCGAGGTCCCCTACAAAGTCGCGCCAGTGCTCCAGAAGCCGGCCGGGCTGCACGTGCGGCTGGAAGGCGTGGTGGGCGAACGCCTGCGCGCGAATCTGGAGAATTGGGAGTTGCGCGCTCCGGATGCGAACCCCGCGATGCTCGAGATGTTCGCCGACCGCGACCGCAAGCCGGGCCGCGGTCTTTTGCCGTGGTCGGGCGAGTTCGTCGGCAAGTATCTATGCTCTTCGATTCTCAGCTACCGCTTGCTGGGCGATCCGCGGCAGACGGCGCTCATCACGCGTGTGGCGCGTGAGTTGATGGCGAAGCAAGCCAGCGACGGTTACCTGGGTCCGTTCGATGCGGCCAATCGTTTGACGGGCAAGAACTGGGACATCTGGGGCCACTATTGGGCGATCCGCGCTCTGCTGCTCTATCGCGAAGTGTTCGGCGACGAAGAAGCGCTGCGCGTGTCGCGGCGCGCGGCCGACATGCTGGTGGACAAGTTCCTGGATAAGGGCATCGCCTTCACTAACGACGGCAGTCGCGGCCAGATGAACTACGCCGTGATCCACGCGTTCACGGCACTCTATCGCGCCACCGGCGAGCCGCGCTACCTGGCGATGGCGCGCTGGATCACGCGCGAGTGGGACCGTCCGGGCGCGGGGCTCTATCTGCGCTTTGCGCTGGCGGGCCGCGAGATGTACGAGTTCCCCGGAAATCGTTGGGAGAGCCTGCACGATTTTCAGGGGCTGCACGAGATATTCCTGATCACCGGTGAGCCGAAATTCGGGCAGGCCGCGCGGCACATCTGGAACAGCATTCTGAAAGGCGACCGTCACAACACCGGCGGCTTCACTTCCGGCGAACGCACCACCGGTAATCCATACGACACCGGGGCTATCGAAACCTGCTGTACCATCGCGTGGATGGACTGGTCCGTCGACATGCTGCAGCTCGAAGGCGATTCGTTGATCGCCGACGAACTCGAGCTAAGTACGTTCAACGGCATGGTCGGCGGCCAGCATCCTTCAGGGCGTTGGTGGACCTACGACACACCGATGGGTGGCACGCGCAAGGCCAGCGCGCACTCGATTGTGTTTCAAGCGCGCCCGGGGAGTCCGGAGCTGAACTGCTGCTCAGTAAACGGGCCGCGCGGTTTGGGCCTGATCGGTGAATGGGCGTTGCTCGCTGATGCGAAGGGTCTGTTGTTGAACTATTACGGGCCGTCGACGATGAGCGCGAAAACGCCCGGCGGACAGGTGGCTACGTTCGAACAACGGACTGCGTATCCCAAGGACGGTAGGATCGCCATCGGCTTGCGTCTGACGCAGCCGGAGCGCTTTGTGCTGCGTCTGCGCATCCCGGCGTGGTCGGCTCAAACGCGCGCGGCGGTGAATGGCGCGGCGGAGACGGCGCGCGCGGGTTCGTACCTGGTGCTTGACCGCGAATGGAAAAACGCCGATCGCATTGAGATCTCCCTGGACATGTCGCCGCACTTCTGGGCCGGCGAGCGCGAGCAGGACGCCAAGACTTCGGTCTATCGCGGGCCGTTGCTGCTGGCCTTCGATACGCTCGACAACGACGCCGATCTCGAAAATATCCCAGCGCTCGATGCCGCCAAGATGAACGGGGCCGCCGAATTCTCCAATCGGATGTACAAGCCGTGGGTGCTGCTCAAGTACGTGAACGACAAGGGCGAGAGCGTTCGTCTGCGCGACTTCGCCACCGCCGGCGCTTACGGCACGCAATACAAGACGTGGCTGTCCATCGACGGCGTGAAGCCGTTGG
Source organism: uncultured Solibacteraceae bacterium (assembly GCA_964505625.1). Lineage (GTDB taxonomy): Bacteria > Acidobacteriota > Terriglobia > Bryobacterales > Bryobacteraceae > JAJFUV01. Next base: position 54,762 of record CAZDIZ010000001.1, on the reverse strand, counting down.
ACTTCGATCGCAAGCGGCCGGTGTGGGCCAACCGTCCAGCGATAAGATAGAGCCATGACACGCAGGCAATTTGGTGCCGCGGCCGCAGCGGCTCTGGGTGAGTTGCGCGCGGCCGATGATATCCAAACGGAACGAATCTTCGGGCCGGAAACTCAAACTGGGCCGTACAAACATCCCGCTTGCATGACCGAACTCGCAAACGGCGATCTCTATCTGGTCTACTACGGCGGGGCGGGTGAATACGCGGTTGAAACCGGCGTGTTCGGCTCGCGCAAGAAGAAAGGTGAAGCCAAGTGGAGCCCGCCGCAGCGCATCGCGAGCAATCCGTTCTGGTCGGTGGGCAACGGCGTGGTGTGGCAAGCGCCGGATGGAATCGTGTGGTTGTTCTTCGTCACGCGCTTCGGCGACACCTGGTCGGATTCGCGCGTCGCGGCGAAGATTTCGCGCGACGGCGCGCACACCTGGTCCGATGTTTCACTGCTGACGTTTGAACTGGGAACGATGGTGCGAAGCCGGCCGATCGTGCTCGAAAATGGCGACTACCTGCTGCCGATCTATCATGAGACCGGCCACGACACCGAGATGGTGGGAGCCGGTAGCACGTCGTCCTTCCTGCGCTACAACGTGAAGACCAAGCGCTGGAAGGAAACCGGACAGATTCGCTCGAAGAAGGGCAATATACAGCCGGCGCCGGTGTCGTTGGGGGGCGGACGTTTGATCGCGTACTGCCGCCGCGGCGGAGGCTACGGCCCGACCACCGATGGATGGCTGGTGCGAGCCGAATCGAGTGACGATGGTTGGACCTGGACCGAAGGGATCGATTCGAAATTCCCCAATCCGAACGCTGCCGTGGACTTTCTGCGTCTGGCCAACGGTCATTTGCTGCTGGTCTATAACGACAGCATGAGCGACCGCACACCGCTCACCGTGGCCATCTCGACCGACAACGACAAGAGTTACCCGCACCGGCGCAACATCGCCGATGGACGTAACGACTACGGCTACCCCATCGCGTTTCAAGCGAGCGACGGGAAGATACACGTTGTCTATACGTCGGACGGCAGAACAGTGATCCGGCACGCGGTGTTCGACGAAGGCGCTATCGTGCGATGAAGATCGGCCTGGACGCTACGCCGCTCACGGTGACCTCGGACGGCACGGCGCGCTACACCTCGGAATTGAGCCGCGCGCTGGCCGCCGCGTTTCCGGACGACGAGATCGTCCTGTTGTCGGATCAGCCGTTCGCCTCGCCCGAGGGCGCGCCGGCGAATCTTAGCAAGGCGCCGGGGCCTCGAAATTGGATGGAGCGGCGATGGTGGGCATGCGGCGTGTCGCGGGAAATCGCGCGGCAGCGAATTGACGTCTTCCATGGCACCAGCTACTCGGTCCCGTATCTGCCCCTGCGGCCGAGCGTCATGACCATTCACGATTTGTCGCCGTGGCTCAATCCTGCGTGGCATCAGGCGGCGGACCGTGTTCGACGGCGCGCGCCGCTCCTGGTGCGATTGGGTTTGGCGACGATGGTGATCACCGTAACCGAAGCCATCCGGCGCGAAGTTCTGGACCGGTTCCGCATTCCGGGTGCGCGTGTGGTGACTGTGCATTCGGCCGCCGCCGCCGTGTTTCGCTCCATCTTGCAGCCACCCGCACGGGTGCCGTACTTCCTGTTCACCGGCGCGGTCGAGCCTCGCAAGAACCTGCCCATGCTTGTGGAAGCGTGGCGGGAGGTGGCGCGCGAAGCGAAGGTGGAATTGGTGCTGGTGGGCCGGCAGCGCGCCGACGGTCCGCGCATCGCCGATGAACCCGGTTTGCGCAAACTGGGTGAGGTGAGTGACGCGGAACTGGCGCGGCTCTATAATGGCGCGTTGGCCGTGGTGTATCCATCGTTGTACGAAGGGTTCGGGCTGCCGGTGGTGGAGGCTATGAGTTGCGGCGCGCCCGTGGTGGCGTCGCGCGATCCCGCGCTCGTGGAAGTTTGCGGCGGCGCGGCGATGCACGTCGAGGCGAGCGATGCGCGCGGGTGGGTGGGAGCGATGCGCGCGTTGGTTCAAAGCCCCGAACTCGCCCGTGAGTGGAAGACGCGCTCGCTCGAACGCGCGCGGGACTTCTCGTGGACGCGAACGGCGCGGTTGACGCGGGAGGTCTATGCCGAAGCACGGCGCCGATTCGGAAGCTAGACCGGCAGCGCTGTTCGTCGCGCCCGAATCGCCCTACCCGGCTGTGGGGGGCGGTGCTCTGCACTCCGCCGCCCTGCTCAACTATCTGGCTTCGCGGTACGACGTGGACGTGCTGCTATTCCACGAAGCAGGTGCGCCGGATCCGCTCTCGGCTTTCCCGCCCGGCTTGGCGCGCGACGTAGGCGTGATCGAGTTGCCCTATCACGCACGTTCGGCTCCAGCGCGGGCGGCGCGGAATCTATACCGTTTCGTGCGCGGCGCGCCGCCGTTGAACGACCGTTTCGCGGGGTTCGGCCGCCAGATCGAGCACTGGCTCGCGGGACGGAATTACGCCGTCGGGATTGTCGAGCACTTCTGGTGCGCGCCGTATCAGGAGATCCTGGCACGGCACTGCCGGCGCACGGTTCTGGATCTGATCGACATTGAGAGCCGGCTTCACGAAGCGTACGCCGCTGAGGAAAGCTGGCCGCTGGCGGTGTTGTTCCGGCGCTTTCATCAGAGCGCTCTGAATATGGAGCGGGAGTGGCTGCCGAAGTTCTCGTTGCTGCTGGCGACCTCGGAAGCCGACGCTGACCGCGCGCGTGACATTGCGCCCGGCGCCCGCGTCGCGGTGTACCCGAACACTATCCCGGACGTCGCGGTTCCCCCCACCGAGAAAGAAGATGTTATTATCTTCTCTGGGAACCTGGAATACCGTCCCAATGCCGCCGCGGTGCGGTACTTTCGGGAAGCGATCTGGCCGATCTTGCGGCAGCAGTGGCCGCGGTTGGTCTGGCGGGTGATTGGGAAGAACGCCGATGGTGTCAGGGCGTTTACGAGCGGTGACGACAGGATCGATTTGCGCGGCCCGGTGGAGGACGCCATACACGCGCTGGCACAGGCGAAGGTGGCGGTGGTGCCGGTGTTGTCCGGCAGCGGGACGCGAGTGAAAATATTGGAAGCCTGGGCCGCTTCCACGGCGGTGGTTTCGACGCCGCTCGGGGCCGAGGGGCTTATGGGACGAGACGGGGAGCATCTATTGTTGGCGGACTCCGCCGGGACTTTTGCCGAGGCGGTTTCCGAGTTGCTGGGCCGGCCTGAAAAGCGTGAACGAATCGCTGTTTCCGGCCGCCGCCTGTTCGAGGCGGAATACACTTGGGAGGCAGGGTGGGAAAAACTCACACGAGTAGAGATTTAATTACCGCGGCGTCCCCAGTGCATCTATACTGGTAGAACTGCATGTTGTTTTCGGTCGACGCTCATGCCATCGGCTGCAAGCTAACGGGGAACGAAGTATACATTCGTAACCTCATGAATGGCTTTGCCGCTTTGGACCAGGAGTCCGACTTCATTGCCTATTTGGCGGTGAAGGACGCCTCAAACTGGGTGCCGTCGAGGTTTAGGCAGCGTTTCGTAGCGAGAAATCCTTTCATTCGATTAGGTTGGGATTTGTCGCGGCAGCTTCGCCGGGACCGGCCGGAATTGGTGCACGTCCAGTACACCGCGCCGTTGGGCTGTCCGGTGCCGGTGGTGGTTACAGTGCACGACGTGAGTTTCATTGAACATCCGGAGTACTTCCCGGCGACGCGTGCCCTGCAACTGCGTCAAACGGTGGCGCGCACGGTGCGGTCGGCGGCGCGAATTCTGACGGTGAGCGAGTT
>CAZDIZ010000001.1:45555-50845 GCA_964505625.1 uncultured Solibacteraceae bacterium | reverse complement strand
TGGTTTGCGCCGAAAGTGCACCGGGCGGCGCACAAGTCCGGCTTCGCCGACCGTATCCATTTCACGGGATTCGTCGCCGACGACGATTTGCTCCACCTGTACAACGCTTGCGACGTGTTCGCCTTCCCGTCGTTCTACGAAGGGTTTGGTCTGCCGGTATTGGAAGCCATGGCTTGCGGGCGCGCGGTGATCTGCTCGAACACATCGGCGCTGCCGGAGGTGGCCGATGCGGCGTGCCTGTTGTTCAATCCGTCTTCACGCCAGGAAATCGCACGGGCGCTGCTGGATCTGCTGCTGGACAACCAGCTACGCGCGCGCATGGAACGGTTAGGTACGCAGCGCGCCGCGCTGTTTAGTTGGCGAAACGCAGCCAGCAAGACGTTGGAGGTGTATCATGAAGTTGCCGGCCGCGGCCGCTACACGGCCTCGGGTTCCCGTGCGATTTCGATGACGCACTCATGAGTTCGACGCGCATTCTCCCACTGATCTTCCTGTCCCTACTCGCCGTGGCCGGCGCGCAGACCGTTCCTGCCTTCGACGGCGAAAAGTTGCTCTACAGCGTCAATTGGCCCAGCGGATTGAGCTTGGGCGAAGCCCGCATGGAAGCGCGCCGCATGCCGCCCCAGGAGGGCAAGGCGTCCGGTTGGCAACTCGAGTTTCACATCGACGCCGCGATTCCGGGCTTCGCCGTGTCCGACCACTTCCATTCGACAACCAACGCCGACTTCTGCGGTGTGGAATTCGAAAAGGACGCGACGCACGGCAAGCGCAAGGCGCACGAGAAGACCACCTTCAACGCGGAGAAGGGTAAAGCGACGCGCGAAACCGTGGGCGGCGGCAAGAGCGAAATTGCGACGGGCACCTGCGGGCGCGACGCGTTGGCGTTCCTGTATCACGTGCGCCGCGAGTTGGTGCAAGGCCGTTTGCCGGCGGCCGAGCCCGTGTTGTTCGGTGCGGCTTACCAGTTGAACGTGCAATACGCCGGAACGCAGACGATTCGCATCGGCGAATCGCAAATCGAAGCCGACCGGTTGACGGTTTCCGGGAAAGGCCCCGCGTCGACGTTCACTTTCGAGGCGCTGTTTGCGCGCGACGCGACGCGCACTCCCGTTCTGATCAAGGTGCCGCTCGCCATGGGGATGTTCTCCATGGAACTGGTGCGTTGAGCATGCGGGTAGCGTTCTTCTCTCCACTGCCGCCGTCCAAGAGCGGAATCGCCGACTACTCCGCGGCGCTGCTCGATCCTCTGAAGTCCGAAGTCGAACTGGAGGTCTTCTCCGAAGACGGCGAGCCGTTCGACGCATCGCATTTCGACCTGCCGCTTTATCAGATCGGCAACAATCCCTATCACACGTTCGCCTATGAAACCGCGCTGCGTCATCCTGGTGTGGTGGTGCTGCACGAAGCCAATCTGCATCACCTGATCACCGAATTGACTATAAGGCGTGACGATTGGGACGCGTATCTGGCCGAAGCCGAATACAACGGCGGCGCGCGGGCCCTGGCTTACGCGCGGCGCGTGCGCGCGCTCGAAGTAGGGCCGGACTACGACGGGCTGCCCATGCTGCGGCGCCTGCTGGAGCGTTCGCGCGCGGTGATCGTGCACAGCCGTTTCGTGGCGGGTGAGGTTCGTAAGGCGGGATTCACGGGACCGCTGGCGGTGATCCCGCATGGCGCGTGGATTCCGACGGGCGACCGCATGGGCTTCCGTCAGCGCCTGGGTTTGGATGAATTGACGCCGCTGGTGGGCGCGTTCGGTTTTCTGAAACCCTATAAGCGGATCGCGGAATCACTGCGCGCGTTTCGCCGCGTGGTGAAGTTGGCGCCGGAAGCGAAGATGATTCTGGTGGGCGAGCCGCATCCGGATTTCCCCGTTCACGACATGATCCGGACTTTGGGCCTGACGCCGCATGTGCGCATCGTCGGCTTTGCGCCGATTGAGGACTTCGTGGGTTACATATCGGCGTGCGACGTGGTGCTCAACCTGCGGTATCCGACCGTGGGCGAAAGCTCGGGCAGCATGCTGCGCGCGCTCGGATTGGGCAAGGCTGTGCTGGTGAGCGACGTCGGCGCGTTTAGCGAGTTTCCGGACGACATCTGTCTGAAAGTGCCGGTGGGGCCGGGAGAAGAAGAGTACATCTTCGAATACTTGAACGCCCTGGTCTCGCGGCCCAGCATGGCGAGGACCATGGGCGTCCGCGCGCGCGAATGGGTGGAGCGCGAGTGCGCCTGGCCCACGGTGGCCGCGCGCTACGCGCGTTTTCTGGAATGCGTGGCCGCGGGGCGCGAGTGGAAAGACGAATCGATAGCTGAGCCGGTTGCCGCACCTGTCGCCGCCGTCGCCAGTGAAGAAGCGGCGGAGCCTGCTGCGGAACCGAAAGTGGAAGAAGTTCCCGCGCCGTCGGAGCCCGTGGAGGAAGACTACATCCTGGGTTGGGTGCCGCCGGAATCGCCCGCGCGCGGTTACGCCGAATGGCATCTGGCGCGCTTGAAACGCACGCTCGAGATCACGCCGCCGGGCACGGCTCAGGATCGCGTGCTCGAGATGGGCGCCTATCTGCAAATCACCCCGGCGCTCGGTGAGCGGTTGGGCTACGGGGAAGTGCGCGGGTGCTACTACGGGCCGTGCGGCAAGACGGACCATCGCACGGCGGTCTCGATCGACGGCGCTGAGTTCGCCTGCGACGTGGATCTGTTTGACGCCGAAAAAGATCCGTTCCCCTACGCCGACGAATACTTCGCCACGGTGTTGTGTTGCGAACTGATCGAGCATCTGGTCGAGGACCCCATGGCCATGATGCTGGAGATCAATCGCATTCTGCGTCCGGGCGGACACCTGGTGCTCACCACGCCGAACCTGGCCAGCTCGCGAGCCATCGCCGCCATTTTGCAGGGGTTTCACCCGGGGTTCTTCCCTGCATACGTGCGCCCATCGAAGGACGATGAAGTGGAAGCGCGGCACAATCGCGAATACACGCCGCGTGAGATCCGGCAGCTTCTCATCGATAGCGGGTTCGAGGTCACGCTGCTTGAGACCGGACCGTTTCGCCAGGAGCCGCGGCCTGAGTTAGGATGGGTTACGCACTTGCTCGAACGGTATCTGCTCGATACCGAACTGCGCGGCGACGGAATCTATGTGGTGGGCCGCAAAGTAGGGGCTGTGCGTGAGCGATATCCGGAATGGCTTTATAGCGGCGGCAAACCGTGAGCGTCCGATATTCGACGGCAGAGGTGGCACTGGAGAAGCCCGGCGGTGCGCTGCGCGCGTCGCTACGCATGGAGAACCGCTCGGGCGGCGCATGGCTGCGCGCCAACGGTTTCGCCGTTGGATATCAGATCTTCGATCCTGAATCCCATCTCTTTATTGAAGAAGGCGCCTGGACCGCGCTCGCGGCCGACGTCGAGCCGGGCGAAAGTGCGGCGGCCGAACTGGTGATCCAATTGCCGCGCGAGAAGGGCCGCTACTACGTGTACGTGAGTCCCGTCGAGCAGCCGCGCGGATGGTATTACGCCGACGGCGCGCCCTTCCTGTTGATCGAAGCCGAAGTGGCTGGCGCGGTGGCGCGCGTCGTGCGCAGTGAAATCACCACCTTGAGCGCGATGCGTTTCCGGAAAATGCACGTCGCGCTCGGGCGCGCCTTCAGGGCGCCGTTTGAGAGCATCTGGAACAATCGCGGCTTGATTCGCTCGATGGTGCGCCGCGACGTGCTCGGACGCTACCGGGGATCGTTCGGCGGCGCGCTGTGGACCATCCTGAATCCGCTTTTGCTGATGACGACCTACTATTTCGTTTTCGGCGTGGTGCTTCAGGCACGGTTCGGCAACGATCCCAGCCGCAGCGGATTCGTGTTGTACTTCCTGGCTGGGATGCTGCCGTGGCTGGCTTTCACCGAGCCGGCGGGCCGCTCGCCTTATGTGATTCTGGATCACCGCAGCTTCGTCAAGAAACTGCTGTTCCCGATCGAAACTCTGCCGGTGGTGCAGGTGGTGGCGGGGTTGGTGACGGAAACGTTTGCGCTCATCGTCTTCGTTGTGGGTTTGTACCTGGCGCGCGGCTTCGTGCCCATGAGCGTGCTGTGGTTGCCGGTTCTGCTGATTCCGCAGATGATGTTCACGCTCGGTATCTCGTGGTTTCTGGCGGCGCTGGGCGCGTTTGTGCGCGATTTGGGCCAGATCAACGGTTTTCTGTTGACGCTGTGGTTCTTCCTCACGCCCATCTGCTACCCGGAAACTTCGCTGCCGCCGGGCGCCATCGAGATTCTCTCCAAGAACCCGATCTTCGTCCTGGTGCGGGGCTACCGCGACATCTTCCTGGAACAGCGCGCACCGGCATGGGGTCCGATGTGGAAACTCTACGTTGTTTCCGCGGCGGTGTTCTTGTTGGGACACGCCTGGTTCTATAAGCTAAGAAGAACATTCGCGGACATAATCTGATTCGGAAAGAGGCTTCGATGAACCGCAGACGCGTACTGGCGGCTTTAGGTGCAGGCCTGATGGGGACTGCGTGCAGCCGCACGAAACCGGTGCTGGTGGGATCGAAGAATGGAGCTGAGCCGGAATTACTAGGCGAAATCGCCGCCCTCCTGATTGAGCAGCACCTGAAAGCCGGCGTGGCGCGGCACTTGGATATGGGGCGCACGTCGAGCTTGCACCAGGCCATGATGATGGGCGAAATCGACCTGTATCCGGAGTATACCGGTGCGGCGCATAGCGAGATTTTGAAAGCCGCGCCGACTTCGGACGCAGCCGTGGTATTCGAACGCGTAAAGCTCGACTATCACAATCAGTTCAGGATGGAGTGGCTGGATCCGTTGGGGTTCAATGCTTCCTACGTCATGGTGGTGCCGGCGGCCGATCCGCGCTTTCAAGCCATCTCCACGATCAGTGCCGTGCAGGAGGCGAAGCTTCCACTGCGACTGGCCATGGTGCCGGAATTCCTGAGCCGTCCGGACGGCAACGCCAGCTTAGTGAAAACTTACGACCTCGAGCTAAAGCTCTACTCGCAAGCCGGAGACGCCACCGCGCCTTTGTACCGGACACTGGCTGACCGACGCGCCGATGCGGTCATCGGCAAGGCGAGTGACGGCGCACTGCTCGACTCGCGCTGGAAGATCCTGATTGACGACAGATCCGCTTTCCTGCCCAATCAGCCTTGCCTGGTTGTACGCAGCGACGCTTTCGCGCGTTACCCGGAGTTGAGAGAGCTACTCAGCCGCCTAAGTGGCAAGATATCGAACGAGGAAATCCGGAAACTAAATCGTAAGTTGGACGCCGCCGCTCCGAGATCCAA
>CAZDIZ010000001.1:1892-45455 GCA_964505625.1 uncultured Solibacteraceae bacterium | reverse complement strand
ACGAGGAAATCCGGAAACTAAATCGTAAGTTGGACGCCGCCGCTCCGAGATCCAACGTCGCGGCGGAGTTGCTCGCGTCGGCCAGACTTACTTAGTACTTACCAAACTCCGAAGCTGCTTCGAGCGCCGCCACGATATTCGCCGGCGGAATGTCGGCCATGATGTTGTGAATCGGCGCCCATACAAAGCCGCCGCCCTTCATGAAGATGTCCATGTTGCGGCGGACATTTTCGCGCACCTCTGCCGGCGTTCCGAGCGGCAGCGTCTTTTGCGTGTCGCAGCCACCACCCCAGAAGGTGACGTCGGCTCCGAATTCGCGCTTCAACCGCTCCGGCTCCATATTACGCGCGCTGGTTTGCACCGGGTTGAGGATCTCGACGCCGGCCTCGATCAGATCCGGAATCAATTGATACACGCCGCCGCAGCAGTGCAGGAAGATGTGCGCGCCGCTCTGTTGCTTGGCGAATTCGTAAATGCGCTTGTGGCGCGGGAAGAACAGTTCGCGATAGGAGGCCCGGGACATCTGCGGCCCACTCTGCATCCCCAGGTCATCGCCCACCACCAGCACGTCGATGGCGCCACGCAGTTTAGGCAAGATGCGCGCCAGCGTCGCCATGTGATGCTCAGCAAGACGGTCCAGGAACTTAGCGATCCGTTGTTTTTCGCCCGCTATGTAGTAGTACAGGTTCTCCATGCCGAACAGGAACTGGCACCACTCGAACAGATTGCAGCCCAGGGCGATGGAAACCGAATACGGATGCGAATCGTGATAAGCGTGAAGTACGCGCGCGATTTCATCCAGGCGCTCGTCGGTCAGTGGCTCATCGAACGGCGAGGTAGGCAAGGCGGCCCAAGTTACTTTACCCATCTTGTCAGCGAGCGGTTCGTAGTTATCCAGGCCGTCTTCGGCCGACAAAGGCCAGTAACATTGATCCAGATAGTAAGCTCCGGCGGGCATCTTACCGATCAAGTCGCCAGCGGCGTCTTTGTAGTAAATGCCGCCGTCCTTGAATTCGGGCTTGAACCATGCGGGCGCCAGGGCGGAAGAACCGTCGGGCAAGGTCCAGGGTTGCCACTTCTCCGGACTGTTGAAGGCGCGGCCGCCATCGACGGCATCGACGTGGTAGCGATCCATGTACCACTGATCGGGCTGCGCAAGCTGCTGGATCAGGTCGTAGAGAAACGTCGGAGAACCTTCGATTCCGAGGTGTTTCTTTAAGCGGTTGTAGGCCACGGCCATGACGCCGGTGGAGCGCATGGAGCCCTGGTCGATCGGGACGCGGTCGGCTTCTTTGTGCGCGATTGCTGCGAGTACCCGTTCTCTGCCTGTCATTGCCTGTTGTTCTGCCTTCCCCTATAGCCATATCATGTTGGGATCATGTGCCGCAAACTCATGTTCTTAATGCTTGCGCTAGGGTTAAGTGCAGCGCTAGCGGAGCGCAACGCGCGCGACTTCGGCGCCAAGGGCGATGGAGTAACCGACGACACCAAAGCGATTCAGTCCGCGCTGAATGCGGCGGCCGCGAAGGGTGAGTTGGTGAAGCTTCCCGAAGGCGTTTACGCGGTGAAGGGTGTGCTCGCGATTCCCGAAGGCGTGACGCTCGAAGGCGCCTGGCCGGGGCCGCACACTTCGCAACTCGACAAAGGTACGACGCTGTACGCCTACGCCGGCCGCGACCAGCCGTCGAGCGCGCCGTTCATCAGCTTGAAGACCGGCAGCACCATCAAAGGCGTCACCATCTTCTACCCGGAGCAGAAGGTCGGCGACATACACCCGTACCCGTGGACCATACAGGGCCAGGGGCAGCACTACAACGTGATCGATGTGACCATTGCCAACGCTTACGACGGCGTGGACTGCGGCACGTTCCACAATGAAGGCCACCATCTGCGCAATCTACTGTTGTGCGCGGTGCATCGCGGCGTATTGATCGACCGTTGCACCGACATCGGCCGCCTGGAAAACGTTCACATACACAACGTCTACTGGTGGCGTGTAAGTCCGCCGTACAGTCTGACCGGCGACCAGGTGAAGGCGCTCGAAGCTTACACCAAGGAGAACTTGATCGGCTTCACCATCGGCCGCACGGATTGGGAGTACATATCGAACTCTTTCGTCATCTGGGCGAAGATCGGCTTTCACTTTCGCCGCGTCGCCGAACGGCCTGGCAACGTGCTCATCACGCAGAGCGGCTCTGATCTGGGTCCGGTTGCGGTGCGCGTGGACGAACTTCAGGAGCATGCCGGGTTGATCTTCGAGAACTGCCAGTTCATGTCCGGCTTCGAAATTGGCCCGCAAAATAAGGGGCCGGTGAAGCTGTCGAATTGCGGCTTTTGGGGCCGCGCGGGCGCGGGTTCGCAGATGGTGCTGGACGGCGAAGGCACGGTAACGCTCACCGCCACGCACTTCCACAAGTGGGACTACGAGCGGGAGGGCAAGCCCTGCATCGATGCACGCGCAGGCTCGCTCATCATGCAAGGCTGCGACTTCATGCCGGGCAATCCGTCGCCGCACGTTCATCTGGGCAAGGCGCTGAAGTCGGCCGCGCTGATCGGCAATCGTTTTCAAGGCGGCGAGATTCGCGTGCGCAACGAGTCGGCGGGCGACGTGCAGATGGTGGGAAACCTGAAGCAGTAAACGAGGCGCACCTGTATACTTTGTAGTCATGACGCGGCTCACGTTGCTGCTTGTCTCGGCCGTCGCATTTGCCGCGGCGCCTTCGGTTCTCTATCAACAGTCCGGGTTTGATTCATCCACGGGATGGCGTGTCTGGACGCCGCGTGCGGGCGCCGCTCCGCGCACTTATGTGGACGCGACGCGTGCTCGCGTGCGGCTGGGCTCGCTCGCGATTTCCGGCGACAGCAATCCGGCCGTCTGCGGCGGATGGGAGCGTGAAGTAGCCGGCGTCACCGCGCAGGAATGGCATCGGCTGACGGTGCACTATCGCGCCGAAGGTCCGGTCAACGAACGCGTACAGGTACTGGCGCGTTTGGACTGGCGCGATAGCGCGGGCCAGCGCGTCGGGCAACCCGACTACGCGTCCACGGTGAGTGAAGTGGGCGAATGGAAACGCGTGTCGCTGGACGCGCCCGCGCCGGAGCGCGCCGCGAGCGTGCGGATACAGTTGCTTCTGCTCTATGCACCGCAGGCCACGGTTTGGTGGGACGACATCACGCTCGAACGAATTGCCGCTCCCGCGCCGCGACGGGTCACCATCGCTGCCGTGAATCATCGTCCCGCGGCGGGCGGCACACCGGAGAGCAACGTTCAGGGGTTCATCGACGCGATCGAAAAGTCCGTGCCGGCGGGCGTGGACGTGATCCTGCTCTCCGAGGTCATCAACTACACCGGTACGGGCCGCGAGTTTGAGCAAGTGGCGGAACGCGTGCCCGGGCCTGCCACGGCGCGGCTGAGTGAAGTGGCGCGAGCGAGGAAGGCGTACATCGTTGCCGGGTTGGTTGAGCGCGAAGGCGTGGTGGTGTACAACACGGCGGTGCTGATCGATCGCGCCGGACGACTCGCGGGCAAGTACCGCAAAGTGTATCTGCCGCGCGAAGAGATGGAAGGCGGGCTCGCGCCCGGCAGCGACTATCCGGTGTTCCGTACCGACTTCGGCACGGTCGGCATGATGATCTGCTGGGACCTGCAATTCGCCGATCCGGCGCGCGCGCTGGCGCTAAGAGGCGCCGAGATGATCTTGATGCCGATAGCGGGCGGCAACGTTGCGCTCGACAAAGCGCGCGCGATTGAGAACCGCGTCTTCGTTGCGAGCGCCGGCTACAGCTTCCCCACGCGCATTGTCGATCCCGACGGCGAGATTATTGCCGAAGCCAAGAGCCGCGGCACGGCGGCCGTGGTCACAGTCGATCTGGCGCGGCGGTACACGCATCCATGGCTCGGGCACATGCGCGATCGCTTTCGTAAAGAAGTGCGCCTGGACGTGCGTTAGCGGGCGCCCTGTTCGATCACGCGGCGCAATTCGGCCAATGCCGCGTCCCGCTCGCCTTTGGCGAGCAACTCCAGCGCGGCGGAGTCGATCAGACGATACCAGATCTGGCGGCGTGTTTTGAAGTTCTGGAAACGCTCCAAAATCTGCGGACGCAACTCGCCGAGCAGGTCGAGCAACTCGCCGTAAGCGGGGCTCAACTCGCGCGCGATGCGGTCGCGTATGCGCGAAGCCAGCGCCGGACTCTTGCCGCTCGACGACACTGCGACGATCAGATCGCGTTGGCGATGAATGGCCGGCAGAATGAAATTGGAGTGCGGCGAATCGTCGATGGCGTCCATCAGGATGCCGCGCTGTTCAGCTTCGTTCCAGATTTCCGCGTTTCGCGAGCGATCACGCGGGCAGGCGATCACCAGAAAAGCGCCTTCCAGATCGCCGGGCACATATTCGCGCGCGAGCCATTCCACGCGGCCCTGCTCGATCCACTGCGCGAGCGCGCCGGATGCTTCGGGCGAAATCAACCGCACGCGCGCGCCAGCGTTCAGAAGCGCGCGCACGCGGTCCTCGGTTCCGTATCCGCCGCCGATCACGACTGCGCGGCGTCCTTCCAGCTTCAACAAGACCGGATAGCGCTGATTCATGCGAGAGCTTCGACACTCACACGATGACAATCATCGCCGAAGGACTCGCCGGCCAACTCGGCGCGTAGCGTGACGACGGCGCCAATCACCAACACCGCGGGTGCTTCCACTTCCACGAGACCCTGTGCAATCTCGCCGAGCGTGGTCTCGATCACGCGCTGGGCCGCGGTGCTGGCGCGTTCGACGAACACAGCCGGCTCATCGCTTGCGCGGCCCGCTTCGATCAACGCGCTCGCGATCGCCGCGCGATTCTTCACGCCCATCAAGATGACGAGCGTGTCGACGCGCGCCCAGTCGCGCCAGTCGACCGGAGTGCGCTTGGCGCAATGGCCCGTCACCACCGCGAACCCGCGCGACAGATTCCGGAACGTGAGCGGAATGCCCGCCAGAGCCGGTGCCGCCAGCGCCGACGAAACGCCCGGCACCACTTCGACCTCCACTCCGGCGCGTGCCAGCGCCTGCCACTCTTCGCCCGCGCGGCCGAACACGCAACCATCACCGCCTTTCAGACGCACCACCACGCGCCCGCGCGCGGCGTGTTCCACCATCAGGTCGAAGATCAGCCTCTGCGTGGCCTCTTGCTCGCCTTCGTGTTTACCCACGTAGATGAGTTCGGCGCCCTGCTTCGTTTCGGCGAGCACCTCCGCGCTCACCAGGCGATCATAGAGCACCACATCGGCTTGGCGGAGAATGCGCAGCGCCTTCACGGTGAGTAGCTCCGCGTCGCCCGGCCCGGCGCCCACCAGATAGACTTTGCTCACGGACGTGCCTCCCTGTCGAACGTGTGTATGCCGCATTCCAACTTGGCTCCGCCCCAACGGCCCGATCGCGGATTGCCGGTCTCGACCGGTACCGTCGTGCATGGTTCGCAGCCGATGCTCTCATAGCCGCGATCGTAGAGCGGCAGATGTTCGATGCCGTTCGTGCGCAGATAACTCCAGACTTCTTTCTTGGTCCAGAACGCCAGTGGATTCACCTTGACGATTCGTTTGCCTGACGGGAGCGTGTGTTGTTCCACCAGATCGAGGTTGGCGCGCGTCGGTGATTGTTCGCGCCGCAGACCTGTGAACCAGATGTCGTAGTGCTCCAGTGCGCGCAACAGTGGCTCGACTTTACGCATCCGGCAGCATTGCGTGGGTTCAGTACGATACAGTTCGCCGAACATAGCTTCCTGCGCCGCGCGTGGTAGCTCCGGTTTCAGGTTCACAAGATTCAGACGCCATCGGACGGCCATGCGGTCCCGATATTGGTATGTTTCCAGAAAATGATAGCCCGTGTCGAGGAACAACACCGGTATGTCCGGCCTCTGCCGGCGCAGCGCGTCAAGAACCACAATGCCTTCGGCTTGAAATCCACATGTGAAACAAGGTGAACCCGCGTAGCGCGCCAGCGCATCACGGATGATTTCGCTATGCATGGTAAACGCTCTTTCGATGGGCTGGGCGCGCCGCAAGACGCCTGGAACGGTATGGCGTGGGAGTATGCTGGGTGACGGGCCCCGGCTTCTGCTCCAAGATTGCCACGCGGCGGCAGAACACGGGACCCTTTCGATGTCGATGGACAACTACATAATTGCGATGGCCGTCGTGTAACACTTTTTCGTTCAACATGTTGGCCTTGCGTCATCTCCGTCCGTGGCAGTTTCGAACGCGCCGGGAACACGTGAGACCGGAGAAATTACTATGAGCACGCAAAGCGTCTACCGTCTGACTGGCGACATCGGCGCCGAACTGGAACAGATGCGCGAGATGTGCGAGCAGTTCGCCTCGGGCGCCATTCCAGCGCCGCGTTTTCAGGCGTTCCGCGTGCCGCGCGGCATCTACGAGCAGCGCGAAAGCGGGACCTACATGCTGCGCGCGCGGTTGGCCGCTGGTATCATCCTGCCCGCGCAATTGCGCGCCGCGGCCGAAGCGGCGCAAACCTACGGCGATGCGACACTGCACTTCACCAGCCGTCAGGATCTGCAAGTGCACGGGGTAGAGGTCGAGAACATCGTTGCTGCGCTGCGCGTGCTCGCCGATGCCGGGCTTTCCACCAAGGGCGGCGGCGGGAACACGGTGCGCAACATCGCGGCTTGCTACCAAGCCGGTGTATGCCGCAAGGAGCTGTTCGATGTGACGCCGCACGTAGTGGGCCTTACCGAATACTTGCTGCCGGACCCGCTCAGCTATCAACTGCCGCGCAAATACAAGATCGCGTTTTCCGGCTGCGGTGCTGATTGCGCGGGCGCCACCATCAACGATCTCGGCTTCATTGCCCGCGAGCGCGATGGCGTGCGGGGCTTCGCCGTGTACGTCGGCGGCGGCATGGGCGCCGAGAGCCGCGTGGGACAGTTGCTTGAAGAGTTTGTTCCCGCGGATCACGTTCCGGCGGTGAGCCAGGCCGTC
The DNA here is from genome assembly GCA_964505625.1 of uncultured Solibacteraceae bacterium. Classification (GTDB taxonomy): domain Bacteria; phylum Acidobacteriota; class Terriglobia; order Bryobacterales; family Bryobacteraceae; genus JAJFUV01. The sequence continues at coordinate 38,480 of CAZDIZ010000001.1, read as the reverse complement.
AAGCAGGTGTTCGACAAACACGGCAACCGCAAGAATCGCCACCGCGCGCGCATACGTTTTCTGGTGGAAGATCTGGGACTGGAGGAGTTCAAGCGGCTCTACCGCGAAGAACTGAAATCCATCACCGTCGCGGCCAGCGAACCGCGGGCATTCGCGCCGCCCGCAGCGTGCCGCCAGTTCGAGACGATACTCCCGGATTCGGACTACGCCGAGTGGCGCGCTTTGCACGTCGAACCGCAGAAGCAACCCGGCCAGTTTACGGTCGAAATCGCGCCTCCGCTCGGATTGCTCACCGCCGATCAACTGCTGCGCCTTGCCGCGATCATCGAGAATCACGGCGAAGGTGTGGCACGAGCCACGAACTGGCAGAGCTTTATGCTGCGGTGTGTGAGCGAAACCGAATTGCCGTTGCTGCACGCGGAACTCTCCGAACTTGGTTTGGGCGCGGCGCGGCCGGCGCTGTTGCGGCGCATGGTGGTGTGCACCGGGGCGTCCACATGCCGGTTAGGAATTTGTTTGGCGCGCGGGCTGGCGCAAGCCATCGCGCAGCGCCTGTCGAAGAGCGTTTCGCGATGGAAGCCAGCCACCAATTCGCTCGCGCTGCACATCAGCGGGTGTCCCAATGCTTGCGGGCGGCATCCGGCGGCGCAAATCGGCCTGTACGGCGCCGCGCGGCGCATCAACGGGCATCTGGTGCCGCACTACGTCGTGCAACTAGGCGGACATGTGGCGGAAGGTGAGACGGTGCTGGCTTCGGGATCCACGCTACTGCCGGCCCGCGCGGTGCCCGCGTTTCTCGAAGAGTTTCTGGATGTGTTCGACGCGTCACCGCATCATCCGGACTTCGCGGCATTCCTGCGCGGAGGTGGCCGAGACACGGCCGCGGCGCTGGCTGTGAAGTTCCCTGACGACAAGAATTTCTACTACGACTGGGGAGCGCGGGAGCCGTTCTCGCTGGCCGGACGTGGTCCGGGCGAGTGCGGCGCCGGAGTGTTCGATCTGATTCAGGTGGATCTTGCCACGGCCGCCGACGCACTTAAGGCGCGGCGCCTGTTCGCGGCGACAGCCGCGGCGGCGCGCGCACTGCTGGTAACACACGGCGAGCAGGCCACAACCGACCGCGAAGCGCTCGAACTGTTCGAGCGCGTCTTCGTGCAAGGCGGCTTGGTCGCAGCCGGATTCGCGCCGCTCATCGAACGCGCGCGGAAGGCCGTGAACGCCGACGAACCGGAAGCGGTGTTCCAAGCGAATGCGGAAGAAGTGCAAGGCCTGCTCGACGCTGTGCGAGAGCTCTATCGCGGCATGGGGCCGTCGCTGCGTGTGTCCACGCCGTCGGCACCGGTCGAGAGCCAGCCGGACATCGAAAAGGATTTCAGCGGCGTGGTTTGTCCACTCAATTACGTGAAAACCAAAATGGCGCTCGCCGGAATGAAACCCGGAGATGTGCTGTCGGTTCTGCTGAGCGAAAACGGAGCGCAAAACGTACCGCAAAGCGCCGCCAATGACGGTCACGAGATTCTTAGTGTGGAGCGCGCGGGGCGGCACTGGCGTGTTCTGATTCGCAAAGGCGGCAAGTAAAGCGACGTAGTACCAGGTAAGCGTAATCGGTGGCACCGGACCATGAGACCCTGTGGTATATTGGCCGTTCACGGTGCCCTCATGATCGCGACTTCCCGCCATTTCTTGTACAGATTCAGCACGCTTGCCGCCGCGTTTTTTCTGATATCAGCTGCATTCACGCTTAAGGCCCAGAACCACACTCCCAGTGTCGACGGTGGCAGTCCCAGTGCAGGACGCGGTATTACACAAACATTCACATTCCAGTTCTCGGACCCGGATACCGCTTCCGATCTCGGGGTGCTGAATATCCTCGTCAATAATTTCCTGGACGGCCGGCACGCCTGCTCGATTGCGTATGCGCACCAGATCGGAGTGCTGTATCTCGTGAACGACGCCGGCACCGCTATCACCGGCATGCTGATGAATGGGACCGGATCGGTCAGCAATAGTCAATGCACAATTGATGGCGCGGGAAGTTCCGTACAGACTTCCTACAATACGCTCACGCTGCAAGTATCGGTGACGTTCTCGCCCACTTTCGCGGGAGACAAGGTTATTTATGCCGCCGCGCGCGACCGCGTGGAAGCTAATTCAGGCTGGAAGACGCTGGGCGTCTACAATGTACCTGGCACAACGCTTCGCTTTCCGACCATTTCAACAATTTCCCCGGCCAGTGGCGGTTCATCGAGGGGGGATTTCACAATTACCTACGTCGACGAGACAGCGAACGGCAATCTTCAGGGGATGCAGTTCCTTGTGAATAAGGACCTGGATGGACGCCACGCCTGCTATGTCGCCTACGACCGGCCCAACAACTACTTGTATTTGATAAACGACGCTGGCACGGCGCTGCTTCCTCCCATCGTTCCCGGTCAGAAGATCGGCTCGGCGGAGAATAGCCAGTGTATTCTGCGCAGCGCTTCGACCGAGGAGTCGGGGCAACTGCTCAAGTTGACGCTCTCGCTGGATTTCAAAGAGGCTTTCTACGGTCCCAAGACCATCTACGCGGGCGTCCAGACCAGGACGGGTGCAAACAGCGACTGGCACGCTGTCGGCGCATGGACCGTTCCCGGCGAGTATTTTTCGTTGGTGCAAACGAATGTTTCGAGTGGCGGAGCCGTGCCAACGAATGCCAAGATTCGCGTGCGCTTCAACCGGCCGGTCAAAGCATCCACCATCAACGCTGCGGCATTCAACCTGGGTGTCACTGGCACCGTTGCTTTGAATGCCACGCGGACGATCGCTACATTGATCCCCAGTTCCCCGCTCGCCGCCAACCGAGGCTACTCCGGTTGGATGTCAAGCGCGATTCAGGACGATGCGGGAAACAACCTGACCAACTCGTATTTCTACTTCACCACCGGCGCTGGGCCGGAAAACACGCCGTTGGTACTGACTAGCGCCAGTCCGCTCAATGGAGACTATAGTGTTGCGTCGAGCGCCAGACTGGCGATCGGTTTCAATCGCCAACCGGATTTGCTCAGCATGATGGACAGCCTTCAGCTCACCGGGCCGCAGGGCGCCATAAATGGTACCTTCGCGCTCCCGTACGGCAACTCGACGGTAGCATTGTTCACTCCCAACCGCCCGCTGCCGGCAGGACTCTACACGGTGTCGCTCGGATCTAACACCACCGACGTAGCCGGCAACTCCCTGACGGCGCCGGTCACCTACGTCTTTGCGGTGGATAAACCTGTTGATACAGAGTATCCCCGAGCGTCGTTCTCCATCCCCGCGGGATCGCCGACGGTGCCTCCAAACGCGCGGCTCATCGTTCAATTCAACGAACGTGTCGAACCCGGGGAGCTGACGATGCGGCTGGATCTTCCTTCAGGGGGTTCTGTTCCCGCAACAGTTGCGATTGATCCGCTTCGTTTGAGTGCGGAATTGACTCCCAGTGTCGCTTTGGCGGCGAACACGAATTACTACTTATACGCAAACGCGGCCGATGTTTCCGGAAATAGTTCCAGTTGGAGCACAGCGTTCAAAGTGAGCGGTGTTACGGACGTGACCGGTCCCACGGTGGTCGCCGCCACTCCGCCGAACGGAACCACCTCCGTCCCCCGCAATGCAATTATCCGCATACAGTTGAGCGAGCCGATCGCCCCCTTATCGGTCTCGGCAACGTCCATTCAGTTGACGCCCGCCGTGCCGGGGACGGTGGCGTTAGCCGATACGCAGACGGTGACCTTCTCGCGCACGGCACTGCTGGCGGCGTCGACGACATACAGCCTAACGGTGAGCGGATTGCGTGATGCGGCGGGCAACCTGATGACGCCGTATGTCGGAACGTTCACCACGTCCGACTCCAGCAGCGCGAGCGGACCCACGGTCACCGCCGTGACTCCGGCTGCGGGAGCGGTCGACGTGCCGGTGAGCACACCGATCCAACTCACTTTCAGCGCGCCTGTCGATCCCGCCACTGTGATAAGCACCTTCATCTACGCCCGTACTCCCCGCGGCGTAGCCGCCACCACTTTGAGTCAACCGGCGCCCAACCAAGTAACGCTCACACCGGTCACTCCGTGGCCGGCCGCGACCGAGATCACGGTCAACGTCACGGGGAGCGTTCGGGATCTGGCGGGTAACTCGGCCACCAGCTTCAGCAGCAAGTTCACAACAGCCAACACGGCTGATACCACACCGCTACAAATTGTCTCGATAACGCCCGCCAATGGGGCAACCGCGGTGAATCCTTCCCTGGGGAACGTCATCGTCACGTTCAACAAGTCCGTCGACACCGCCTTGAGTCCCGGAACAGTTGCGGTTCTTGTTGGCGGCGAAATCGTGTCGTCGGGTTCTTTGTACTACTCCGGTGACGGCCGTACGATAACCCGGCCGCTGTACGGACTGAACGAGAATACGACCTATACCATTGCCGTCAGTGGCGTCGGGGATCTTTCGGGCAATGTCCTGCCGTTGGCGCAGTCTTCATTCACGACGGGCGCCGGGTCGAGTGGCAGTTTCTATCCGCGCACCGTGCGGCCCGGGAGCGGATCCGGGCCCGTGCCTGTCAGCAGCAGTATCTCATTCTTCATGAGCGAGGCGGTCAAGCCGGAGACGGTTTCGGCGTCGTCGGTCAACGTACTGCAGGGGGGTGTTCCCGTTGCTGGGACGGTGACTCTGCAAGCGAGCAACCGTGTGATCGTGTTCACTCCGTCCGTGCCGTTCGCACCAGGCGCGAACGTGAGCTACAGCCTGTCGGGGACTCTGGAATCCGTCTCGGGAAGGCAACTTCAGTATTCATACTCGGGTAACTTCACGACTGCCGGTAGCGGGCTCACCGTGACGACTGTAAGTCCGTCTGATACCGCGCCGCTGAATTGCGTTTTCGACATACGCTTCAGCCGGCCATTGGATCCGGCGACTGCTTCGGCAAGCAACATCGTTCTCTACGGCCCGAGTAGCTCAGTGGTGCCTTCCGGTCGAAGCCTGCTCGACGGTGGGCGTGTGTACCGCATCATACCCGCCACCAATCTTTCATCCAGCACGAGTTACCGGATCAAAGTCGCCGCCGCTGTTCGAGATATCTACGGTTCCACTTTGGGAACCGATCAGTGGATCTACCGTTCCACGGGGACTGAAGTGGATTCCACGACGGGCACGATTGCCGGCGTCATCCCCTATAACGGTGCGACCGAGGTTGGCGTCAACGCCCCGGTACTGGTGCGGTTCAGCAAAGCAGTCGACGTCGCGCTTGTCAGTAGTGACAACGTGCGATTAGTGCAAGGATCAACAACCATTCCCGCCACGTTCATGCTCTCTGAGAACGTGATCACCGTTACTCCCGTGGCTCCGTTGCCAGCGAGCGCAACCATTGGCGTTCTAATCAGCGGCATGCAGGACGTTACCGGCCGGCCCATCGCCGGCCATTCCGGGACTTTTTCAACCGGAGCGGAACCCGATTTCAGCGTTCCCGTGCTGATCGCGCGTAGTCCCGCATCCAGCGCTACTGATGTTCCAGTGAATGTGGTGCCATCGGCGACTTTTAACGAACAGATCGACCCGGCGGGCGCGGTCACCTTAACGGACTCTTTGACGAATGCAAAGGTTGCCGGGAGCACGCACGTGTCTGACGACTTCCGGACGGTTTTCTTCGTCCCCGACCACGCGTTGGCGGTAGGCCGGCAGTATGCCATGAGCGTCGGAACGGTGGCCGACCTGTCCGGTAATTCGAATTGGAACGGCAGCAGTCCCTTCACCACCGCGATGCAGGCCGATTCCACGGCGCCCCAAATTACGGGCATAGCTCCCAGCAGTACTGTGACCGCGCCGCTCAATACGATCGTGCGAGTCTTCTTTGATGAACCGGTGCAGCTCGCCAGCGTTGCTACGGTAACCGTGACGGCTCCTGGAGGCCCGGTGACCATTGCCAAACGCACTCTGCTCGAGAGCAACCGGACACTCGCCGTCTTCTTTGCCCAGCCTCTCAGCCCCACGACGGTCTACACCGTCACCGTGTCCGGGATCAAAGATTCCAGCGGAAACGTGATGGCGGGCAGCTTCACTTCGAACTTTACCACCGGGACAGAAATGACGCTGTCCACCCCCAGCATCGTCTATAACGTTCCGTCCAGCGGCATGTCGATTCCCACCAACGCGAGCATCGTCATGCAGTTCAACCAGCCGGTTGGAGGTCACACGGATGCGTCCAGTATCCGGTTGCTGGCCAGTTCAAGTTCCGCGCAGATTCCGGCCACAGCGAGTTTTTCGGCCGATGGACTTACGCTCACCGTCACGCCGTCGGCACCGCTGCAGCCCAAGACCGGTTATTCGATATCGATGAGTTGTTTCTACGGCCTGGCCAGCAACTATTGTCTCAGTGGCGGACAATACCCCTTCTCGACGAACGCAGAGGCGGATTCCAGCGCTCCCGTGGTGCTGGCTGTGAATCCGCCCGATGGAGCGACAGGTGTTCCGACGTCGATCGCAATCAGGGTCAGGGTGGACGATTGTCTGGCCCAGCAACCAACGATTCAACTCACTCCGGCGGTTAGTGGTACAACTTCCTACTCAACTACTTACTCCGGTAGTCCCTACTGTGGGGAGTTCAATTTCACGCCGACTCTCCCTCTGGCACTCTCGACACACTACGATGTGACGATCTCCGGTATCCGCAATCTGGCGGGCCTGGTTGCGGCGCCGGTCACCTTCGGATTCACGACAGCTACGACGGCGACCGCGGATACCACTCGGCCCACGGTGACGTCAGTCACGCCCGCCAATGGAACGACAGGGGTGTCTGTCAATACTCCCGTCGTTGTGAACTTCAGCGAACCGGTGAATCCGTTCGGTATCCTCTCCGGCGGAATCAGCTCGAGGGTTTCGAGTGGTGCATCCATGCCGTTGCGTCTACAGCAGACGGGAGTGACACAGTGGACCATCACCCCGACCGATGCTTGGCCTGCGAACGAGACGATCTCGATCTACTTCAACTCCACGATCAGAGATCTGTCCGACAATTACTTGAGCGGGGTAACTAGCCGTTTCACAACGGCCGGCGTTACGGACATCACGCCTCCCAGCATCGTCTCAGTCTCGCCGGCAAACGGAACTGCCGGTCTGGGCCGCAACACCACGGTCGCTATCACATTCAGCGAACCGATGGATCCTTCGACGATGACCATAAACAATCTGGCGCTGTTTGCCGGATCGCAAAAACTGAGCTCGTCGATCGAGCGCTCTAGCGACAACCGTACGGTGTTAATCACAACCACGTTGCCGCCTTCCCAAACCATCACCGTGGCGGCGACCAGCGATCTGAAGGACTTCGGCGGAAACCGCCTGCCGGAGTTCAGTAGCACGTTCACCACGGCCGCGTTTACCGATTCCAGCGCAACGCTTCAGGTAGTGACACAGCGTCCCGGGACAGGTGCGACAGTCCCCATTGGAGCTCCGATCACGCTGTTCCTGAACCGTCCGGTGAATCCCGCTACCGTCAACGGAGCTATTAAGGTGTCGCAGAACGGTGTGTTGATCGCGGGTAGCGTGGTCCGGTCGGCTGGCGACCAGGTGCTGACGTTCACGCCCGCCACGGCATTTCCCGCCGGCGCGCTTATTCAGGTCTTCGTGGACCGTTCGCTGCTGGACGACGCGGGGAGCCCGCTTTCGGGCGCCTACACGAGCTATTTCCGGATTCAAAGCGCATCATCCTCCGGTGAGGTGCAGGTGCTAGCCACCAGTTTCTCCGGTAGCAGCAATACGATGCCGCTTAACGCCGTGCTGGAAGTCCAATTCAACCAACCGCTCGACCCGGTCACGGTCAATACATCCAACGTTACTCTCACCAGCGGCTCCGCGACGATTCCCATCACCGTAGCTTTAGTGGGAGGCGGGACGATCGTGCGAGTGCAGCCCAACTCGCCGTTGAGCGCCTCCTCGTACCACTATCTTGCTCTGAGTGCCTCTATTCGAACGGCTGCCGGCGCGTACATTACGGGTCGGGGCTACGGCTTCTACACGGGTACAACCGGCGACACCGTGCCGGGGACGGTGGCTGCCAGCCCCGATGGTGTTTCCGGAGTCGGTGTGAACGCAGCAATTCGCCTCGAATTCAGCGAGCGTGTCAATCCCGTCTCTCTAGACACGACTTCGGTCCGGCTATCCACCGGAGGGACGCCGATTCCCTACACGCTCACTCTAGACTCGGGGAACCAGACGGTAACCCTAACTCCGATAGCAGCACTTCCGGAGAGCACCTCGATCACCGTCAACGTCAACGGTGTGCGCGACCTGTCAGGAAACACCTTCGCGTCGCTGGCAGCGGGCTTCGTAACTTCATCGACTGCCGATTTGGTGCGGCCGGAGCCAATCAGCGTGAGTCCGTCAAGCAGTGCCACCAACGTGCCCGTGAATTCCCTTGTGACCGTGGTTTTTGGCGAACCGATCGATACCCGATCGGCCCGGTCGGGCGGCTTCCGCGTGCACGATGGCACCACTGGGAAAGATGTTGTGGGGACGCTCTCATTCAGTTCGGACGGCAGTACGCTGCATTTTGCTCCCACCAGCGCGTTTGCCGTCAGCCGCACGTTTTCGGTGTCCTATAACGGTGTCCGGGATCTGTCGGGGAACTATGTGTACGTTTCTGGTTACTCCTTCACAACTTCGTTCAGCGCCGATTCCACCGCTCCTCAGGTCCTGAGGATGAACCCGGAAAACGGTTATGCGACTGCTCCGCGCAATTCGGCGCTCACGGTACTTTTCGACGAGCCGGTGCAGCCCGGCACCGGTACAGTGACATTGTCGAGAGCTGGTACGCCCGTGAGTTTGTCGGCGCAAACACTGGCGAACGGTAACCGGCGGCTCACGTTAGTTCCCGCGGATCTGCTCTCGGCGAATACAACCTACAGCATCACGATTTCGGGAGTGCGCGACTCCAGTGGCAATCCGATGTCCGGCACCGCGAGCACCACTTTCACGACCAGCGCCAACGTCGATCTGGTGAACCCTCTCACGACGGTGTATACTCCGTCGTCCTCGCTTTCTCCCATGCCCGCCAATCCGGTAATTCGTGTCGCTTTCAGCGAACGGATTAACATGGCGCGCTTGGAAAGTGGGCTTCGCGATTACGTCACGGGCGCTTTGGACTCCCAGCCGACCCTGTCGCCCGACGGTTTGGTGTTGACCGTCACACCACTTTCTCCACTTCAGCCTGGAAAGGATTACTCACTCACATTGAACTATGCCGATCTGGCGGGTAACACAGGCATCCAATCGTTCAGCTTCCGCACCGGTTCCGACAACGATCTGACTCCACCGGCGGTCTCGTCGGTAACGCCGCCGGCCGAAGCCACCGGAGTTCCCGTTAATCCCAGAATTCTGATCTTGCTCAACGAGCCTCTGGATGCCACTTCGGTTCCGGCATCCGCAGTCCAACTGACGCCGAGTGTTACAGGGGCCGTCCAACTGTCCTCCGACCGCAGGAGTGTCACTTTTGTGCCTTCGCTGGCGCTCGCCGCCGCGACTCGCTACACGATCTCGCTAAACGGCGCACGCGATCTTGCGGGAAATCCGTTGCCCGCGTTCTCCAGCAGTTTCACCACCGCCTCGGACTCCACTGCGGACGTGACGCGCCCCACGATTCTGTCTTCAGTTCCCGCGAGCGGCGCGACTGGAGTCTCGACCAGCACGCCAATCACTGTGAACTACAGCGAGCCCATTGATCCCACCACCATCTGTTACTTGACGGTGAAGGCCAATAATATCGCCGTGGCCGGATCGTGTTCCGCTCCGTCCGCCACGCAGGCAGTATTCACGCCTCTGTCGCCGTTCCCTCCCAACGCAGTGGTGACGGTTACGCAGTCCTCCACTATTGTGGATTTGGCCGGAAATTCCCTTGTCATTTCCGCGATCTCGTTCACGACCGCCAATACGGTGGATTCGTCACCCTTCCAGGTGACCGCGGTCACGCCAGTCAACGGCGCCGCCGACATCAACGTCGATGCCACGGTCGTGATCGCGCTGACGTTTAACAAGACGGTCGATCCGAACACGCTAAACGGCAATATGGCGTTACTATACGGAACCGCCAAGGTGACTGGTTGCTACGCGCCATGGAGGGCGTTCGACAATCGCAGCGTCACAATAAGCTGCTCAGGCGTGCCGGGTTCGTCCACCATGACTGTGGCGGTCACCTCGGGAGTCCGCGATCTGGCGGGAAACTCCGTGCAGCCGTTCCAGAGTACATTCACTACCGCTGTGAAGTCTGTATCATCCAGTCAGAGTGTTCTTGCGCAGCGGCCCGATGTTGGCGCCTCTGGCGTTCCCGCCGCCACGCCGGTCACGCTGTTCTTCAGCCAAGCCGTCGATCCTGGGACGGTGGCGAACAACTTGCACGTTTCGCAAGACGGCGTACTGGCCGCAGGTTCAATCCAGCTCAGCGACGGGAATCGAATCCTTACCTTCACGCCGTCTCCCGCGTTTTCCGCCGGTGCTCTGGTTGAAGTGTTCTTCAACCTGCCGTCGTCCACCTATCGCGGATCGTTCCGTGTGCAGGACGACCTGCACGCGACTGCCGCGACGATCGTTGAGGTCAACCCGAGCTACGACACGGTTCCGCGCAACGCTTCCATCGACGTGAGGTACAGCAAACCTCTCGATCCGGGCAGTATTGGATCGAAGTTCACCTTGACGAGCGGCGGGGCCACCGTCTCGACTTCGATATCGCTTCGCGGCGGCAATACGGTGGTGAGAATTACTCCTACGGCATTGTTGCCCGCGAACGCCTCCGTTACCTTGGCCATCGCTGCCGGCGTGCGCGATGTGGATGGTTTCGCGTTAGGCGCAAGCTCCTACTATTTCTGGACCAGCGCGAGCAGCGACAACGTGCCGGGTACCGTCACGGCATTTCCTTCCAACGGTGTGACGCTCGTGCCAGTCAACACTACGCTTCGATTCCGCTTCAGCAAGACCGTGAAGCCAACCTCGATCCCGCAAGCCCTGTTGCAGCTTCAGGCTTCCGGCATCGGTGCGATTCCGGCAACGTTAATGTGGGATTCCTACGGCAGCCTGTTGAAGGCTGTGCCGCTTGCCCCGCTTCCGCCGAACACCGAAATCACCGTCAGCCTGTCGGGTGTCGAGGATTCGGCTGGCAACCTCTTTCCGCCGGTTTCCACGCACTTCACCACGGGCGCGGGTGCCGATTTCTCCAGCCTTTCCTATACCACTTCGCTCACCGGCATCACCGATATCCCGGCCAATCCCGTGATCAACGTGACGTTCAACAAGGCGATTGATCCCGCTTCGCTCGGCAACGTCAAATTCGCGGGGACTACCAAGGTTCCGGCGGCAACCTCGCTCAGCGCCGATTTCCGGACTTTGACGATAGCTCCCACCGTACTGCTCGATTTGGGGCAGAGCTACTCAATCGTGTTGGACGGCATTTCGGATCTCACCGGCTACACCATCTCTTGTTGCAGTAGCTACTTCACAACTGGCTATCGCGTGGACACGCAAGCTCCGCAAGTCACCGCCACCAGCCCTGCAAACGGTGCGACCGCAATCCCGTTGAATGGAGCCATTCAGATCACGTTCGATAGTCCACTCATGCCTGGTTTCCTGGATGCCATCACGCTGTCGGCCGGTGGCACGCCGGTTTCTGTGCGTGCCCGTACGTTATCGAACGGCAACCGGACCGTCAGTGTGTTCCCGAACCTGTTGTTGAGTCCGAACACCACCTACACAGTCAGCGTTACGGGTGTCAAAGACTTGTCCGGGAATTTGATGACCGCAGTGGTGACCTATAGTTTCACTTCCGGAGACGCGGTCGACCTGGTCGCGCCCACCGTGGTCAGCACATCGCCAGTTAGCAGTGCCACGGGCGTATCACGCTCGGTGACTCCGACGATCACGCTGAGCGAGGCGATCGATCCCGCGACTGTGGAGGGCTCGGTCGGCATTCGGTTAACTTACATGTCCACGGCATTGGACGCATCGCTAACACTCTCGGCGGATCGAAAGACGATCACGATAACGCCCGCCGCGCCGCTCAGGGCATCGACGACGTACCAGTTTACGTACACGGGCCGGTTGGCGGACCTGGCCGGTAACACGGTCACCGTCCCCAGTGCCTCATTCACGACGGCCGCCGAGTAGCGAACGCCGCCGGATGTTGTAGAATACAGAAGAAGGGCCACCCTAGCTCAGCTGGTAGAGCGGCTGATTCGTAATCAGCAGGTCGCCGGTTCGATCCCGGCGGGTGGCTCCATTCTTTTCAACAACTTACGATTAGATTTGGTCCTTCGAGTAGCGTAGGTGTAGAGAGTTTTGTAGAGACCGCACACGAAAACGTCACCACCGGACCTCAAGACTGCGTAGGGATTGTCTCATCGGACCGCATTCGAAAGGTCTCTTTTGAGTCGCACGCGTAATTGCCAATTTGCGAATGCGAAAGATTTCCGTGAAGGACGTCGCAGATCTACTCGCCCGCCCGAAGAAATACGAGGAGCCTAGACTCAAGCTGTTTGACGCTGCTCAATTGGCACTCCCATACTGTGAGCACATCAAACCCGAGATCACGCAGGACCGATTCATTCTTCAGATCTCGTTCCCGATTGCGCTGCAACTTCGGAGCCCAATATTCTGGATTGGACTTGGGTACATGCGCGACCTTGCAGTCCAGATGTTGGTGCCAAAAGCAACCATGGATGAATATGATCTTCCGACGTTTTGAAAAAACCAGATCGGGACGCCCCGGCAGTTTGTGATTGTGGAGCCGATATCGGAAACCCATCCTGTGGACGATCCGGCGCACTATCAACTCCGGGGTGGAGTCCTTGGATCGAATCCGTCGCATGTTTTCACTGCGCTGATGTGGGTTCAACCTATCCACGACCGGTTTACCAGAGGGACTTGCCCTCATTCACGCATGGCTAATTGCTCTCTTGATCGCCTTTCCTATTACACCCATATCTGGTAGGCCCAGCGTGGAGTTGAAGGCGTCTCGCAAGTTCTCCACCGTCGTGGTGAATTGGCCTGTCGACTTAAGTTTTCGAATCTGGCCCGGTGGCACGGTGTTCGATAGCTGATACCGCCTGAACGTCAATGTTCCAGAGCCTATCGGGTATTCGCTCAACTTCGTTCCCATCCGAGCTTTGAACTTATTGTAGACGGGTTCTGGACAGATGAAGAACAAGCCCTTCTTGCAGAGATCTTCACGCCGGAAGACGTTTCCCTTCGATAGTAGTTGAGGGATGATTCGCTTGTTCACGTTCTCCCAATTGATGTTGGAGCCCTTTGGCTTACAGTTTTCGGGCAGCTTTCGACTGAATAACTTGTACCATTCGGGCTGATAGCTTCCTGTAGTGTCCATGGTCTGGACTTCAACGGGCACGAACTCCACCAGTTCCCCATCCTCCGAGATCAGAGCGAGAATCCAATCGACGGAATAGTCCCCGACCGCTTCGGCCGACTTTGGGACGCGGAGTTCCTTCCCCCACTTCTGTCCAAATACGACAACACGCTTGAGTTCGCCTTGGGTCTCCAGGATGTCATCGTTTCTAATCAGCTTTGTTCCGGTCCCGAACGCGACCGCAGCTACGTCCTTAAGAACTTGATACTCGTCGGCATACATCCGACTCGGACAAATAATGACTTCCTCGGATGTTGGGGGCCGCACCGAACACGTACCGTGGATTACGCCGCCGTTTCGGAATGTCTTAATGCAGGTCTGTTTGACAAATGGACAGATCTGGCTGGTTCTTTGACAGGCGGCGGGCTTCGAAGTATCTTCCGGAGCGTACCCGAACACCTCAATGACTGATAGGGGCATCGGGACCCATTGTATTTCAATTTACAGCGCGAAAGCCGTTGTTCATTTCCGAAGTATCGTCGTGCGAATGTGCTCGCCTAGTTTCTGTGCAAGCATCGGCGGAACGGCGTTGCCCACCTGTTCATACTGCGAAACTCGGCTTCCAAAGAAGCGGAACGTATCGGGGAAGGACTGGATCCGAGCGGCTTCACGGACGGTCAACGCCCGGTCCTGTTCGTAGTGAAAGAAACTCCCCCAATGCGGATCACACTTCGTCAACACGGTTCCGCTCAGACCGTCAGGATCAAGCCGCCCATAGCGTCGGGTGTGATCGCTTCGTCTTGCCTGTTTCATTCCGGTGGGCAACAGTTCGTATGGGATGTCCCGCCAACTTCCTCCGGGTTTGATGAATTGGAGCCGCTGCAAATTCTGTGGCGAGAGGATGCCGGCAATGTGGTTGTACAGCACCTTGGATCGATACCGTAGGACGCGCTGGTACGAAGTCAGCGCACGCTGGCCATACGGCATTTCTTCCGCACCTTCCCGGGTGGAGAGCGGCGGCAAATCACCGATGGCGTCACGAACAGTCGTGAATGGCTTCAGATGCTTTCCGAACAACCGGAACTGGTTGTTCCCATTCTGGACCGCCTTCAACCACGTCAGATCTCGGCCACCCGTAAAGTTCGCCCGAACAGGCGCATAGTGGGTAGGTTCGGGAAACGTGATCTCGCCCTTGAGAAGTGTCCCGATGAAGAACAATCGCCAACGCTCCTGCGGGATGCCATAGTGAGCGGCACAGAGGATCATGTGGTTCATCCGATATCCAGCCCCCTCGAACAGTGCGTAGATCGCCCGAATCACATCGCCGCCCTCAAGGGAGATCATACCCGGCACGTTTTCCATTACGATGACCTTGGGCCGAATGCCCTCAAGCACCAGCCGCCCATACTCCTTGAACAGATGATTACGATCATCGTGAAGGGACCGTTTCGGAGCGTTAATGGAGAAACCCTGGCAAGGTGGGCCACCAATGAGAACGTCAACATCTGTCTTGGTAGCGCCCGTGGTCTTCAGGATTTCTGCCGCCGTGAGACCTTCAATCGACTTGGCAAAAAAACGCGTGCCGGGATGGTTTAACTGGTATGTTCTTGAGTATTCTTCGTTAATATCATTTGCGAACGCAATTTTGAATCCGGCTCGTTGAAAGCCAAGGGACAGTCCTCCAGCACCGCAGAACAGGTCAGCCGCTACTAGATCGTCCATGTTCATTGTCTGAAGGAATCTGCCGTTCTGTGCTCTCGGATATTGTCGTAGCTGACCGCGAGTTCCATCCCAACCACCATATCGGTGTGGACTACGGATTCGTTGTCCAATTTTCCGAAGACCAGGCGCCGTTCATCATCCGAGTGGTCCACGAGGACCCACATCCATTCAATCTCTCCGCTCCGTTCGTCTCGGATCTCAACCTTCACGAAGTCTCCCCGCCTGTAAACGCCCATTGGTAGCACCTATGCCCATTCCCGGATCTCAAAGTCTGTCAGAACCTCACCGAAGTACTCTTCAATCAGAGCTTCGGAATCTTCAAGGGCGTCGGTTCCATTTTCGGCGTCCCGGACCCGTCGCACTTGCTCGAACGACGCCGTTTCCGCGTCTTGCTTAGTGTCAAGGCGACTCGCTACGGACGGGCGTCCGGCCCAAGCGTTGCAGCGTTCGCGTATCGTGACTGTGAAAGCCATTCGTGTTTCTCCTATTCTACCCGTCAAGGGTGATGTCTGATCGACATCCAAGACTCTCTCAACCAACTTCTGCCGTACTACTAGTGCCTCGCGACGGCGTCGCCGACCTGGCGGAAGCCGGGAGTGACCAAGGCGCGTCCAGCGTGAGAATAGCGCGGGCGGATCGAGGCTGCGCACGTCGCTACTGGACCAGCAGCAGATGTGACTTGGGATCGGGCTTCTCATTCTCTCGATTCTGTACCTGCGCGGGAAGGGCGAGGGTGATCCCTTCCATCGCCGCTCTCTTGGCCTTCATCCGGATGTGGGAGTAGCGTTCCAGCATGGCGCGACTCATGTGGCCAAGTATCGAGAGCATGGTACTCTCCGGAACCCCTTGTTCAGCCATCTTTGTGGCGGTTGTGTGGCGAAGATCGTGGAATCGGCACTTAACTTTGGCAATCTCGCGGAGGCTCTCCCACGCAGTTTTGGCGTCGAGCATACGTCGAGTCGGATCATTCGGCGCGGGGCTGCCGAAGGGGAACAAGTACCAGTCCGGTTCAAGTCGGCCGAACTGGTTGGCGAACCATGACGCGTGGGCTTGCAGTATCTCGAAGAGTTGCGGTCCCATAGGGATCTGGCGTCCGGTGCCCGCCTCACTCTTCGAACGTCCGACCGTAATGACTTTCGTGTCGAAGTCAACCTTTTCCCACTGCATTTCCAGGATCTCGCCGCTGCGCGTGCCCGTGAGCAGCGCGATTCGCAGGATGGTCCCGAGCATGGGCGAATTGACCTTGGGAAGAGCTTCAAGCAGACGCAACTCCTCTTCATGGGACAACGCTCTCCCCACGTCCTTCCTTTCCTCCAACTTTCGAACCTTGGGCCACAGCACCGACCAATGTTTTCCGATGGCACGGCTCAACTCCCCGAGTTCCATGTTGATTGTGCGGCCGCTGACCCCCTCATCGAGACGGCTCCTAATGTAGTCCTGTATACGATCTTCGTTGAGGTCGGTAAGCATCGAACTTCCGAGCAAGCGCCTTACCTGTTTCAGCCGACCTTCAGCAAACAGGATAGACTTCGAACGATGATTATTCTTGTAGCGCACCAGGTACTGCGTCGCAATGTCGTTCACCGTATTGATACGCTTCGCTCGATCCTCCGTTGGCAGTCCTGCGAGTGCGCGTTCGAGTTCTTCGTGCCTCTTCTTCTCGACTTCCGCAGCGATCGTCTTCTTCGAGGTCTTGGCGGAATCTTGGATGCGCTTTCCGGCGAACACGAAGGAGTACCACCAGATCCGACCCCTTTTGTAAAGCGACATCAGAACCCACCTCCTTTCCTAACAGCGCGATTCATCGTAACGGAATCAGCGACAAAACCAACAAACCTCACACATTTCTGTTGATGATTTGACAACCCGCAAAATCAGAACAAGTCGCTTGTTATCAATTACTTACATGGACTCCAGTCTATCACAAACGATTCTTGCGTGGAGCAACCTCGGTTCGTGAAGGGCAACCCAAGGGTTTCGCGAAAAGGTCTCCTCGATTCCCGCTCCAATTGCGTATGAGGTCCACGTTCTGGTCGGCTCAGGTGAACCCAGTGACGAGGAGGCGTTACGCTGCCTCCTCGAATTGAATTTGGCGCGCGCAACCTTTCACTCAGACAAGCGGCATTGTCATCGCACATTTGGAAGGCGCGCTCACATCGCCCTCTTCAGTTTTCGGTCCGTCTGTGAGCGAGAGTGCCCTCGTTGACGGGCTCCCCCACCAAGACGTTGCAGGGCCACTGTGGGAAACCACGCATAAGACCGTGGACCAACCTTCCCGGGACTGGACTGTTCGACAGGTGCGTATTTGCCCTGGCAGAGTTTATCGAAGCGGTCCACAATCTGATCAGCCGTGTACTCCGGTGCAGCGTCAAGAACTTTCTCGCATATACTCTCATCCGGAGGAAATTCCAGGATCTCCCTCATGATCCGGTACAAGCCAGTGCGGATCTTTTCTTTTTCAATCTTGCGACGGAGCGTCCATCGTTCATGTGCACGCGTGCCTTTTTGGGGGGCGGTCGGAACTTGGGGGGGTGTCGGATCGAATCGTCGGACTCCCATCGGGAGTCTCGATGAGGCGGTTCTAGTTGTTACAACGTCTCTTCCCGCCGGGGCCGCAGGCGTCGATTTACTACCATAATTAACACGTGCTTTTTTTACGGGAACTTTATATTGCTCGCGTTCTTTTGTGTGGGCCAGTTTTGAACCACCCGGGTGTCTCAATTTCAATCCGGGTACCTGTACCATTTTTGATCCAGGCCACGGTAGTCGCACGCTGATGGTTTTGACGCTCCCTTTCTCGAAGTGGCGTTGGATGACCTTGAGTTTCTCCAAACATTTCAACCCGCGGCACACGGTACTTTTCGATTGCCCGGTGAGTTCCATGAGTTGACTAGTCGAAAGTCGGTCTTCTCGCTTCCGCCATCCATAGGTCTTCCGGAAGATGACGAGCGCGAGTGCGGCGGTATTGCCGTTCATCTTCCGCAGGAGGTCATCGATGAAGACGTTTGGGACCATGGTGAATCCGCAAACTTTGGGTTCAAATTCCGCGCGCCGCTTTGAGTCTCTCGGACCCGTACCACGGGCGAACGGAACAACATTGCTCTGTTGATTTGGTTTTGCTAATCTCACGGTGGTAGATAACCTTTCATGCGCCGTCCGGGGTTGCTTGACCCCGGGCGGTGCTCTCTGAAAACCCGCGTGTACGCACAGAGGCTCCACTGGAGCGGAGACCTGCGCAAAACAGACTTCTGGATTTCAGAGCCGGGCGGGTATTGGTAGGCTACTTTTGGCAACGCTCACTACCAGGACTTAACCTGAAAGGAGCGAATTCGGTTGCCAGGCTCTGGCACTTGCATTTGTACCATAAGACCAGTCTTATTGCGAGTGCTGCGCCTGTCTTCTTTAGCGTTTCAGTACCAGTACCAACTAACAGAATAAGTGGCTTGTTATCAATACGTTACAGACTTTTGTGGTAAACTATTGATATGAAGTCACTTCCCAAAGCGGTCGGGTACATTCGGGTTTCAACGGATCGGCAAGCGGACTTTGGGGTCTCCCTGGAGGCGCAAGCGGAGAAGATACGGGCGATGGCAACGGTTCAGGGAGTGCGACTCGTGGACCTGATTCAGGATGCAGGCGAGTCCGCAAAGACCCTGAAGCGCAGTGGTATGGAGCGTCTCCTTTCCCTCGTCGATTCTGGTAGCGTCACTGTGGTCATCATCGCGAAGTTGGATCGTCTGACGCGTTCTGTGCGGGATTTGGGGCATCTCCTGGAACGGTTTCAAAAGCACGGGGTCTCCCTCGTTTCCGTTGCGGAGTCACTGGACACCGGCACGGCGGCGGGGCGACTGGTTTTGAACATCATGACCTCGGTCTCCCAATGGGAGCGAGAGGCGATTGGGGAGCGAACCCGGGATGCGTTGCAGCACAAACGGGCGAACCGGGAGCGAGTCGGGACGATTCCCTACGGGTATCGACTCGGTGCGGATGGGGTCCATCTAGAACCCCTCCAGAGCGAGCAAAGAGTCCTTACACGCGTTCGGGAGATGCGGACGGCGGGCAATACCCTCCGGGAGATCGCGGACGCGTTAAACGGCGAAAAAACACCAACCCGTCGGGGTTCTCCATGGCGTCGCGAGTACGTTCACGGCATTCTCAAAGCGGAGCGTGAGCGGGACAGACTCTCCCTCTCGGTCACCAAAGTCGCAGCGTAGCGGAACGGCGTGTTATGTAACCGGTCGGTTGCATAACAGGGCGATGGACGGGTTCACACTCATGCGGCACCGGACTGACCCTTCGAAGACGCGAGCGGCGAGTATTCAGGTCTTCTTGGGTCTTCTAGAAATTGCGGCGGAACCGACGCGCAGCCGCTTTAGAATGGCGAACGGATCACACCCAATCGCGCCCGCCACCTCAAGAAACTCCACCACATCAAGACGACGTTCACCGAGTTCGAACTTCGAAACATACGACTGCGGGCGACCGAGTTTCTTTGCCAGTGCAACCTGCGTGATTCCGGCGTCTCTCCTTGCCTGCACAAGAAGCAGTCGAAAGCTCGCGTATTTCGGATTGGAGACCGATCTCGGCACCGGGCGCTGCCGCGGCATGACGCGCGACACACCTAGTTTCAAATCCCGAGATGGGATAACCCAAAACAGGATATCCGCCGATATACTCGACGGGGAGGATCAACGAAAGTGCCAGAACCATGGGCACGTGCTGCGTCGGCGTTACGGTTGGCTGTCTCAACGCAGAGGTGTCGGGACCAACTCGAAAGTGGAGGTGCGAAGTGAGATTGATTCTGATCGCGGTTCTGTTATTCCTATTCGGGTGCGGCGGAGGAGAGGCGAACCGCCTGAAGGATGTCCACCGCGCCGCCATAGAAAACGTTCACCGTGCCGCCGTGGCGGTAAAGACCGCTGCGGAAACCCGGGGCGGATACGGGGAGTATGGTTTGCTTGTCGCAAGGTTCGCCTACGAGATTGATGTGGCGAAAGAGTCCGGACCTGTCCCCGAGGACTATGAGAAGGCACTCCAATACTATAGGACCGCTGGTGAAGTTTGGGAAACAATAATTCGCGCCGAGTTATTGGACGATCCCATGAAGCGGGCTGATGTTGCCCGTTGCAAAAACGGTCTGCGGGAATTTTGGACTGACACGGGAAGATTGCTCGATCTGGCGAAGAGGAACGAACGATGAACGAAACGTGGCGAAAGATTCGGGTACAGCGGAGTTTCGGAACGCAGATCAACGATAACGAGGGAGAACGATCTGATGCCTGATCGCTTCATTCCTTTGAAATGCCAAAGTTGCGGCGCAAAGCTTGAGGTCTACGATGATATGACCCGCTTTGCGTGCGGATATTGCGGCACCGAGATGTTGGTCGAGCGTCGCGGTGGCACTGTCTCGCTGAAGTCAATCGAGCAGGCAATCCAGAAAGTTCAGATCGGCACTGACAAGACTGCGGCCGAACTTGCCCTCGCGCGACTGAACGAAGAATTCAAGGTTCTCACCGCGAGGCGGACCGAGTTGGTGAAAGAAAGAGACGGCAAGCAGGGCTGTTCCGTCCTGGTCGCAATGATCGGCGGTGGTCTTGGCCTTGTTCTGCTGTCTGCAGGCGTGACCGGTGATTCTCCCTCTGGTCTAGTCCTTGGCCTACTGATAACGGGGGGCAGCATCGCGTTCGTTGTGCATGCATGGTCTGGCAAGGGCGCGAAAAAGGAAGAGTTGAATCAACTAGACCAGCGAATTCAGGAGGTCAAACGCCAGATCGAGGAAAAAACGAGAATCGCTGAATCTTGAGAGGCTTCCAATCTGAATTCGATTTGGTCGCTGTGTGTTGCCTCGCGCATCCGATGGAAAGAGAAGTACCCCGGTTAATACACAGGGAGAGGCAGTTTTGGACCCTTGCGAACAATCATGACAGGGTTCAATAGAGACACCATCGGCGGGGAGGCTTCGACTTCCAACTGGCGGGTTCGCGAAACTTACGCGAATGCTCTTATCGGGTCTCTAAACCACCACCACGAGGTCAAAACAGCCTTCAAAAGGGTTCAAAAGGGGGTCCACAAGACGGTTTTGGACCACCACAACGGCGTTTCTTTGTTTTTCGAGGGGTGTTTTTCCGCCATCCGGCCGGGTTTCTTGTGCTCGATCCGACAGATCCCCCTCCCCTCTTATTAAAAGAGCCGGGCTTTGAAGGTGGGGGCTGACTCGTGGATACCGATCAGACCAGCACCCGGCTCATCTGTCGTGGGACTTCTTACCCTTGATGTAGTCGAGCAAATCGGCGGGCATGTATCGTACGGCGCGTCCCATCTTCAAGAACTTCGGCCCTCTGTAGCTGTCCCCCTTCCTGAACATGCGCCATTTCTGCAACGTGGCACACTTCACATTGAGCAGCGCGGCAACCTGTTGTTCATTGAGTGCGTCCGACCGTGTGGCGAGTTCAGACAGCCGCGGTGTATTCGGCGGTCTGGTATCCTTCACGGCGGGAACCGGAGTCTCCAAACCTGCAGCCATTCCAGATGATGCGACGGATAGAGGGACAGTGGACTCATCTGATCCCGGCCCGACCGCGGGTTCGGATGCCTGTGGAGTATTCCGTAGTCGCGCATCCTCCATGACGGGAAGCGGGACGTCCACAGGGCGGATGACCTCCGGCCGGATGGCGTCACGAGGCGCAACGTCGCATGCCAGTCGCACTTCCGCAGCACGAAGGATCTCCGCAGCGCGTTTGAAGGTTGGATAGCGGAAGTCGATCATCACCTCCCCTTCATCCGCCCAATACGCGTTCGCCGAGGATTCGTTCTCCACGTCGTCCCCGAGTCTTGGGTATGTCCAAGTCGAAGAACCAATCTCGGACACCAACTTCGGCGGCAGTCTGTCCTCGAAAGCGCGCACGAACGCCACGGTATCATTAATAAACTGAAGGCATCTTCGGCTGCCCACGGGTTCCTCTTCACTGGTCGCGAGAAAATCGGCCTCTCGGATCAGTTCCCGGGCGCGCGACACAGGGTCGATTCTGACAGGTTCGTCCATTGCGTCAACCTACACGATCATCGACCGAATGAGGGTGATAGATTACCCCGAACAGTCCCCTCCTAATGGCGACGGGTGAGCGTAGAGCGACTGTAGAGGAAACTGTAGAGCAAAGCAGTAAAAACTGGTCCGGTTCCGTCCAACACAGGCAAACAGGATGATCGTCGAAAACCATTGAAAATGAATGCGATCATCCAAGAATGGATGGCTCAGTCCGGATCGCGCATGGTGGGTTTGCAGCGATTCGTAATCAGCAGGTCTCCGGTTCGATCCCGGAGGGTGGCTCCATTTCTTTTTCTGCTCGCTCATCAAGATTCTACGGGGGGCTGCTACTAAAGCCGCTCATTGAGTCAGTCGATTCTCCCGAGATGGATTGCTGTACGTTGTTTCAAAGCGTCCTGAATCCGCGAGAGGAGCTGTTATGGACCGGTGAGCCTCCGTGTCCGTCGGGGCGAAGGCTCGGCGCGGTTGCCATAGGACTGTTATTCGTGCTTGCGGGCGCGCTTTTCTTCATGAACGCCCCGATACCGCCCCACATGGGATTCCAGCGGACAACCGGGCTCCTTATCGGTGTGGTGCTGTTCTGTGCGATTCCGTGTTCCCTGATTTGGTTTGGTCTGCGTGGAGACCGGATGAAAGCATACGCTCTCACCGATCAACGGCTGCTCATGACGGTTGGTCCGCGGCGCGAGGACGTGCGCATGGTCGCATTGACGGCACTCGCGTCGGTGGAAGTAACGCGCCGGTGGAAACACGACAAGATGGTTCAGTTCAGCCTGACGGCTGCAGGGCCACTGCGTTACGCGCGACCGATCTGGACGTGCCTCGATAGTGGGCGAGTGGATGCGTTGAGCAATTCGAGTTGGTACGTAGCCGATCCGGACGCCGTTCGGAAACTGATCGAAAGCGCGCGAATCGCCGCCGCAGAAACGGTCTGATCACGCCGGCGTGTATGGATCAGATGCTGTTCCAGGAACTCCAGTGCGCTCTAGCGACTTTCTATTATCTCAATGCCGAGATGCTGGGCGCTCCTCTTCGCCGCGCGAAAACGTTAGTTGCTTGCACGAGTCCCACCACCGCCGCCGTCAGTGCCCCACGGGCGTCACGCCGTTTAGCGATTCGGCTTTGCTGTATTTGGGCCAGTTGAAGCCGTAATAGGCTACGAAGGCGAAGCAGAACATCGGCACGATGAAGCCTCGCGACATGTCGTAGACGTCGGCGACGTAGCCCATCAGTTTGGGCAGGATCGCGCCTCCCATGATGGCCATCACGATGAATGCCGACGCTTTCTTGGCGCGGGCGCCTAGACCGAAGATGCCCAGCGCGAAGATGGTCGGGAACATGATGGACATGAAGAAGTAGCTCAGGAACACGCAGGTCACTGAAATCCATCCGATTTTCAGGAAGACCACGAACGTCATGATGACGTTCATCAGGCCGTACAGGCCGAGGATCTTGTGCGCCGAGAACTTCTTCAGAAGCGCAGCGCCGCTGAAGCGTCCGATCAGGAAGCACACAAAGCCGAGCGACGCCAGATTCGACGCGCCCTTGTTGCTCACCACCAGCACTCCGTTCTTGCCGGTTTCAAACCAGCCTTGCAGCCAGTCGCTGAGGAAGCCGGCGTTGGCCGCGAGTTTAGTCATCCCCGCGTCCCAGGAGGCCGGGATGGCCGGCGTTTCGGCGGTCATGTAGTTGATGAAGAAGCTGAAGATGCCGGCCTGCGCGGCCACGTATAGAAACTGCGCCAGGACGGCGAACACGAAGTGCGGATGGGTCCAGATGGAGTGAGACACGCCGGGCGTCGAGTCGTCCAGATGATAGTCGTCCTTGCTCTTGATGTCGGGGACGTTGGCGAAGTAGAAGATGATGGCGATTACGATCACCGCGAAGGAAATGCCAACATACGGGACGTGGAGCGTCTGGCTGCCGATGTTGTTGCCCATCGCGTCCTTGGAGTAAAAGTACATGCTGCCGACGATGGGGCCGAAGATCCAGCCGATGCCATTGCACGACTGCGCCAGGTTGATGCGCGTGGCCGCGTAGCGTTTGTCTCCCAGTACGGTCGTATACGGATTGGCGATGGTCTCAAGAAACGTCAGACCGGAAGCGATCACGCAGACGCCTATCAGAAACATGATGAACGCCGTGGTGGGCGACACACTGCCGCTCTTCACCATGGCATTGACGCTGGTGGCGGGGATAAACCAGAATCCGCCTAAGGCGACCAACAGCAACCCGGCGATGATGCCGCCCTTGTAGCCGAGCTTGCTCGCCAGCCATCCCGCCGGCAACGACATCAGGAAGTACCCGAGGTAGTGAGCGAACTGCACCCAGGCCGATTGTGACTTAGTAAGTCCCAACTCCTCCTGGAAGTGCTTATCCATCACGTCGATCATCCCGTTGCAGAATCCCCACAGGAGAAACAACGAACTGACCAGGATGAAGGTGAAGACCAGATTCTTCCCGTCATCGGTTGTGAACATGCTCTTCTTGTTGGCGCTCATGGCTTAATGGATACAATCCGGTTTCGTAAGACGACGTCGATTCGCTGGCGGTTCCAGCACTTGCGTGGATGAACACACACTATACCGTCCTGGCGGGCGCCAAGCAAGCCGGGCGCGCCGCGCCATGCTATCCTGAGGGATCATTCCACTCCTTCCCAGGATTCATCATGCGCAAGTTCCGCTTTTCCACACCCAGCGGGATTGAAGTCACGCGGAGCATCTCGAAGGCGCCGTTTAAGAAAGGTCTGCGCGGCCTTCTGAAGCAGCTCGATACGCACCGTGGCTTCTATCTCTCTTCCGGCTACGAGTACCCGGGACGGTACTCGCGCTGGGATATCGCGTCGGTGTGTCCACCACTCGAAATCGTCTCGTCGGACCGTCGCGTCGAGTTCCGTCCGCTGAACGCGCGCGGTCAGGCACTGCTCGAGATTCTGCTGCCTGTGATCCAGCCGCATCCGCATTGGGAGTCGGCCGGTTTCGAAAACGGCGCGTTTTGCGGCACATTGAAGCCGCTGCCGGCATTGTTTTCCGAGGAAGAGCGCAGCAAGCAGCCTTCGGTGTTCTCCATTCTGCGCTCGCTGATCGCGGAGTTTCGCGCGGGCGGCGATGCGCGTCTGCCGCTGGTGGGTGCGTTCGGCTACGACCTGCTATTCCGTTTCGATCCCATCCGCACACGCCTGGAACGCGGCCAACAGAAAGACCTGCACCTGTTCTTCTGCGACGACATTTACTATATGGATCGCAAGAAGGAACAGATCGAACGCTATCAGTACGAGTTCGATCGCGCCGAGTTTTCGACGCTGGCTTTGGCGGGCGGCGGCGAAGCTGTCTCGACGCGCGTGATCGAAGCCACCGGCGCGGCCACTGCGCCCATCGAAAGCGACCACACGCCGGAAGAGTACATGGCCAAGGTGGAAACCGTGCGCGAGGGCATGCGTTGCGGCAACTACTACGAAGTGGTTCTGCGGCAGACCTTCCGCACGCCGTACACCGCCAGTCCTAGCCAACTCTTCGAGCGCATACAACAGGCCAGCCCCAGTCCGTACCAGTTTCTGCTGCAACTGGGCGATGAACAATTGGTGGGCGCTTCTCCGGAAATGTTCGTGCGCGTCGAAGGCGATCGCGTGGAGACCTGCCCCATTTCGGGCACCGCGCGCCGCACCGGCGACCCGTTGCGCGACGCCGAAAACATTCGCGCGCTGCTCAATTCGCCCAAGGAAGAATCCGAGCTGACCATGTGTACCGACGTCGACCGCAACGATAAGTCGCGCGTTTCGGTGCCTGGTTCGGTGCGCGTGATCGGGCGGCGGCTGATTGAAGCCTACGCCGGCATCTTCCATACGGTGGATCACGTCGAAGGACGTCTGGACGAAGGCTTCGATTCGCTGGATGCGTTCCTCACGCACATGTGGGCCGTCACCGTGATTGGCGCGCCGAAGAAGGCCGCCGCGCAAGCTATCGAAGATCTTGAGAAGGACGCGCGCGCCTGGTACGGCGGCGCCGTGGGCATGATTTCGCTCAACGGCGACATGAACACCGGCATCATGATCCGCACCGTGCACCTGCGGAACGGCGTTGCCGCCTACTCAACCGGCGCCACGCTGCTCTACGATTCCGTGCCGGCCATGGAAGAGCAGGAAACGCGCATGAAGGCCACGGCATTTTTCCGCGCGCTACGCGGGGAAGTCTCCGCGGCACCGGCGCCCGCCGTTGCTCCCGCCGCGCCGCGCCGCGTGCGCATGATGCTGGTCGATAACGACGATTGCTTCATACACACGCTGGCCAACTACGCGCGCCAGACCGGCGCTGAAGTAGTGACCTACCGTTCGGGATTTCCGCTGGAGCTAATCGAACAAGTAAAACCGGACCTGATTCTCGTTTCTCCGGGACCGGGCCGTCCCGCCGATTTCGGCGTGCCCAACCTGGTGCGCCACGCGGCTAAACTCGGAGTGCCGGTCTTCGGTGTGTGTCTGGGGTTGCAGGGCATCGTGGAAGCTTTTGGAGGGGAGCTAGGTGTGTTGAGCTATCCCATGCACGGCAAGCCGTCGGTGATTCACCATTTCAACAAGGGGATTTTCGCCGGTCTGCCGGAGAAGTTCACCGTGGGGCGATATCACTCACTGTTCGCTAAACGCGAGACTTTTCCGGATTGTCTGGAAGTCACCGCCGAAACCGAAGATGGCGTCATTATGGGGGTGCGGCACCGCGAGTTGCCGATTGAAGCCGTGCAGTTCCACCCCGAGTCGATGCTCACTTTGGGAGGAGACTGCGGGTTTCACCTGATGGAAAACGTAGTGAATCTTTATGGAGTAACCCGGCAAAAATGATAAAGTACTGGGACTCCTAGACGTTGGCGAATCGGCAAATGCACACGATAATCTAATTAGGCATGCCGAATCTTGGTGACATCCTCTACGTCCTATTCCTGGCGATGTTTGTGTGGGTTGCCATCGAACTGTTGGACGGTGGAGGCGGAGGCGGCAAGCGTGCCCGCATGCCTGTTACCTAGATGACGCGCTCGGTCGTCGTTGCCGGCGGAGGGCTGTCGGGGTTGGCCGCGGCCGAGGCTCTCGCCAGTGCTGGTTACGAGGTTCGCGTTTTCGAATCCCGCGCATTTCTCGGCGGCCGCGCCACTTCCTATCCGCTTTCCTCTCCAAATGGTGAGTTCGAAGTAATCGACAACTGCCAGCACATTCTGCTTGGTTGCTGCGAGCAACTGCTCGATTTCTACCAACGGTTGGGCGTAGCCGATAAGATTCACTTCCATCGCGAATATCACTTTGTGGAGCCGGGCGGGCGTGTGTCGACGCTCGCTCCCGGCATCTTGCCCGCGCCACTGCATTTTTCGGGTTCGTTCGCGCGTCTGAAATTCCTTTCGGCGGGCGAGAAACTGGCGCTGGTTCGCGCACTCGTGTCGATCGAGCGCGACAAACGCTCGCGGGACGAGCTCGACCGCTTCACCATGAGCGACTGGCTGCGCGATCAGCGCCAACCCGCGCGGCTCATCGAACGTTTCTGGAAACCCGTGTTGGTCAGCGCGGTGAATGAGGAGTTGGACCGCATGTCTGCGGCGCACGGCTTCCAGGTGCTGAAGACGGGCATGCTCGGCGGCGTGACGGCGGGCGCGTTGGGTGTGCCGACGGTGCCGCTTGGCGAGTTGTACGATGCGCGTGTGTGGGAGCGCTTCCCGAACGTGCAGATCCACACGCAGACGACGGTTACCGAGGTGTTGTTCGGCGAAGGAGAAGTCCTGGGTGTGCGCGCCGGCGGGCGCCTGGAGTTGGCTGACGGCTACGTTTCGGCGTTACCCTGGGACCGCGCGTCGGCGCTGCTCGGTCCGCTGGAAATTCCCGGCGGCGCCTTCGGAGGTTCGCCCATCACCGGTATACATCTTTGGTTCGACCGCCCGGTCACCAATCTGGCGCACGCGGTCTTGCTGGATGGCGAACTGCACTGGATGTTCAATAAGCGCGAGGGCCGGTATCTGCTGTTGGTGGTGAGCGCCTCGCGAGCGCTTGTTGAACGGAGCCGCAAGGACACGATCGACGGCACGGTGCGCGAGTTGTCCGCCTACTTTCCCGGCGTGCGCCAGGCTCGCCTGGAGAAGGCGCACGTAGTCAAGGAAGTGAAAGCCACATTCACGGCGCGGCCCGGCCTGGAAGTGCTGCGGCCGGGCGCGCGTACCTGCTACCGGAATCTGTTTCTGGCCGGTGACTGGACGCGCACCGGATGGCCCTCCACCATGGAGGGCGCGGTGCGGAGCGGGCGCGCGGCGGCAGAGGCAGTCTTCGAGGCCGTCAACCTCTGAGATAATAGTAAATTATGTGGACGCGAATCACGTTTGTCGCCTTTCTACTGGCAGTCGCCTCACCGCTTCTGGCGGATCCGCCCATGACCAAGCTGCGCATCGAGGTGCGCAATCCCGGCGATAAGCCCATCGACCGGGCTGGCGTGATTGTGCGTTTCGTCGAAGGGCGCTCGGTGGCCAAGTTCGGCAAGAGGATCCGGACGCATTGGGAACTGCGCACCAACCAGGAAGGCGCGGTGAGCGTTCCGCCTATTCCGCAGGGCAAAATCCTCATTCAAGTGATCGCGAAAGGGTACCAGACCTTCGGCGACTACTTCGAAGTGAACGAGGAAGAAAAGACCATCCCCATCAAGCTGAACTCACCGCAGCCGCAGTATTCGGCGCACTGAGCGCGCGCGTTAATCCACCACGGCCACTACGTCGATTTCCACGTTGACGTCGCGTGGCAAGCGGGCCGCCTGCACGGTCGAGCGGGCCGGAGCGTTCGCCGGGAAGTAGCGCGCGTACACTTCGTTCATGCGCGAAAACTCTTCCAGATCGCGCAGGAACACGGTGGTCTTCACCACCTTCTCAAGCGACGATCCGCAGGCTTCCAAAACGGCTTTGAGGTTCTCGATCACGCGCTCGGTTTGCGCTTCCACGCCGCCCGCGACCAGTTGGCCGGTAGCCGGGTCGAGCGGAATCTGCCCGCTCAGGAACGCAAATCCGTTGGCGAGCACGGCCTGTGAGTAAGGGCCGATAGCCCGCGGAGCATTCTCGGTAACGACAATTTTTCTCATAACCGCACTTTTCCGTCCGATATAGAAAGCGAGACAGTCACTAGCGTCTACGATATCTGCCAGCAGTACGACCAGGCAAGCGATTCTTGCGTGGCCGAGTCCAGTTTATCAGAGTTGTTTCCTAGGCTTCGGTAAGGTGTTCCACCGATAGGGAGTGATCGAAAAAGAAGCGACCATAGATGACAGGAGACTCACAAGAATATAGCGTGGCACAATTGCCGCTAAACCGATCGCTGGCGACGAAGTTCTCTATCTTCACCGCCCTACTCGTGTTTTGGGTGGCCGTAATTGTACTGGTTTACGCGGTGCGCCACGGCAGTATTAACCTGCTGGAATCTGTTATGGTTACGGCCGTGGTGGTGCTAGCCGCCGGGGCCATCGCCTGCTTCACAATTCTGCTTCTTGTGCGGCCTTTGGCACTGCTGCAAAAGGGGCTGATGGCGGTCGGGGACGGGCGTCTGGAGCCGTTGCAGATCAGCCGGACCGGCGACGAGATCGAACTGGTGGGCGAGAGCTTCAACCGAATGATCGAGGCGCTGAAAGCCTCTCGCGAGGAAATCCGCAGCCATCACGAACTGCTGGAAGAACGCATCCGGCGCCGCACCGAAGACCTCGAGGAAGCCACGCGGCGCGCGGAAATGGCCAGCCACGTAAAAGGCGAGTTTCTGGCCAACATGTCGCACGAGCTGCGCACGCCCATGACCGGCGTGCTGGGCATGATCGACATGGTTCTGGACGGTCCGCTGACCACCGAGCAACGCGAGCAACTCGAAACGGCGCAGCGTTGCGCGAATTCGTTGTTGGCGCTGCTCAACGACATTCTCGACATCTCCAAGATCGAAGCCGGCAAGATGAACATCGAGCACATCCCGCTCGATTTGCGGTTGTTGGTGGCCGACTGCGTGCATTCGCAGGAGCCGCGCGCACGCGAAAAGGGCATCCGGTTGTCGGCGGCGATTCCACCGGAGTTCCCCAGCCGCCTGCTCGGCGACCCGCTGCGTCTGCGGCAAATCCTCAACAACCTGCTCAGCAACGCCGTGAAGTTCACCGAAGTCGGTTCGGTCGTGATCCGCCTCGGCGGCCGTCAGGCTCCCGGCGCCAACCGCTTCCACCTGGAATTGCAGGTGGCCGACACCGGATCGGGTATCCCGCCCGAAAAGCTCCCGGTGATCTTCGAGAAGTTCACGCAAGCCGACGGCAGCATCAGCCGCAAGTACGGCGGCACGGGGCTGGGATTGGCCATCACCAGCCGCTTGGTGGAAATGCACGGCGGCAACATTCGCGTGGAGAGCGAAGTCGGCCGCGGCAGTACATTCTACGTCACATTACAGCTCGAACTGGCGCAGCCGGACGCCGCCAGGGCGAGCGCCTTGCCGGCGATGGCCGGCCTGCCCGCCCGCCCGGTGCCGGCCGAAGACATGTCGGTGCTATTCGTACAGCTTTCACCCGCCCGGTTGGAGAAGTTGCGGGCGGCGGCGTACCGCTCCGACGAAGCCGAAACTATCGCCGAGGCGCAGAAGCTCGAAGACGCCGCCGAACGCCTGGCCGCGGCGGATGTTTCCGAATGCGCGCGCCGCATCCGCCACAATACGGCCTGCGGCGATTTCGAAGCGGTTCGCTCGGATCTTGTGCGGCTGGAAATGCACGTCCTCGGCCTGGAAGGCCAGCCTGATCGCCGTCGCGCCAACGCAATCGCCAGCTAAGCTACGCGGCCGCGCAAATCAGATTCCAGATCTGTTCGACGTCGTCCCACGTGGTGCCAATGTTGCCGATGGCCATGCGGATGGTGAACTTGCCCTTCAGCACGGTTCCCGACAGGAACGTCTTCCCGGTTGCGTTCACCTGGTCGATGAGCTTCTGGTTGGCCTCGTCGGACGTGCGCAGACGGAAACACACCACTGACAGCGGCGTCGGAGCCATGATTTCGAAGCGCTCATCGCGGCGGATTGCGGCGGCCAGATCCTGGGCCCAACGGATGTGATTGCGCAGAATGCTCTGCAGCCCTTCGCGGCCGAAGTAGCGCATCACGAACCACAGCTTGAGCGAACGGAAGCGGCGGCCAAGCTGTAATCCGTAATCCATGAAGTTGACCACGCGCGGATGATCCGGTGTGCGCAGGTAATCCGGGATCAGCGAAAACGCCTCGCGCAGCATATCCGGGCGGCGTGTATAGAATGCGCTGCAATCCGATGGTGTGACCAGCCATTTGTGCGGATTCAACACCACCGACTGCGCGCGCTCAACGCCATCGTAGATGTGATGAAACTCCGGGACGATGGCGGCCGACCCGCCGTAGGCCGAATCGACGTGCAGCCACAGGCCGTGGCGTTCGGCGATCGTCGCGATTTCGGGGACCGGATCGATACTGGTGGTGGACGTGGTGCCGACCGTCGCGGTGACGAAAAACGGCTTGCGGCCGGCCGCGAGGTCCTGCTGGATGGCGGCGCTGAGCAGATCGGGCCGCATGCGGAACGCGTCGTCCACCTCCAACTTGCGGACGTTGTCCTGCCCGATGCCCAAGGCGATGGCGGCTTTCTCGACCGAGGAGTGCGTCTGCGTGGAGATGTAGGCCGTCAGGTTGCCCAGGCTGCCTCGCCGGCGGCATTCAGGATCCGCAAACTGGCGAGCGGCGGCCATGGCGTGCGTGCTACTGATGGAGGCGGTGTCGTAGATAATGCCGAAGAAGTCGTCCGGCAATCCCAGCCACTGCCGCAGCCACCCGAGCACGGTCTGTTCCAGTTCGGTCGAAGCCGGTCCGGCTTTCCAGACCATGCCATTGGTGTTGACGGTGGCCGAGAGCATTTCACCGAGCACGCCCGGCGCCGAAGCCGAGGAGCCGAAATAAGCCATGAAGCCGGGATGATTCCAGTGTGTGACGGCCGGGAGGATAAGTTTATGAAAATCTTCGATGACGCGTTCGAGCGGCTCACCGGTTTCGGGTCCGGTCCGCGGTAGCTTATCGGTCAGCTCGCCCGGCTGAACGCGAGGCAGGACCGGGTATTGGCGCGGATCGGCCAGATATTCGGCCATCCAATCAACGGCTTGGTGAGCGTTACGGCGAAAGTCTTCCGCGATCTGTTTAGTAGGTAGTTGAGGACAATCGGGCATCAACTACTAGGCTACCTCTTTCTTCACCTGGGGCAGCCAGCCCTGGAACCATTCGCGGAACTCCTCCAGCTTGCGCTGCCGCGCCGGGCTGAGCGGAATCGCGTGCGGACCAACCTTCAGCCCGCGCAAGCCGGTGGTCTCCTTGACGCCGAGCGGAGTGGGGAACTCCCCGAGCCACTTGATGTATTCCTGCAAGCGGCCTTCGAGCTGTTCCACCTTGGCGGTGTTGCCCGAACAGATGGCGCGGTCCAGGCCCACCATCAACTCCGGAAGACCGCACGCAACGCCGCTGATGACTCCGTTGG
The DNA here is from genome assembly GCA_964505625.1 of uncultured Solibacteraceae bacterium. Taxonomy (GTDB): domain Bacteria; phylum Acidobacteriota; class Terriglobia; order Bryobacterales; family Bryobacteraceae; genus JAJFUV01. Next base: position 5,864 of record CAZDIZ010000001.1, on the reverse strand, counting down.
CGCCGTCCATGCGGGCTCGGGTGAAGATCGAGTCGTTGCCGATCAGCAACGTGAAAGGCTTCTGCGCGCGAAGGGCGCGCAGCTTTGTGTAGTACTCCCACGTGCCGCTAGAATCCTTGATGCCGGCAAAGCGGCCGGTGGAGAGCAGGTCGATCGCCGTCTCACACGCCAACTCGTTGGTGAAGAACGGAATGTTGTAGAGATAGATGGGGGCGGCGTCGCCGATTTCGTCCGCGAACCGCAGGTAGAATTCCTTGATCTCCTCCTGCTGATAGCGGAAAAAGTACGGCGGCATCAACAACAGCGCCGCGGCGCCGGCGGCAGCCGCTTCCCGGCCGAGTTGAATCGAACCATCCAGCGTTGAGTGAACCACGCCGGCCACCACGGGAATCTTGGCGCGCTTCACGGCCATCGGGATCAACCGCTTGCGTTCATCGAAATCCAGATGCACAAATTCGGCGGTAGTTCCAAGGACGGCGATGCCCTTTACTCCGGTCGAATTGTGAAAATCGATCAGTTCGAGGGTCGCGGCGAGGTCCACTTCGTGTCCACTGGGCCGCCGGGGACCCACCATGACGACGTTCACACCTTCGATAACAGCCACTGTTCTCTCCTCACTTAGCGGTAGGGCTAAACTCACATTGTCCCGCAGGGCGGTTGGGAGATCTAGACGGTGGACAGTATGGCTGAACAGAAACGAAGGCAAATCGCACTGTGTGCAGCCCCGCGGATGGTTATACAATGGTCCCGACCGAGGCATTGATCATGGACCATATTCTGAAAACCTTATCGAGACGTTCTTTTTTGAGCAATTCCGGTGCGGCTGGTGTGGGCGCATCCGCATTCACCATCCTGCGGCCGGAGCTGGTGCGCGGTGCTGGTAAAGAGAAGCTGAAGGCCGGCCTGGTCGGTTGCGGCGGACGCGGCACGCAGGCGGTGGAAAACCTGCTGACCGGCGACGACCGCGTGGAACTGGTCGCCATGGCCGACATTTTCGAGGACCGTCAGGAGAAGTCGCTGGCGAAGCTGCGCGATCCGGAGAAGAACGGAGCGTTGAAGGACCGCATCAAGGTGGATCCCGATCATCGCTTCGTCGGATTCGACGCTTACAAGAAGGTGCTGGCGAGCGACATCGACGTGGTGCTGCTGGCGACGCCTCCGGGCTATCGTCCCATGCACTTTGAAGCCGCCATCGAAGCCAAGAAGCACGTGTTCTGTGAAAAGCCCTTCGGCACCGACGCCACCGGCGTACGCCGTTTTATGGCCGCGGCGAAGAAGAGCGAAGAGATGAAGCTGACCGTGGTGAGCGGCGCGCAGCGGCGCTTCTCGCGCGACTATCAGGAGACCATCAAGAAGATCCACGACGGCGCCATCGGCGATGTGGTGGCCACTTATGCGAACTGGGTGGGCAGTCCGGTGGTGTTCCAGAAAGAGCGCGATCCGAAGTGGGGCGACATGACCTGGCAGCATCGCCAGTGGTATTCGTTCCTGTGGATCTGCGGTGACCAGGTGGTGGAGCAGCACCTGCACAACATCGATGTCTGCAACTGGGCAATGAACGCGCACCCGGTGAAGGTGGTGGCCAGTGGCGGCGCGGTGTGGCGCCCGAAAAACGAAATCTACGGCAATATCTACGATCACCTGACGGCGGATTTCGTCTACGCCAACGGTGTTCATATGTCCAGTCATTGCAGGCAGTTCCCCAAGGGCTCGAAGGAAATGGTGAACGAGTTGATCGTTGGCACCAAGGGCCGCAGCAACGGTTACAGCCTGGATGCGAGTTCCAAGCAGGCCCGCCATCAGGGCCTGGACAACCCTTACGTGCGCGAGCACATGGCCATGGTGGCTTCCATCCGCGGCGACGGTCCGTACCTCAACCACGCCATGACGGTGGCCGAAAGCACGCTGACCTGCATCATGGCGCGCGAAGCGGCGTATTCCGGCCTTGAGATCACTTGGGACATGATCATGAACTCCAAGCAGGATCTGATGCCCAAGGCCTTCGGTTACGAAGAGAAGATGGACGTGCCGCCGCTGCCGATTCCGGGCGAGTACAAGTTCATCTAGTACAAACAACTTCCATGCAAGCTCGAAAGCTCAAAGCAGGGCTCATCGGGTGTGGCGGCCGCGGAACGGGTGCGGCCGCCCAATTCTTACAAGGCAACGACGAGGTGGAAGTCACGGCGCTTGCCGATGTCTTTGAAGACAAGCTGCTCAAATGCCTGGACACACTGCGCCAGGACGCCCGCTACGCCGCCGTCGCCCCCAAAGTAAACGTTCCGCACGAAAACCGCTTCGTTGGATTTGACGCCTATCAGAAGCTGGTTGCTTCCGACGTCGATATCGTGATGCTGTGCACGCCGCCGGGATATCGTCCGCTGCACTTTGAAGCGGCCATCAACGCCGGCAAGCACGTGTTCGCCGAGAAACCCATCGCCACCGACGCGACCGGGGTGCGCCGTTTCATGGCCGCCGCGCTCAAGGCGACCGACAAGAACCTCACCGTGGTCAGCGGCGCGCAGAACCGCTCGAACAGCGCTATCCGTGAGACACGCGCGAAGGTGCAGGCCGGTGCGATCGGCGACATCGCGGCGGCTTACGTTGGCTACAATTCCGGCCCGGTGATGCACGCCAAGTCTCGCGATCCCAAATGGGGCGACATGGAGTGGCAGCACCGCAACTGGTACAGCTTCCTCTGGCTGTGCGGCGATCAGATCGTCGAGCAGCATTTCCACAACATTGACCTGATCAATTGGTTCGTGGGCATGCACCCGGAGAAGGTGGTGGCGAGCGGCGGTGTTGCCTGGCGGCCGCGCCAGGAACTCTACGGTAACATCTACGATCACATGCGTTCGGAGTTCACCTATCCGAACGGATTGAAGCTCATCAGCGAATGCCGGCAGTATCCGCAGGGCTGCTATCGCAAGGTATACGAACTTCTGGTGGGCACCAAGGGCCGCACGGATTGCCGCGACATGGGCGAAAAGTCCGCCGTCAACCCGCAGGTGCAGGAGCACGTCGACCTGGTGAACAGTGTGCGTGGCACCGGGCCGTACATCAATCACGGACAAGCGGTGGCCGAAAGCACGCTCACCTGCATCATGGCGCGCGAGTCGGCGTATTCGGGGTTGGAGATCACCTGGGACATGATCCTGAATTCCAAACAGGATCTGATGCCCAAAGCGTTTGGCTACGACCTGAAGATGGCGGCGCCTCCACTCCCGGTTCCCGGCGAATACAAGTTCATCTGACAATGTTCACGAAAAGCGTCGTTCTGTGGGCGGTCGCGGCGTCCATGCTGCTGAGCGCCGCGCCGTCCACGCGCGAAGCGCGCGCGGTGCCCGAATGGGTGAGTCGCTCCATCATCTATCACGTCTGGTTGCGGTCGTTCAGCCCCGAAGGAACACTGGCGGGCGTGACCGCGCGGCTCGATCATCTGGCCAAACTCGGTGTGAACGTGCTGTATTTGAGCCCCATCGCGCAGCGTACGGCGCTGGCCCACGGTGGGCCGTACAACATCCGCGACTACTACGCGATCGATCCCGAATACGGCGCCAACGCGGATCTGAAGACGCTCACCGCTGAGGCGCACAAGCGCGGGCTGAAGATCATGCTCGACATGGTCTTCTATCACGCCGCGTTTGACAGCGTGCTGATGAAGTGGCCGGACTTCTTCGTCCACAACCCGGATGGCAAGGTCAAACTTGGCAACTGGCGCCGGCCAGTGCTGGATTTTTCGAATCCCAAGGTGCGTGACTACTTCACGGCCAACCTGGTGTGGTGGGTGAAGGAATTCGACGTCGACGGATTTCGCTGCGATGTGGCGGGCGGCAGCCCCACCGCCTTTTGGGAACAGGCTCGCGACGCATTGGACAAAGTGAAGCCGAACGTCCTGATGCTGGCCGAAGCCGACATGCCCGAGCATCAGTGGAAGGCGTTCGACATCAGCTACAATTTCACCTACCACGCGGC
>CAZDIZ010000001.1:0-1792 GCA_964505625.1 uncultured Solibacteraceae bacterium | reverse complement strand
GGTTGGGTGTTCGACGCCTACCGCAAGCTGTTCCAACTGCGGTTGCGCGAGCTGGCGCTCACCTCGGGTGAAGTCGTCTGGCTGGGCAACAGCGAACCGTCGAGTGTGGTGAGCTTCCTGCGCCGCAAAGGCAAGGACGAGGTCGTAGTGATCGTGAACCTGTCCAACCGGAAACTGAGCGGCACGGTCGAGCTTCCGGTGGCCGACTACTGCCCGCTCCACGACATCTACCGCGGCGAGCGCATCGGTTATCGCATGTATCCCGGCAAGGTGCAGTTCAACCTGGGCGCCTACGGTTTCCACATCGCCAAGCGCGAACCCGCGATGGGCATGGGCGACTTCGACTACCGCAAGCCCGTGCCGTAGTGGAAGGATAGAAGTATGCCTTCCACTTTCGGCGTCCATCCCTATCGATGGCTCGCGCTGTATTACGACCGTCTGTTTTCCGGTCACGTACCGTGGGCCGATAATGCGCGGCAGCATGCACTGGGCCGGATTATGAAGGACGTCAGATCCGCTTGTGATCTGGGATGCGGAACCGGCACGGCCGCGGTCGAGTTCGCCAAGCAAGGTATCAAGACGTACGGCGTGGACCTGTCGCCCGCGATGTGCCGTTTGGCGCGAGAGAAGGCGCGCGCGGCGGGCGTGAAGCTGCGCGTTCTATGCGCCGACATGCGCGAATTCAAGTTGCCCGCACCGGTGGATTTGATCACCTGCGAAGCCGACGCGCTCAATCACGTGCCGAGCAAAGCCGGACTGGTGCGCGTGGCGAAGGCTGTCTCGCACGCGCTCAATCCCGGCGGCCACTTCTTCTTCGACGTCAATACGCGCCTCTCATTCAAAGAGTGCTGGACGCACACCTGGTGGCTGGAGGAGCCGGGGCTAGTCGTGGCGATGCGCAACGGAAACGACCACGCGCACGACTGCGCCTGGAGCGACGTCGAGTGGTTCGTCCAGGAAGGCAACCTATGGCGGCGCCATCACGAGCGCGTCGAAGAAGTCTGCTGGAGCGATGAGGAAATCCGCCGCGCCCTACGCGGAGCAGGCTTCGACCGCATCCGAGCTTGGGACGTCGGCCGCTTCGTGAAAGATCACCCCATCGTGCGGCCTGGCCACCGGACGTTCTATCTGGCGCGGAAACAGCTTTAGAGCGCTACACCAGGGATGTATACTGTATGTATGAGACGTACGACTCTTATGGTTGATATGGCCTTGCTCAATGAAGCCACACAAGCCCTGGGTCAGAAAACGTACTCTGCCACGGTGAACGCCGCTCTTGCTGATGCCATCCGGCGCCGAAAGATACTCGAATTGAGCTCCGTCTTCGGCACCGGCCTCTGGCAAGGTAACCTCTCCGAGATGCGCGAAGATGTGCCCATCGCTCGAAGTATGCCGCGGCGGCGCCGGACCCGAGCCAAGTGATTCTCGTCGACACTTCCATTTGGATCGAACTTCTAAACGGCCGGATGGGGCGGCATCTGGATCCGGAGCAAACTCTGCGCTTTGCTGTTTGCGGACCTGTGGTTCAAGAAGTGTTGCAGGGACTGCGCCCCTGTGCCGCGTCGGCGAAAGTTCGTGACGCATTACAGGCGATGCCGTCATTGAGCGATCCTCTCCCGATGGAACTGTTTCTCGACGCCGCCGAGATCTATCGTGAAGGATGCCGGCGAGGCATTACCATACGGTCTTCGAACGATTGTCTGATCGCCGCTATCGCTATCGCCAACGGTGTGCCGGTCTGGCACAAGGACCGCGACTACGAGCAGATCTCCCGATACACAAGCCTCCGCGT